>DAOTNL010000190.1:0-5203 GCA_035450765.1 Kiritimatiellia bacterium | reverse complement strand
CATGCCCAGCCGCCTTCCGCCCGCGCCCAACCCGCGACCGCGCGGCCGTCGGCGCCGGCGCGCAGGTCCGGTTCCCGCTCGCGGCACGTTTCGCGCGCCAGCGGACAGCGCGGATGGAACCGGCAGCCGGCCGGCCGCCGGCCCAGCGGCGGCACCGCGCCGGGAATGCCTTCCAGCTTCTCGCCGGCGCCGTCGAGGCGCGGCAACGCCTTCAGCAACCCCTGCACGTAGGGATGGCGCGGCGCCCGCAGCAAATCCACCGGACCGGATTCCACGATGCGTCCCGCGTACATCACGTGCAGTTCGTCCGCGAGTTCCGCCACGACGCCGAGATTGTGGGTGATGAGCAGCACGGCCAGGTTTTCCCGCCGCTGCAGGTCGGCCAGCAGGCGCAGGATCTTCGCCTGCACCGTCACGTCGAGCGCCGTGGTCGGCTCGTCCGCCACCAGCACGCGCGGCCGGCTCGCCAGCGCCATGGCCAGCATCGCCCGCTGCTGCATGCCGCCCGAAAGCTGGTGCGGATAGCTCTCCGCGACGCGCGCCGGCTCGGTGAAACCGACCGTGAGCAGCAATTCCTCCAGCCGTTCGCGCGCGCGGCCGCGATCCTCCGGCGGCAGCGTTTCGCGGATCTGGCTGCCGACGGTGAACACCGGATCGAGGCATTCGCCCGGATCCTGGAAGACGTAGGCCAGGCCGCGGCCGGGCCCGCGCGCCGCGCCGTCCGCCCAGCGGATTTCGCCCTGGTCCTGCGCCATGCCCCGCGGCAGCAGCCCGCCCAGCGCCGCGGCCGTCACGCTCTTGCCGCAGCCGCTTTCCCCCACCAGCGCCGTCGTCCGGCCCGCGCACAGCCGCAAATCCACCCCTGCCACCACCTCCAGCCGCCGGCCCGCCTCCGGAAAGAAGCCGACGCCGAGTCCCGTCGCCGTCAATACGGCTTCGGCTCCGTCCTTGACGCGCCCGCTCGAATCTGTTGGTTTCATGGACATGCGCATTGAAGCACAAACGACCGGCTTTATCGAAGAAAATTGCTATTTCGCCGCGAATCCGAAGACCCGCGAAACGGTGGTGATCGATCCGGGCGACGACGCCCCGCGCCTGCTGGCCCATCTGCGCGAGCGGGACGCCGTCGTGGTGGCCTATCTGCTCACCCACGGCCACGTCGACCACCTCACCGCGCTGGCGGCGCTGTGCGCGGAACATCCGGCGCCCATCTACCTCCATCCCGGCGACGCGGCGTGGTGCTTCAGCGAACGCAACAACCTGCCCGGCTTCTACGACGCCCCCGAAACGCCCGCGGCCCCCCTCGTGCCCGTGACGGAAGGGGTCGCGCTCGAACTCGCCGGCGCGCGCTGGGGCCTCGTCGAAACCCCCGGCCACACGCCGGGCGGCGTGTGCTGGAAACTGGAAGACGACCGCGCGCTGTTCACCGGCGACACCCTGTTCCGCGGCACGGCGGGCCGCACCGACCTGCCCGGCGGCGATTCCCGCGCCCTGATGCGGTCGCTGCGCAAGCTCGCCGCGCTGGACGGCGACTGGACGGTCTATCCCGGCCACGGCGAGCCCACCACCCTCGACCGCGAACGCCGCGACAACTACTTCATGCAGGGTTGAGAGGCCCTAAACCAATTCCGCGAAGACGGCGTCGCTGACGAACAGGGCGTCGTCCGCGAGCTGAATGCGGTTCGGCGCGACCACCAGCAAGCCTTGCGCCGCCAACCGCGCGATTTCCGGCCCCCGCAGTTCGTCGTAGTCGAATCCCGTCGCCGCGCGGAACTCTTCCCGCCCCCAGCCCGCGAGACGCCGCAGCCCCATCACGAGCGTTTCGCGCGCCTTGGCCGCGGGCGCGAGCCGCTCTTCGAACGCGCGCTTCCATTCCGGCAGTTCGGGCGAATTTCCCCACCGCGCGCCGGCCCAATGCGAATGCGCGGCCGGGCCGACGCCGATATACTCCCCGCCGCTCCAGTAGAGTCCGTTCTGGCGGCATGTGCAGCCGGGCCGCGCGAAGTTGGAAATCTCGTAATGCTCGAATCCCGCTGCAACCAGCCGCCCGCGCGCCCAGTCGAATTGCGCGCGCTGCTCGTCTTCCGCAACCGCCAACTGGCCGGCCGCCGCCTCGCGCGCAAACGGCGTGCCGTCTTCGATTTCGAGGCAGTAGCAGGACAGATGCTCCGGCGCCAGCGCCAGCGCGGCTTCGACGTCGGTCTGGAAACTTTCCCGCGCGACACCCGGCACGCCGTAGATCAGATCCAGCCCGACGTTGGCGAAGCCCGCGGCCCGCGCCTGCGCCACCGCCGCGCGGGTTTCGTCGGCCGCGTGGATGCGGCCCAGCCGCCGCAGCGTCGCGTCGGCGAACGACTGCGCGCCCAGCGAGAGCCGATCCACGCCGCCGGCACGCAGGCAGGTCAGTTTCGCGGGGGAAAGCGTGCCCGGATTGGCTTCGCAGGTCCATTCGGCGAGGTTCCGCAAATCCACTCGCGCGCGGACGAGATCGAGCAGGCGCGCCAGGTCGCGTTCGCCCAGCGCCGTCGGCGTGCCGCCGCCGAAAAAGACGCTCGTCGGGACGAAACCGGCGGGCAGCGCGGCCAATTCGCGTTCGATCCCCGCGAACCACGCCGCCACGAGATCCGGCTCCGCCGGGCGCGAGAAAAACGCGCAGTAGCCGCATTTGCGGACGCAGAAGGGAACGTGGACGTAGAGGCCGGTGTCCATGGCGGCCCGCGGCCGGCGTCAGCCGGCTTCCAGCTCGCGGATTTCCCGCAGGATGCGCTCGGCTTCGTCGGTATCGAGCCGCGTCATGGCGAAGCCCACGTGCACGAGCACGTAGTCGCCGATCTTCGTCTCGGGCAGATACGCCAGCGAGATTTCCTGCCGCGCGCCGTCGTAGTCCACGGTGCCGCGGCGGTCGAAGCCCTCGCCTTCCGAAATCGCCACCACCCGGCCTGGAATCGCGAGGCACATCGCTAGCCGTTCCCGTGTTCGAAATGGTGTCCGCCGGGACCCGGCGGCGGCGGGGCGTTCACCTTCCCCACCCGCAGCGGGAAGCGGATCTTGATGTCGCCGTCGAGCAGCACCTCGACCCAGTGCGTGCCGGGCTCGTGGAATTCCAGGTTCAGGAACAGCTCGACGTTGGTGGCCGTGGCCTCCGCGTGCGGCAGTTTCACGGGAATCGGCCGGCCTTCGGCCACGACCGAGCTCATGTCCGGGCGCAGGATGCGGGTGCGCTGTTCGAAGTCGCCCTCGCCCGAGCACCAGCGCGTGGTCAGGAACATGCGCGGATGGCGGAACGGGAACGTCGGGCTGCCGAGCGAATCGAACAGGCCGATCAGGATGAACTTGCCGGTGCGTTCCTGGCGGACGTCGTCGCACAGCAGCGTGGATTGCAGATCGGGCAGCATGGCCATGGGGCGTTTTCCTTTTCTCGCGGACGCCCGCAGGCATCCCGATGGACTCACAAGATACGCGCGCGCGGCCGGCTTGGCAACGCCGCGCGCGCGGATTGTCCGCCGGGCCGGACTACGGGACGATTTCGACCTTGATGAGGTTGCTCGCGCCGGTCTTGCCCAGCGGGAAGCCGGCCGTGCAGACGACGGAATCGCCCGTCTTCACGACGCCGGTTTCCTTGGCCGCGCGGTGCATTTCCTCGAACAGGTGGATCAGCAGGTCGACGGGCTGGATCATCATCGGCCGCACGCCGCGCACCAGCGCCAGGCGCCGGAACGCGTCGGGTTCGGTCGTGCCGGCCAGGATCGTCTGCGCGGGGCGGGTCTTGGCGGCCAGCCGGGCGGTGCCGCCCGTCTGCGTCGCGATCACCAGCGCCTTGGCGTCGATCGTCTCCGCCAGCGAGCAGGCCGCGCGCGCGATCGCTTCCGACTCGTCCACCGTTTCCACCTGTTGCAGGCGCTGCCACCAGGCCGCGCGCAGGAAGCCCTTCTCGGCTTCCTCGGCGATCTTGGCCATCGTCGCCACCGCTTCGACGGGGTACTGGCCCATCGCGCTTTCCTCCGAGAGCATCACGGCGTCGGTGCCTTCCAGCACGGCGTTGGTGACGTCGGTGACTTCCGCGCGGGTCGGCCGCGGGGCGTCGGCCATGCTCTTGAGCATCTGCGTGGCGGTGATGACGGGCTTGCCGGCGAAATTGGCCTTTTCGATGATGCGCCGCTGGGCGGTGGGCACCTTCTCCGGCGGGATGTCCACGCCGAGGTCGCCGCGCGCGACCATGATGCCGTCCACGGCGGCGATGATCTCGTCGAGTTCCGCGAGCGCCTCGTGCTTCTCGATCTTGGCGACGATGGGCTTGATCTTGCCCTGCGCCCGCATGTAGGCGCGGGCCACCTCGATGTCGGCCGCCGAGCGAACGAACGACAGCGCGACGTAGTCCACGTCCTGCGCGAGCCCGAAGGCGAGGTCCTCGTAGTCCTTGTTCGTCAGGATCGGCGCGCGGATGCTGCGCGAGGGCAGGTTGATGCCCTTGTGGCTGCTGAGGCGGCCGCCGAGGATTACGCGGCAGAGGATGTCGGGACCGGCGACCTTTTCCACGCGCAGTTCGAGCGCGCCGTCGGCCAGCAGGAGCGTGTCGCCCTCCTGGACGTCCTGGGGCAGCTCGCGGTAGGTCAGGCCCACTTCCTTTTCGCTGCCGGGCACGTCGCGGGCGGTCAGGGTGAACGTGTCGCCGGTTTTCAGCTCGATGCTGCCGCAACCGAACGCGCCGGTGCGGATCTTGGGACCGGCCAAGTCCTGCAAGATGGCGATCGGCAGGTTCTTCTCCGCGGCGATCTGGCGGATGAGGGCGATTTTGGCGGCATGGGCTTCGCGCGTGCCGTGCGAAAAATTGAGGCGGGCCACGTTCATCCCGGCGTCCATCATCCGGCGGATGACGTCGGGACTGTCCGAGGCGGGGCCAATGGTGCAAACGATCTTGGTTTTTCTCATGGTCGCGGATTCTCCACGCCCGCCCCCTTCAAGTCAAGCGTTTTACTTCAGGGTCTCCCCCAGCCACGCCAGCAGGCTTTCCAGATCGGAATAGTCTGCCACGGTGAGAGTTGCGCCGGCCTTCCGCAGGTCTTCCACTCCGTATCGGCCCCCCGTCGCCACCCCGATCACCGGGATGCCCAAAGCCCGCCCCGCCGCCACGTCGAAGGGCGTGTCGCCCACCAAACAGACCGCCCCTTCCGCCACCGCCACCCCCGCCGCCTGCGCCGCCGCC
>DAOTNL010000189.1:0-5260 GCA_035450765.1 Kiritimatiellia bacterium | reverse complement strand
ACGACCACGTCCACGTGCTTGTCGCGCAGGACGGCGCGCTGGGCCTGCATGTCCATGCCGCCGTAGACCGCCAAGGTGCGCAAGCCGGTGTATTTGCCGAGGTCTTCGGCGTCGCGGGCGATCTGCATGCACAGCTCGCGCGTCGGAGCCATGACGAGCGCGCGCGGAAACCCCTTGCGCCGGTCGGGCGCCGCCGGTTTCTCCAGCAGCTGCTTGAAGATGGTCAGCAGGAACGCGGCGGTCTTGCCGGTGCCCGTCTGGGCGCGGCCGCAGACGTTGGCGCCGTCGAGCGACAACGGCAACGCCTTGGCCTGGATCGGGGTGCAATAGCGGAATCCGAGATCGGAGAGCGCATGCAGCAACTCTTCCGGCAGGCCCACCAGATCGAGGAAACGGGTTTTGCCCTCCGCCACCGGCACCTGGTACTCCGCGGGATCCCACGGGGTTTCGGGCTTGCGCGGCCGGCCGGCTTCTTCGCGGCGCGGATGCGGATGCGCCGGCGGATGGTGCTCGCCGCGCTTCTTGTGCGGGCCGCCGCGCCAGACTTCGGGCTCGCCGGCGACGCGCTTGGGCCCCTCTTCGAACCGCGGGCCGCGCGGCTTTTCGGGATGCGGCTTTTTCGGTTTCGGCACCGTGGCCGGCACCGCCGGGACGTGCTTGGGCTGTTTCTTGCCGTTGAAGACGGCCTTGACTCGCTGGATGAAGTTCATACAACCGGCATCCTAACTCGCTCCCCCGCCCCGATGCGATGCAAAAAAATCCCCGCCGTGCCGGTGGGGTGAACTCCTGACCTTAGGTTAATAAGGTGGGAACCTGTCGCGGGTTTGCCGGAGATTCCGGAAAAATCGGACGTGCCGTCCGCCCACGAACGCAGCTCCCTGTGTTCATTTTGTTGGGTAGGAGAACTGAACCCCTGTCGCGCATGGCAGGGAAGAAATTTTCGATCGCCTATCAAAGAACTTCGCCGCCTTTCCGGCTGATCAGACCCTATCATCGCGCGCGCCGGAATTCAACCGTCGCGCGGATTTTTCCGGAACAAAAATCCGCGCGGAAAACGAAGCGGTTTTGCGGCGGACGAAACGCGCCACTTGCGCGGCGGACACGTTTCTACGGCAGGAATTTCCCTTTTTTCAGCTTCTCGGGCAGGTAGGTGTCCAAGACGAAGTTCAGGCCGTGCTTGGCGAACGCCTGCTGTTCGATGCGCACCCCCATCTTGAGCATCTGCTCGAGCGTGGCCTGCCATTCCTTGTGGTGCAGGATGAAAGGGTCGTTCTTCAGCGCGTCTTTCGCGCGCTTGATGTCCACCTCTTCCAGCGGATGCGTCGCGTCCTGCAGATCGTAGTCGAGGATGTCCTGCGGCGTCACGCCCAGGTAATGCGCCTGCGGCACGCAGAAGAACCGGTTGATGTGCGCCGCCTGACCCGACCCCGCCTTCAGCGTGCGGTAGATGTTGCAATAGCCGTACGGATCGCCGTCGGTGAACGCCAGCACCGGCAGCTTGCGGTCGTCCGCCAGCCGCCGGATGAACCGCCGGCACGCGCGCGTCGGCACGCCGCTCATCGAAATCAGCACGCAGTTGGCCTTCTCGAAGTAGCGGTGGTGCACGAGGCGCTGGAACAGCGACGCCGTCTCCACCACCAGCACCAGCTTGGCCTTCGTCTCGAAGCGCAGGTGCTCCACCCGCGACGGAATGCTCCAGGCGCCGCTGCCCAGCTTGGCGCAGTTGATCTTGATCTCCGCCCCGCTCTGCGGATCGCGGTCCACCACGACCAGCTCGCCGCAGACGTCGCCGCCGCGCTCTTCGGGGATGTAGCCCAGCTGCTCGCGGTTCACCCCCAGCATGGCCTCCATGTCGTCCAGCAGCGTGTCGCTTTCCGGCTGCTCGTCGAAGCGGCACTCGCCCCAGCTCTTGCTGTTGTAGTAGACCTCGCGCTTGCCGGCGATGTCGTCGCGGTCCAGCAGGTCGTTCTTCGTCGTCGCCAAGAGCCGCATCGACTGCGCGAACGTCTTGACCGTGTTGTAGGACAGCGTCCGCGACGCCTTCTTGTTCAAAATCTCGAAATGCCCGCGCTTGGCGTCGAACTTCACGTTCGCCAGCGACCGCACCGGGAACGTCATCGAGGGCTTGCGGCCCTTCTTGACGATGTCGTCGTGGATGTCCTTGGCGACTTCGACGATCTTCCGCGCCGCCGCTTCCTTCGACACCACCTCGGGCGCCTGTTCGTTCGTTTTGCTCATCGTTTCCGCTCTTTCTGCCGGCCGATCCAAAGTTTTTACGTTCTACGTAAAATCCGCCGAAAGTTTTTACGTTCTACGTAATTTTCCCTCAAAGTTTTTACGTTCTACGTAAAAATCCCTACGCGTCCAGATGCGTCCGCTCCAGCATCTTCGTCAGATCGTCCTCGACCTTGGTTTTCTGCTTGTCGGACAGCGCCAAGATGTCCTGGAGGCCGAGGGCCAGGTGCGGGATGTACTTTTCGATGTAGCTGCGCTTGCGGTCGGCCTCGGCCTGCCGCCGCCGGCGGCTGAGATAGACCGACAGCTGCCGGCCGACTTCCTGCATGGCGAAGGTCAGTTCCTTCAGAATTTCGGGATAGTGCGCGATGGCTTCCTTGCTCTCGCTGGTGAACGGCACCCAGACGCTGGCGATGTGGACGAAGAAGACGGCCGGGCCGACGGGCAGGCCGCCCTTGGGCTGCTGCAGGCCGTAGGCCTTCCAGTTCACGCCTTCCATGGCCTCGGTCATGGCGCAGGCCCCGCCCATGTAGAGCAGCGGCGCGCGGTTGGCGCAGCGCATCAGGCGCACGGGTTCGTCGGCGCCCAGCTCGGCGTTTTCGCCGGGCTTGGCGTAGGCCACGCCCACTTCCACCAAAAACGGATTGCCGCGGTAGACTTCCGGGGCGCGCGTGACGGCGGCGTAGAAGTCGGCCGGGAATTCCTTCTTCAGGCCGGCCAGGATCTGCTCTTCGCCGATGGGCGCCAGGCAGTCCGTCGGCGGTCGCATCAGCTTGGTTTCCTGGATGGCCTTGTAGAGCGCCTCGATCTCCTGGTGCGCGACGCGGGTCGGATTGGCCTTGGGATTCAACCCGGCCTTTTCGCAGATTTCCAGGGCCACGCGCGAGCTGACGCGCGAAAAATCCGCCTCCAGCGCGCTTTTCAGCGTGCGGGCGGTGCTGTCCTTGAGCATCTGCATCAGGACGCCCAGTTCCACGCCGTGCGGATGCGGCTGGATGGCCTCGACGGGCGGCGGCAGGGTCTTGACCGCGCGGGCGTAGGTCAGCCACTCGCCTTCTTCCAGAGCCGCCTCGGCGCCCTTCTCCTTCTTGAGCAGGCTGGCCTTGAAGTGCAGCCGCAGGTGCGGATTGGCCACGGCGCATTGCTTGAGGTATTCGTCCACCGACAGCCGGCCGCGCACGTACTGGGCCGTCATCTCGATGGCCACCTGCGTGCCGTGGGCATAAGTGGACGGTTCTTTGCCCGCCGCTTCCGGCGGAAATTCGGGCCGCCAGTCGGCTTCTTCGTCGGAGAGCACGGCGGGCTTGTTGGCGCGCGTGTCGATCTGCACGGCGATGCGGTGCGCCTTGGGGGAATTTTTGGTCTTGGACAAAATCACCGTAGCGGTGCCGGTCGTGAGCTGGCCGTACATGCCGGCGGCGCTGATGCCGATGCCCTGCTGGCCGCGGGACATCCGCAGGCGGTGGAATTTCGAGCCGTAGAGCAGTTTGGCGAACACCTTGGGAATCTGCGCGCGCACGATGCCCGGCCCGTTGTCCTGCACCGTCACCAGGAAGCGGCCCTCGGCCGTCTGCTTCAGCTCCACGGCGATTTCCGGCAGGATGCCCGCCTCTTCGCAGGCGTCCAGCGAGTTGTCCACGGCCTCCTTCACGGCCGTCATGATCGCCTTGCGCGGGCTGTCGAATCCCAGCAAGTGCCGGTTCTTCAGGAAAAACTCGGAGACCGAGATTTCCCGCTGCCGCTTGGCCATGCTTTCGGCCGTCTCGGCCGCACCTGTTTTCTTCGCCATCGTCGTCACTCCCATCCAAAAAGACCGCGAATTATCCCACGGTCGCCCCCGAATCGCAAACGATTCCGCGCGGGGTGCAAACAGACCCTCACGGGCGGTCGCGCCAGTGAATCTGGCCGACCTCCTTCACCCGCGACACAAGGTCGCGGGGGTCGAATCCGATAATCGTCCCACGGGCTTGCCCCGCGGGTGAATCAGAGGTCGCGGGGGTCGAATCCGGAAATCCGAAGACCCCCACGGGCTTGTCCCGTGGGTGAATCAGGTCGACCTGCTTCACCCGCGACGCGAGGTCGTGGGGGGCGATGCGGTCTCAGGCCGGCGGCGGCCAGAGGTGGGTTTTCGTGTCCTTGAAGCGATCGTACTCGCTGAACACGCAACCGCAGTATTGCTGGTGGTAGAGCATGGCCACGAGCTTCTCGTCCGCTTCGGCGGCGCGCCAGTCGCGGTAGAGGAATTCCACGCCGGCGGCTTGGGCCGCCGCCTCCCCCGCCGCGCGGATCAGCGCGTGGTCTTGGTGCTTGCTGGTCGCCAGCGTCGAAGTGAAAACCCGGCAGCCGGCGTCGCGCGCGGCCTGCGCGGCGCGGCCGAGGCGCAGGGCGTAGCACCGCGCGCAGCGTTCGGGCACGGCTTCGTGGCCGTGCACCGCGCGGCAGAATTCCACCAGCCCGTAGGTCTCGTCGGCGATCAGCGGCAGGTGAGCCCGCTCCGCCAGCATCTTCACCGCCTTGAGGCGCCGCCGCCATTCGATCAGCGGATGGATGTTCGGATTGCCCCAGAAAATCGTCGGTTCGTAGGCGATCGGCTCCGCTTTCAGCCCCGCCAGCGTTTTGCCGAGGCAGTGCGCGCAACAGGCATGGATCAGGATCCGTTCCACGGCTCAGGCCCCTTTCTTGCGGAACAGGCGGACGTCTTCGGGCCCGAGGCCCATCAGCAGCCAGGCGCCGGGCTCGGCGGTGGCCGCGAACAGGTCGAGGAAGAAAGGTTCTTCGCCCGGCCACGGATAGACGTAGACCGCCGCGCGGCGCTTGGCCGTGAAGACCTTCAGCCCGGGCTTGGCGGCATCGTAGGTGCCGTGCTCGAAGCGCGCGCGCACGTCGTAGCGCGCGGCCAGCTCGCGGGATTCGCGCAGGAGCTTTTCGTCGATTTCCACGCCGCAGGCGTCGCAGCCCAGCACCGCGGCGAGGATCGTCGCCAGCCCCTGCCCGCTGCCCCACTCCAGGAACGCCGCGCCGCGCG
>DAOTNL010000188.1:1999-5264 GCA_035450765.1 Kiritimatiellia bacterium | reverse complement strand
GAGGCCAGTTTCTATCTGCTGTTTCCGTTGGCGGCCTCCAGGATCCTGGCCTTGCGGCGCGGAACGGCGCTGGTGGCCTTTGGAGGGCTTTATCTGGTTTCCCAAGCTGGGTTGGCGTTGGCGCGCGGCTGGATCTGGGCCGACTGGTTCTATCGCGACAGTTCCGTCCACCATCTGCTGATGTACCATCCGGTGGTCTATTGGCCGGTGTTCGCCTTGGGCATGTTGGCGTTTCGCCTCGCTCGGGACTTGCTCGACCGTCCGCGCCTGTCGCCGGCAGGCATGGGAACGTTGTCGGCGGCGGCACTGGCGGCGATCGTGTGTTGCGCATATGCCGCCGGGCCCCGGATGAACTACAGCATCCACGTCGGCTTGATGGCGCCGGTCTACGGCGTGCTGCTCTTTTCCCTCGCCGAGGCCCGCACGGTCATCTCCCGAATCCTGTCGGCGCGTTGGCTGCATTACCTGGGAGAGGCCAGCTACGGCGTGTACATTCTCCAGTTGCCGGTCTATGGCCTGTGGTTGCTTGCCGGCATCGTGCCGGCCGAATCCGCCGGCGGGTTCTATCTCTATCTGGCTTCGTTGCTGGCCGTGTCCGCCCTGTTGTACCGGTGGTTTGAAATCCCGCTGCGCCGTTGGGTTCGGAACCGTTTCGCGTGGGGATAGCCCCATGGAACGGCTGGCCTATTTCCTGCGACGGCTGCTGCTGATGGCGCCGACCTTCGTCGGGATCACGTTCGCCTGTTTCGCGCTGTGCCAGGTCGTGCCCGGCGGGCCCGTGGAGCAGGCGCTGGCGAAAATGCGCGGCATGGGGGCGGCCGAAGCCGGCCGCGGCGTCCATGCCGGCGCCGCGATCTCCGCGGAGCAGCGGCAGGCGCTGGAAGCCCACTTCGGCTTCGACCAGCCCCTGCTGAAGCGCTACTGGAACTGGCTGGCGCGCGACAAGATGGGGCTGGCGGCCTATTCCTACAAATACCCCGACCAGACCGTCGGCCAACTGGTCGCGGATCGGTTCAAAATCTCCCTGGTTTTCGGAATTTCAGGTTTTGTGCTGACTTATCTGGTTTGCATCCCCCTCGGGATCGCCAAAGCGCTGCGGCACGGCAGCGTTTTCGATGCCGCCAGCAGCGTTTTGGTGTTCGCCGGCTACGCCATTCCGGCGTTCGCCTTCGGCATGCTGCTCAAAATGCTGTTCGCCGGGACCGGTGCCGGCTTCTGGGATGTCCTGCCGGCGGCAGGCGTGACCTCGGTGAACTACGAATTGCTGTCGCCATGGGGAAAATTCAAGGATTTGTGCGCCCATTTCGTCCTGCCGGTGGCGTGCTACGTGATCGGCAACTTCGCGGTGCTGACGCTGCTGATGAAAAACTCGCTGCTGGAGCAGATCGGGCAGGACTACGTGCGCACGGTGCTGGCCAAGGGCGGCAGCCTGCGCCGGGCGGTCTGGTTCCATGCGTTCCGAAATGCCCTGATTCCGATCGCCACGGGCTTCGGCGGCGTCCTGGGCATCCTCTTCGCCGGCTCGGTGCTGATCGAAAGGGTCTTCGAAATCCCCGGCATGGGGCGGCTGAGCCTCGATGCCATCGTCAGCCGCGACTACATGACGTTCATGGGCATCCTGGCCGTCACGTCCGTGCTGGGCCTGCTGGGCCGGCTGTTGTCCGATGCCTGCTATCTCCTGATCGATCCGAGAATTCAGTTCGATTGACAGCCGAAAAGGGACAACCACGGATGGACACGGACCAACGCGGATTGAAATACTGAATTCCGACCCCTGACGTCTGACCACTTTCAAAATGGCTTCAAAGCTTCCAAAAATCCACTGGCATCCGGTCACGCGGCAGCGCTGGGCGCGGTTCCGCGGGCTGCGGCGCGGCTGGGGATCGTTCTGGGTCCTGCTGGTGGCCTACGGGATCAGCCTGTTTTCGGAATGGATCGCCAACGACAAGCCCCTGTGGGTCCGTTTTGCCGGCCGGAACTATTTTCCGGTCGTGAAATTCGTTCCGGAAGACGTTTTCGCGGGCAACGGCCGGCAAACCCGGCCGGATTACCGGGCGCTGGCCGCGGGCGACGCTTTTGCGCCCGGCAGCGGCAATTGGATGGTCTGGCCGCCGATTCCCTACGGTCCGCTGGAAAGTTTGCCGCCGGGGAGCATCGAATTGCCCGCCACGGCGACCGTGACGGCCACGCCGGAGCCGCGCGTGGCCTCCGCCGACGTCGATGCTGCCGGAAACATCGTCCGGGCGGCGGGCGACGCCGAATATTTTAGGTTGAATGCAGGTGAAAAACCGATCTGGAAGCTTCCCGCGGAGGTGCAGGCGGGTTTGGCGGCGCGTTTTTCGGACCGCGCGGCGGGCGCGGCGGATGCGCAGGTGGCTGGGCCAGATGGCCGGACGGTTTGGGTTTCGCTTTCGCCCTACGAGCCCCGCGGCGCGCCGCCGGCGCGGGTCCGGTTGACCTTCCGCGAGGAATTGGCGGCCGGACGGACGAAAAAAGCCGTCGTGGACGAGCAAAATCCCGTTTATCCGGCCGGATTTCCGGTTCCGGGCACGCCGGGGTGGACGTTCAAGACGGAAAAAGAGCAGGTGCGCTATCCGTTCCGGCCGGTGGCGGGGCATCCGCTGGGGCTGGATTCCTCGGGGCGCGACGTGGCGGCGCGGATGCTCTACGCCCTGCGGACCTCGTTGACCTTCGGCATGTTGCTGGTGCTGGCGACGATGGCGCTGGGCACGCTGGCGGGGGCGGTGCAGGGCTACTACGGCGGCCGGGTGGATCTGCTGGGCCAGCGGTTCATCGAAATCTGGGAGTCGCTGCCGTTCATCTACGTCCTGATCCTGCTGGGTTCGGTCTACGGGCAGAGTTTCGGGCTGCTGCTGGCGGTTTACGCGACGTTCAACTGGATCGGCATTTCGTACTACGTGCGGGCCGAATTCCTGCGCCTGCGCAAGCTGCCGTTCGTGGAGGCCGCGCGGGTCATCGGGCTGCCGGGGCGGAAAATCATCTTCCGGCATATCCTGCCGAACGCGCTGGTGCCGCTGGTGACGTTTTTCCCGTTTTTGCTGGTGGGGGCGATCGGGGCGATGGCGGCGCTGGACTATCTGGGATTCGGCCTGCCGCCGCCGACGCCGAGCTGGGGCGAACTGCTGGCGCAGGCGCAGGAATTTCCGCATGCCTGGTGGCTGGTGTTGTATCCGGCCCTGGCGCTGTTCGCGACGATGCTGGCGGGGGTGTTCGTGGGCGAAAGCCTCCGCGCCGCCTTCGATCC
>DAOTNL010000188.1:0-1899 GCA_035450765.1 Kiritimatiellia bacterium | reverse complement strand
CGACGATGCTGGCGGGGGTGTTCGTGGGCGAAAGCCTCCGCGCCGCCTTCGATCCGCGGCCGTACGGGAAGCTGGAGTAGCGGCGCCCGAAGTCGGAAGACCCCCATGGCCTTGCGCCATGGGTGAATCAGGTTTGTTTGATCACGCGTCGGCAAATCTCTCCACCTTCCTCACCCACGGCGCAAGGCCGTGGGGGTCGCGGAGCCGGGGGAAAAGAGCGGCTCGAGTCCGCCGCGCGCAACCATGCAGATTTCGTTCGACTTCAAGAGGGCCGGGGCGTAAGGTTTAATTGTCTGGGCACGTGTCGTGTCCGCAACCGCGCAAGGAACGGCGAGCATGAAGAAAACGACAGGTCGGAAACGGGGTTTCACGCTGATCGAACTGCTGGTCGTCATCGCGATCATCGGCCTGCTGGCGGCGATCATCGTGCCGTCCATCAGCAAAGCCCGGAATTCGGCCAAGCGGGCCCGGGCGCTGCGGGAAATGACCGAGCTGGATGCAGCCATCAAGCGGTATTTCCGCGAATACGGGCGGATGCCCATGCCCCGGGGCGTGAAATTTTCCTCCAGCCTACGAGATCTCGCCTGCACGCAGGAAGACCAGGCCCAGATCATCCAGATCCTGATGAACGAGGACGACTGGAACGACGAGAAGCAAAACAAGCGGCAGATCGTGTTCCTGGAATTGGATCCGGCGTCCTTCGGCGTGAAAACCCGCGCGGAAATGATCGCGAAACTGATCGATTCCAGCTCGGCCGGTGGCTATCGGGACCCATGGGGAAATCTCTACGGAATCCTGCTGGACTTGACCATGGACGACAAGATCGAGGTGGATCCATACGGTCCGTCCGCGAACCCGGTGCGGGCGAAGGTGGGGGTCTTTTCGTACGGCGAAAGCGGGGACACCTCCGTGAGCGATCCGCCGTACAAGACGTGGTAGGCGGGCCGCGGATGAAAGACGCGAAAGGCACGACATGAAGACCGGAAAACGGAAACGCGGTTTCACGCTGATCGAACTGCTGGTGGTGATCGCGATCCTCGGGATCCTGGCGGCGATCCTCGTGCCGGTGGCGGGCGGGGCGCGGAAGACCGCCATGAAGCGCCGGGCCATGGTGGAGATGAACAGCATCAAGGTGGCGGTCCTGCAGTTCTACGACGAGCACCGCTACATGCCGTGGGGCACCAACGCCGCCGCCCGCGTCGGCGCCGACGTCTGGACCCAGAACGACGTCGAACAGGCCGACGTCATGCGGATCCTGACGGGGGACAACGCCAAGAAAAAGGCCTACTTGCAGATCCCGGCCAAGTCCCGGATGGCGGCGGATCCCATGGTCTTCACGGATCCGTGGGGGCAGCACTACCGCATCGGCATGGACCGCAACATGGACGGGTCGATGCAGCCGAACGATCCGGACGGCCTGTTCGGCGGCTACAACGCCGTCAAGGAGCGGGTGCTGGTGTATTCGCTGGGGCCGGAAAGCCCGCCGAAGTCCGAGACGGCCCTGCGGTCGTTCGATGTCGTGCAGTGAAGAAAGGGGCGGCGATGAAAAAAGGATTCACCTTGGTCGAACTGCTGGTGGTGATCGCCATCCTGGGCATCCTGATGGCGATGATGGTGCCGGCGGCGGGCGTGATCATCCGGCGGGCCAAGATGGCGCAGGCGAAGTCGGACGCGGCCGTCGTGACGTCGGTGCTCCTGAAATACCGGGCGGAGTACAACCGCTGGCCGGGTTTTGCCACCAACAACGAGACCCAGCACTTGACGGATACCGCCTGGGTGCAAGCCATGAGCCCGGCGCCGGGCGAACCCATGCTGGCGGCCAACCCCAAGCGCATCGTGTTCTTCGAAGCCGGCGCCGGCGCCCTCGACAAGACGACCGGCGCGTTCATCGATCCCTGG
>DAOTNL010000187.1:0-5306 GCA_035450765.1 Kiritimatiellia bacterium | reverse complement strand
AGCTCCCCGAAGGCTACGTCGGCCCCTACGAGTACTCCTCCAACGTCCTCGCCAAAATCCGCGCCCGCATCCGCGCCGAGGGCTCGAAATGAAAGTTTTTACGTTCCACGTAAAATCCGCTCAAAGTTTTTACGTTCTACGTAAAAACGGGCCAATGTTTTTACGTTCCGCGGAAAAATCGCGGCGGTTTTTTACGTACTACGTAAAATCTCTGCTCCTGGCCCCCCGCGGCCTTGTGCCGCGGGTGAACCAGGTCGCGCTTGCCGCGGCGCCAACCCCATTCACCGGCCACGCAAGGTGGCCGGGGTCTTTCCCAACCGTGAACCGCTGAACCGTGAACCTCGAACCCCCGATTTGACATGCAACCCAAAGAAGTCCAACCCAACCAGCTCCGGCACCACTGGGAGATCTACTTCTTCATCGTCCCGACGCTGATCCTGATCGGGCTCTTCCAGTACTACCCGGCCAGCTCGGGCATCTTCCACTCCCTCTTCCGCTGGAACGGGTCGGACATCTCGGAATTCGTCGGCTTCGAGAACTACGTCGACCTGCTCAAGAACCTCGAGTTCTGGAATTCGTTCAAGCTGGCGTTCATCCTCGGCTTCTGGAACGTGGTCAAGATGATCCCGGCGCTGCTGGTGGCCGTCTGCATCCACCGCTGCACGTCGGAGAAGATGCAGTTCTTCTACCGCACGCTGTTCGTCGTGCCGATGGTCATCCCCGGCCTGATCACGGTGCTGATCTGGCGCTCGTTCTTCTTCGAGGCCACCGCCGGCTACCTCAACCAGTTCCTCGACTGGACCGGGCTGATGGCGCTCCTGCAGCACGGCGGGACCTACGTCTCCGCGAAGCTGGCCGACCCGAACCTCGGCGGCCTCGCCAAGGCCTTCCTCGAATCCTTCGACTGGCTCACCGCGTTCAAGGCCGGCACCGCGCCGGCGTGGCTCGGCGATCCCAAGATCATCATCATCGCCTGCGTCGTCTGGGGCTTCCCGTGGGTCGGGTCGTTCGCCGTCCTCACCCACCTCGCCAAGCTGCAGAACATCTCCAAGGACATCTACGAGGCCGCCGACATCGACGGCGCGACGTGGTGGAGCCGGTTCACCAAGATCGAGCTGCCGCTGCTGATGGGCTCGATCTACCTGCTGCTCGTTTTCGCCATCATCGATACGATCAAGGACGCCGGCATGATCCTCGCGCTGGCGGGCATCGCGGGCGGCCCCGGCGGCAAAGCCACCGTCCCGGCGCTGTTCATGCTGCGGAAGGCCTTCATGGACCAGCAAATGGGCTATGCCTGCGCGGTCGGCATCGTGCTGACCGTCGTCGTGCTGCTGCTCCAGAAGATCTGCAACATGCTCTTGCAGCCGGAGCCCGAGGGCGGCGCCAAGCCCGACAAGACCGCCTGGTTCGGCATCCTGGCGCTCTACGCCTTCGCCGAAGCCTATCTGTTCTTCAAGGGCGTGCTGCTGCCCAAGGCCGCCACGCCGGCGGTGTTCGCCGCGTTCGTGGGCGGCCTCGTCCTCAAGCTGGCGGTGCTGGTGGCCGTGCCCGTCGCGCTGCGCAAGTTCGGCGCCGCGCTCCGCGGCGGCCTCGGCCTCGTCGCCGCCGCGCTGATCGCCTCCGCCATCTTCGGCAGCGCCGGTGTCGCCTGGCTCCTGTTCGGCTATGCGCTGCTGATGATGCTCGCCCGCAGCCTCTTCAAAACCGCCATCGGCGCGGCCGGCGCCGTCCTGATCGGCTACGGCGTCGCCGGCGGCTCGCTCAACATGATCGTCTCCGGCGTCGTCTTCATCATCCTCGCCACGCCGTGGGGCCGGATTTCCTCCCGCCTCGACAAGGCCTATCTCGCCCGCTGCATGAAGCGCCCGGCGCCGCCCGTCAGCCGGGGCGACCTCTACGTCGCGCGTTCCTTCGCGCGCCAGCAGATGCCGGCGTACAGGGCCGCCGCCGTCGCCGGCGACTGGAGCCTGCGCTTCTCCAAGCACGCGTTCATCTGGTTCGTCCTGGCCTTCGCCTTCCTGCCGCTCTACCTGATGCTGATCGTGTCGCTCAAGGACAACAACCAGTTCTATCTCTCGCCGACGGCCCTGACCCGGCCCATGCACTGGGACAACTGGTCCACGGCCTGGGCCATGGTCTCGCCCACCGTCGCCAACTCGATTTTCCTGTCCACCACCGCCACGTTCTTCATCGTCATCTTCGGCCTGGCAGGCGCCTACTTCTTCGCGCGCCTGAAGGTGCCGCTGTCCTCGTTCCTCTGGAACGCGCTGCTGCTCCTGATGATGATGCCCATGATCGCCAACCTCGTTCCGCTGTTCATCCTGCTGCGCGACATGAGCCTGCTCAACACCCTTACCGCCCTGATCCTCGTCGGTGCGTCCGGCGGCCAGGCCTTCGCCATCTTCGTGTTCCGCAATTTCATCGCCGACATCCCGCAGGATCTGTTCGAGGCCGCGGAAATCGACGGCGCCAACCACTTCCAGCAGCTCAAGCTCGTCGTCATTCCGCTCTCCGGCCCGATCATGGGCACCGTCGCCGTCATGCAGTTCCTCGGCCAGTGGAACGAATTCGTCATGCCGCTGATCGTCATGCGCGAGCAGGCGCGGCTCCCCGTCACCGTCCAGCTCATCCGCATGGCCGGCGAATACATCAAGCTCTGGGGGCCGCTGATGGCGGGCTACGCCATCGCCTCCATCCCCGTCATCATCCTCTTCACCTTCTCCATGAAGCTCTTCGTCAAGGGCCTCACCGAAGGCGCCGTGAAGGGATAGGCGCGCCATGGACGTGTTCGGGGAATTCGAACAGCTGGCAAAGGATCTCGCCGCCCAGCAAATTCCCTATGCCTTGATCGGCGGAGTCGCCATGGCGTTCCATGCGCAACCGCGCTTCACCAAGGACGTCGATCTGCTCATCAAGCCCGAGCATTTGCCCGATCTGCAAGTGGCGCTGAAATCGCGCGGATACCTGCCGCCCGGCGAACCGTGGACTTTTCCCCGGACGCAACTTTCGTTGCATCGCTTCGTCAAGCCGGTTCCAGACGATGAATTCTTCGTGGACGTGCTCGTTGCGGAAGCGCCCGAACTGGCCGCCATCGTGGACCGCGCCCTGCTCGTGGAATCGCCCGATCATCCGCCGATCCGTCTGGCCCGGCGCGAAGACATCGTCCTGCTCAAGAAACTGCGCGCCTCGCCGCAAGACCAAGCCGACATCGCCCTCCTCGAACGCCATGAATGATCCGCGCAAAGTGTTCGCGGAGCTTTCCGCGCTCTACCAGTTCCACAGGAAACTGGCCAAGGCGTATTCCTTGCCTTCCCGGAATCCCCCGCGAGTCGCCGAACCGCCGCCGCCACCGCCGTCCCGACCGGCCAAACCTCGCGACAAGGAAGTGCGCGCATGACGACTCCGACCTTCTACGGCGACGAGATTCCGCTGGAATCGCACTTGATCGAGATCCGCATCCGGAAACTGGACCAGATGTTCGACTCGCGCGATCCCTCGCCGTTCCTGGCGCAGGATCTCGACGACGACGCCCAGCAGTACGTCGTCGCCAGCGCCCAGGAATTTTCCCGGCGCCTGCCGCTGGCCCTCGTCATCCACGCGAACGAACCCGTGGATTCTCCCGAAAAAGCGCGCGACGCCGGCGAGGCCATCCGCGAGCATTTCACGCGCCAGTCCGGCTTCGCGACCCGGCGGCTGAAGGATTTGCTCCACGACGGCTGGATCAGCCTCGCCATCGGCCTCGGCTTCCTCGCCGCCGCGCTGACCGCCGCCGCCGCCCTCGCCCCGTGGGCGGAATCGCGGCATTGGCTCGACATTTTCCGCGAAGGCCTCGTCATCTGCGGCTGGGTGGCCATGTGGCGGCCCATCCAGACCTTCCTCTACGACTGGTGGCCCATCCTCGACGACCGCCGGCTTTTCGACCGCCTCGCCCGCATGCCCGTGCGCATCGTCTGCCCCCCGCCCGCTTCGTAAATCGCCGTCCCGTATTCTCGATCCGCAATTGGGCTCGATGCTGCAGGCCCCCTGCAATCTTGCTTCGCGGTTGAGTCCGGTTCGTTCCCGGAAGACGCGACCGTTCCACGAATCCATTGCCCGGAAAAGTGGGTATTGTTTTATAAAACAATACCCGTTAGGCCAACTTCAGAATGGCAGAGCGAAGTCCGCGCCTGTGGCAGTTTGAACTCCGATATCTTCATCTGCACTCACCGAATATGCCGTCAATCCCCCCGACCCGACTGCTGCCTTTTCTTGAGCCTCACATCTATCCACAACCAGCTCTGCAATCTGCTCTCTGTCGCTGCATTAACCGAATCCTGACTTGTCCCGCCCTGCCCGTTCTTCTACTCTCGCGGGCGTGGGCGCGCTTCCTTCCGGCGCCTTCAGGAGGCGGGCGATGAAATGGCAGGATCTTCCGTTGGCTCTGACCTTGGGTGCGGCATGCGCCGTTTCGGCGGCCGCGAAAACCGACCGGTTCGTCTGGACCAATAGCCCCGCGCCGGCCGCACCTTATACCAACTGGCATACCGCCGCGCGCACGATCCAGGCCGCCGTCGATATCTGCGAAAAGGGCGATACCGTCGTGGTCACCGACGGCGTCTATGCCGTCGGCGGTCGGGCGGCGCCCGGCATGGCCCTCACCAACCGGGTGATGGTCACCGGTAGCGTCGCCGTCGTATCCGTCAACGGCCCGAAGTGGACGACGATCCGCGGCGCGGGTGTCCTCGGCCCTTCCGCCGTGCGCGGCGCCTATCTGACCAACGGAGCCGTCTTAAGCGGTTTCCGCATCGAACGCGGCGGCACCTTGGACGGAGGCGCCACCTCGGATCATTACGGCGGCGGGATCATGGCCCTTGCGGACTGCACGGTGACGAATTGCCAGATCGTCAGTAATCAAGCGGCCATGCAGGGCGGAGGCATCCTGGCAATCGAGGCTGTCGTAGACGGTTGCACCGTCGACGACAACCTCGCGAACGAGGGCGGCGGCGCGTACCTGTACGGGGGCGTGCTCCGCGGATCTCGGTTCCGCGGCAACTTCGCCGTCGGCGATGCCGGCGGGGCCTACGTGCGAAACGGCGACACGGCCGATTGCACCTTTATGGTGAACAACGGCTTCCGCGGCGGCGGCCTGTTTCTGGCGGGTGGAACGGCGGCCGGCATCGTCGCCGCCAGCAATCTGGCCTATAAAGGAGGCGGCTTGGCCGCCGGCGAGGCCGTCGTCTCCAACGCCTATCTCCACCACAACAGCGTGCTCCAAGAAGGCGGCGGCGCCTATCTCGGCCAATGCTGGATGATGGATTCCGTCGTCA
>DAOTNL010000186.1:0-5331 GCA_035450765.1 Kiritimatiellia bacterium | reverse complement strand
GCGCCAGCCTGTCTGGGATGGCAAGGCAATTGGAGCGAGAGCTTGCCGAGGCCGTAATATGCGCCAATGAGCTTGTTCACTATGGTGACCCCAAACCGTGGCGCATAGAGGAATGGAAGAAGGCAAAGCAGAAGGCGATTGGGTTCTATAATTCCAACCCTAGGGTTGACGGGACGGCGGATGAACAAGCCAAAAAGGAGCAAGGAACATGAGCGAAGAAACAAACCATATTGACGGCGATAAACACGCCGTACCGTCGAACCCGTTGTTGGGCGGCTTTGTTCCGGCCTTCTTTCCTGATTGCTCTTGGTGCGTGCTGTCTCCGTGGATCGCCACGCTCGACGGGAAGCCATATCGGCTTCATTGCGCCGACAACCTGACCGAAGAAGAGGCGCGGCATATCGCCTACCAGTTGGAGCGATACGCGCATCCGAAAGAAGAAGCGATGGCCTATGCAAACGCGCATACGCCCAACCCCACGGCTGACCGTCGCGCCACAGAACAGGAGAAAGCGCATGAATAAGAAAAGCACATCGAAGAAGCGGCCCGTTGTGGCGCGTAAGGTCGAGCCGGTTGTTGGGCAGTGTCCGAAATGCAACGGAACCGGATACCGCCACTATGACCACAACCACATGAAAGTGTGCGAGTTTTGTTGCAAGCACGACCAAGGGTGGTGGGACTTGTCGCCAATGCACCACGGCTACATTGCAGGAGGCGAAAACGGATGTTGCAAGGCAGGGTGCGGGACATTGCTTCGGGATATTAATACGCCCAACACCGTGGTTCACCAGCATTCGTCGGCGCAACATCGTCAGCCGCAATGAAGTCGATTTTAATTATGCGACGTTAATTATGCCAGCCCTCCGCCAATACCAGCAGTCCGCCGTCAACGCCATCGTGGCGAAGGCGCGGCAAGGCGCGTCCGTCCTCGCCAGCCTGCCCACCGGCAGCGGCAAGAGCTGGATCATCGCCGAGCTGTGCCGCATCGCCACCGGGCGGGTGCTGGTCTTGGCGCACGTCAAGGAGCTGCTCGTCCAGAACGCGGACAAGATCGCCCAACTGACCGACAAGCCCATCGGACTCTACTGCGCCGGACTCGGCGAGAAGGACGCCACCAAGCCCGTCACCGTGGCCAGCGTCCAATCCATCGTGCGGGCGAGGCCGGAGCCGTTCACGGCCATCGTCGTGGACGAGGTGCACCGCGTCCCGCACAAGAAGATCGGCCAGTACCACGCCGTGTTCGCGCATTCGCCCAACGCCAAGATCATCGGGCTGACGGCCACGCCCTATCGCCTCGACGGCGGGATGCTGACCGAGGGAGACGACCGCCTGTTCGACGAGATCGTGTACGAGGCCAAGACCACCGACCTGATCGAGGAGGGCTGGCTCTCGCCCATCGTCGGCTACCGCGGCGCCCACGAGGCCGACCTCGAAGGCGTACACACCAAGCTGGGCGAGTTCGTGGCTTCCGAGATGCAGGAGCGGTTCCAGATCGTCGCCGAGGACTCCTGCCGCGACATCGTGGCCAAGTCCGCCGGACGCAAGGCCGTCCTCGTCTTCTGCGCCGGGATCGAGCACGCCAAGACCATCGCCGGAATCCTCGCCAGCATGGGAGAGCCCGTCGCCTACGTGGACGGGACCATCTCCAAGGCCGAGCGGGCCGCGGAGCTGGATAAGTTCCAGTCCGGCGCCGCCCGCTTCCTCGTCAACATCGACGTGCTGACAACGGGCTACGACCATCCAGGCATCGACTGCATCGCCATCCTGCGGGCGACCAAGAGCCCCGGCCTGTACGTCCAGATGGCAGGCCGAGGACTGCGCAAGGCCGACGGCAAGACCGACTGCCTGCTGCTGGACTTCGGCGGAAACATCCGCCGCCACGGGCCGCTCGACGACGTGCGCGCCGTAAAGACGTGGCGGCAGGACATCGCCAGATCCAAGACGTGCCGCTCGTGCGGAGCGGAGATCGCCATCTATCTGCGGACCTGCCCGAATTGCCTCGCCGAGTTCCAGATCGAGGAGCGCGAAATCCGCCACTGCCGCGAGGCCGACGACGCCGACCCGCTATCATCTCCGGTCGAGACGTGGCCGGTGCAGTCCGTCACCTATTCCCGCCACAGCAAGCCGACCCGACCGGACAGCCTTCGCGTGGACTACTACTGCGGAATGGGACGGAGGGCTTCGGAGTGGGTCTGCCCGGAGCACGACGGCTTCGCCAAGTCGAAGGCTTTGCGCTGGTTCGCCCGCCGCGGCGTCGTGTGCCGCAGCGTGGACGAGGCGCTGTCCAATCAATCCAATTTCGTGGTTCCGCAAACAATCTCCGTCACGAAGGACGGCAAATGGTGGAAGGTGCTGGCTTATGAGTTTTGAAAAGATACCCGACGAATTGAAGGCGCTGAAGCAGTGGATCTGCTGGGAGCTGGTGGACCGCGACGGCAAGAAGACCAAGCTGCCGATCAATGCCAAGACCGGCAAGCTGGCCAGCACCACCGATCCGGCCACATGGACCGACTTCGACGCCGCCGTCATGGCCTCCTCCGGCTTCTCCGGCATCGGGTTCGTGTTCACGGAAAGAGACCCCTACTGCGGCATCGATATGGACGGGCACATCGACGACGAGCTGATCGAGTGGATCGGAAGCTACACCGAGCTGTCGCAGTCCGGCAACGGAGCCCACATTATCTGCCGCGCCAAGCTGCCGGAGACCGGACGCCGCTCCGGAAACCTGGAAATCTACGACAGCGGACGCTACTTCGTTATGACCGGAAACGTCATCCGCCAAAAGCACGTTATCGAAGACGCCCAGGACCAGATCGACACCTTCATGGCATACGTCTTCGGCAAGGCAGATGAGAAGAAGCCCGTCCGCGCTTCCGTCCCGTCCGGCGACGTGATCGCCCGCATCCGGCAATCGGCCCAGGCCGACAAATTCAACCGCCTGTGGGCCGGCGACATATCCGGCTACGGCTCGGCGTCCGAGGCCGACGCCGCGCTCCTCTCCATCCTCCGTTTCTGGACCGGCGGTGACAAGGACAAGGCCATCGACCTGTTCGGCCAGTCCGGCCTCGTCCGCCCCAAGTGGCAGCGAGCCGACTACCGCGAGCGCACATGGACGGCCATCGACTCCGGCGACGTGTGGACCGACGTGGCCGAGGTCGTGCTGTCCGAGATGGACGCCGAGGCCAAGACCATGCCGCGGTCGGTCGTCGCCACCAGCCTGTCCCCGTGGCGTAAGGTCACAGCGAAGGACGTGGAGGCCGCCGTCTCCGGCACCATGCTGGAGGCCATGATCAACGTCCTGCGGACCCCGACCAATCCGCCGCTGCCGTTCGAGATCGGCTTCGCAAAGGCGCTGCCAATCTTCGGTGCTTTCCTCTGCGGCGAGGCGCAGCCGACCACCGGAGGCATCGCCGCCCACGCCACCAAGCGAGGAATCGACCGCGCCCGCGTCAAGATCGACACCGCCGGAGGCCAAGCCTGCAACGTGTGGTCGCTCCTCGTGGCGCCGTCGTCTTCCGGAAAAGACATCGGCGGGCTCGCCGACGAGCTGCTGAAGAAGCACGGCTTGTTCCTCGGCACCGCCGGAAGCGAGGAGGGCATCGCCGACGCCCTCGCGGAAAAGGGCAACGGCGTGATGATGATCAGCGAAATGGCCAACTGGCTCGACAAGCGCCACTGGCAGGCGAAGGCCGCCGGCTTCCTGACCTACGCTTGGAACAAGGGCTTCTTCGTCCATGCGATGTCCAAGCGCTCGAAGGACGCGCCCGCCGCCCGCGCCGCCGACTACTGCTATCCGTCCATCGCGGCCAGCATCCAGCCCGAGATTCTCAAGACCCTCGCCAGCCGAGCCGACATGGACAGCGGCTTCCTCGGGCGGTTCCTGATGATCCAGCACGAGGACCGCGCATGGTTTCCTTTCCCGTCAGCCAGCCTCGACAAGGCCGCCGCTATGGCCGAGCTGGACAGCATGGCCGCCACCCTCATGGCCGTCCACGGGCGCATCCGGCCGCCGGAGGAGAGATACCAGGCCGCTCTAGCAAAGATGTTCATCGATCACGACGCCGGCATCCGCCCCGTCGTCAACCGTCTGTGCAACGAGTACCTCCTGCGGATCGCCCTCTTCTTGATGATCGACGGGCGCGAGGACCGCCTGCCAAGCGTTTTCAGCCAAGAGGCCATCGAGAGGGCCGGGATCGTCTGTCAGTGGCTCTACGGCCACGCCGAGCGCCTGTGCGGAAACCTCACCGAGAGCCGCGAGACCAACGAGCGCGAGGCCAAGATGGACCGCATCGTCAGGCTTGTGGAAACGAGGGGCGCGGCCGGGACCATGTGGAGCGACATCAGCCAGTGCAGGTCTACTCGTTCCATCGTATCTAAAGAGCGTCAGGAGATGCTCTCCGAGCTGGTGGACCGCGGACGCATCGTGGCAACCAAATCCGACAAAACGAGAGGCCCGAAAACGGTCGTCTATCTGCCCGCGGAGGCGAAATGAACCTTTGGCAGACCAGCTACAAGAGTTGCCAAGAGTTGCCAAGAGTTGAGGAAGAACCCTTGGCAAATTGCCAGAACTCTTGCCGCCCCGTTGGCAAGAGTTCTCAGAAACGCAACTATCGAGGCGCAAGTATAGTTATGACTTCTATAAACATACCTTGGAACTCTTGTCATATATATAGAATGTATATATATAGAGGGGGTAAGGAGGGGGATATTGGGGGGTACATCAAATTTCATGCCAAGAGTTCCAAGAGTTCAAAAATCACGCATTTTAGCCAAGAGTTCCAAGAGTTGAGAAAGACTATTTTATGACCCCCATCCAACCCAACCTCCGCGCCGCCGCCTCCGGGTCGAACCCCACGGGTCAGACTCGCCGCGATGATTAACCAAAAACAGGAGGAATGAAATATGAAATCGAAGAAAGCCAAAGCCGCAACCAAGCGCGGCGTAGTCTCTGCACCCGGTTGTTCGGCTAATGAATGCCAGATTTGCCATGTGCCGTTTGAATTTGGCGACATAATGATTGGCAAGGATGGCGGCCGGAAGTTCTGCTACTACTGCGCCGCAAAAGCGGCGGATATGTTTGAGACGACCTCCGCTTTGATAGGCAAAGTGACGGAGGTGGAGAATGGATGGGAGGTTGCATTCGCGCCGGACTGTACGACATGGATCACCGTTCGCCGCGATGAACACGACGAGCCGAAAGTCGGAGACTTCATAACCGTGACGGTGCCGAAAGCGGTTGCGATCCATAGTCAGCCGAACCCGAAGGTTCAGACTGAGCCGCGCTTTGGAGGCGATAGTCTGGAACCTGTTGTTGGAACTCTTAATTCTGGA
>DAOTNL010000185.1:0-5373 GCA_035450765.1 Kiritimatiellia bacterium | reverse complement strand
AGTTGATCCGCCGTGTGATCCGCCGGAATCCCGAAGCCTTCGTGGTCGTGGCCGACCTGCCGGGGGCCGACGAGAAATCCGTCGAGGCCACGGTCCAGAAACGCGTGCTGACGATCGAGGGCTGGACCCAGATCGAGAAGCCCCAGGGCGGCGAAGAGCTGGGGCGGGAATTCGGCGCCGGCCGGTTCCGCCGCGACTTCACGCTGCCCGACGCGGTCGATCCCGAGCGCATCCAGGCGCGCGTGAAGCACGGTGTGCTGACGGTGACGATTCCCAAGAAGGAAGAAGTAAAGGCCCGGAAGATCCAGGTCACGGGCTGAAGCAACGATCAACCAACAACCACAGGAAGGAGGCGAGCAAGATGAGCATCAAGGATCTGGTGCCCCGGATCGGCCGCAAGCCCCTGCCTGTACGGCGGGAGGAAGCGGATCCCTTCCGGGACTTCCAACGGCAGATGAACCGCCTGTTCGACGAGTTCTTCGGCGACGCTCCGCTGGCCGAACGCGGACGGGAACCCGACTGGGCCCCCGCAGCGTTCATGCCGCGCGTGGACGTTTCCGAAACGGACACGGAGGTCAAGGTGTCGGCCGAGCTGCCGGGGATGGACGAGAAAGACATCTCCGTGGAGCTGCAGGACGACGTGCTGGTCCTTCGCGGCGAGAAGAAGAGCGAGCAGGAAGAAAAGGGCAAGAACTGGTTCCGGCGCGAACAATCCTACGGGTCGTTCCACCGCGCCATCGAACTGCCGGCCGGCGTGGACGCCGGAAAGGCCAAGGCGCAATTCAAGAAAGGCGTGCTGACCTTTACCGCGCCGAAACGTCCGGAAGAGCAGGCCCGGCGGAAAATCGTGCCGATCCAGGCGGAATAATCCGTCCTGACGGGCCGGGGAGTTGCCGCTCCCCGGCCTTTTGCCGACCTGATTCACCCACGGGGCAAGCCCGTGGGGGTCTTGTAGGTTGACGCCCCCCGCGACCTTGTGTCGCGGGTGAAGGAGGTCAGCGCGAAAAGCGGCGCTTGCCGAACGAGCGGACGCCGCCGGGGTGCGGCTTTCGGATTTGTCCGCCTGGCTGTCCGCCGGGTTTTCCGCCGCCCGGCTTGGGCCCGGAATGCGGGCGCCGCGGACCCGGCGCACGCGCCGCGGGGGCGGCGGGTTTGGCGGAATAATCGAAGCCTTCGAGGCGGCGGCGCTCGATTTTGAAGCCCATCACGCGCTCGATGGCGCGCACCGAGCTTTCGTCCTCGTGCGTCGTGAACGTGAAGGCGTCGCCGGTTTTCGCCGCGCGGCCGGTACGGCCGATGCGGTGCGTGTAGTCGTCCACCGTGGCGGGCATGTCGAAGTTGATGACGTGCGTGATGGCTTCGACGTCGATGCCGCGCGCGGCGAGGTCGGTCGCGACCAGGATCTGGTGCTGGCCGGACTTGAAGCCGTCGAGGGCCGCCTGCCGCTGGCGCTGGGACAGGTTGCCCTGCAGGCTGGCGGCGCGGAAGCCGGAAGCGCACAGCTGAGCGGCGAGCCGCTTGGCGCGGTGTTTCGTGCGCGTGAAGACCAGCACCGAACCATCGCCGATCTTTTTCAGGAGCGCCAGCAGCATCGCGGCTTTCTGGGACTGCTCGACCGGATAGAGCGCGTGGTCGACCGTCGCCGCCGGCTTGGAATGGGCGATCTGGACGGTGACGGGATCCTGCAGGATTTCATGGACCAGCGCGCGGATCTCCTCGGGCATGGTGGCGGAAAACAGCAGGATCTGGCGTTTCGCCGGCAGTCGCTTGAGGATCTTGCGGATGTCCGGCAGGAAGCCCATGTCGAACATGCGGTCGGCTTCGTCGAGGACGAGGCATTCGACCTGGTTCAGGTTGAATTTGCCTTGGCTGAGCAGATCCAGCAGGCGACCGGGACAGGCGATGGCGATTTCCGCGCCTTGGCGGACGCCGTTGATCTGCGGTTGCTGGCCCACGCCGCCGTAGATGGTGACGCAGCGGAAGTTGACGTGTTCACCCAGCTTGACCACGACGTCCTTCGTCTGCTCGGCCAGTTCGCGCGTGGGGCCGACGATCAGCGCGCGCAGCTGGTGGCGCGGACCGGACATCAGGCGGTGGAGGAGGGGCAGGACGAACGCCGCCGTTTTGCCGGTGCCGGTCTGGGCCAGGCCCACGACGTCGCGCCCTTCCAGAATGGCCGGTATCGCCTTCTTTTGGATGGGGGTGGTGACGACGTAGCCTTGCTTGGCGACGTTCTGCAGCAAGCGCGGGTCGAGGCCCAGCGATTGGAAGCTCATGGGGGAATCTCCTGGTGGCGAAGGACGGAAAGTGGTTTTCGCGACGCCATCGGCCAGGAAATCCACGCCGTCCATTCGTTTCCCGTCGAGGGGCCCCGCGGGCGGCTTGTCGCGCTTCGTGCGCAACGGAGGGCGGACACTACGGCATTCGTCCGCGGATGTCCAGAGCGACGAACGGCACCGATTTCTGCCAAATCAACATGCACAAATACACATATGTGTATATTATCTTAATGGATTTGGCGGGCGCGGGGGAAGCAAGGGGGCGGCGATCAGCGCGCGGCGGCGCGGCCGGCGGCGAAGGCGCGCAGATTGACGTCGAGCAGCTTGGCGGGGATGCGCTCGCGCAGCGCGGACTGCCAGTGCTCGGCGCCGAACGGCACGAACACGGACAGCGCGCCGAGCAGCACGATGTTCGCCGCGCGCAGGTTGCCGGCCTGGATCGCGAGCGGATTGGCGTCGATCAGCGCCAAGCCCGGATAGGCGGCCAGCCGGCGGTCGATGTCCTGCACGGGAGCCTGGAGGCCGCTGGAAACCGTGACGGGAACGCGGTCCATGTCGTTGACGAGAATCTTCGCGCCGGGCTTGGCGAGGTGGGCCCAGCGCAGGGCTTCCGTGCGTTCGAACGACACGAGGACGTCGGATTGGCCGTCGGGAATGATCGGCGAATGGACCTTGGCGCCGAAACGGACCTGGCTGATCACCGAGCCGCCGCGCTGCGACATGCCGTGGATTTCCGACTTTTTGACGTCGAGCCCGGCGTGCATCGCCGCCAGCGCGAGGACGTCGGAGGTGAGCAGGATGCCCTGTCCGCCGACGCCGACGAGGGACACGTTGAAGATGCGGTCGAGGGGAGTGGTCATCGCGGGTTCCTCACTTGGCGGGGGAGATGGCGCCGAACTTGCAGACCTGCGCGCAGAGGTTGCAGCCCGTGCAGAACTGGGGATCGATGCGGGACTGGAAGCGCTTGCCGGCCGGATCCTTGGCGGCGCCGCGCACGATGGCGGGGCAGCCGATCCGGAAGCACGCGCCGCAGGCCGTGCACTTGGCCGCATCGACTTCGTTGACGAACTTGCCGGCCCACTTTTCGTGCAGCACGCAAGGGCCGCGCACGACGACAACCGCCGGCTCGCCGCTGTCGAGGCATTCGACGAAGATCTTTTCGAGGGCCGCCAGGTCGTAGGGATCGGCTTCGTGGACGCGCTGGATCCCGAAGGCGCGGGCGACGTCGGCCACGCGCACCTGGGTGGAGATTTCGCCGAGCAGGGTGTGGCCGCTGCCGGGGTTTTCCTGGTGGCCCGTCATGGCCGTGATGCGGTTGTCGAAGACCATCACGGTGATCGGGATTTTGTTGTAGGCCACGTCGAGCAGGCCGGTCATGCCGGAATGGAAGAAGGTGGAGTCGCCCATGACGGCGGCGATGCGCTTGTTCGGGAGGCCGGCCTTGCGCATGCCGATGGCCGCGCCGATGGCGGCGCCCATGCAGATGCAGGTGTCCATCGCGGCCAGCGGCGGGGCCGATCCGAGGGTGTAGCACCCGATGTCGCCGCAGACCGTGGCCTTGAGCTTGGACAGGATATGGAACGGGCCGCGGTGCGAACAGCCGGAACACAGCACCGGTGGGCGCACGGGGATGCCGGTCTCGGGCTTGGGGGCTTCCGGCGCGGGCGTGCCCAGCAGCTCGGCGCGCAGGGCGGCGAGGCGCGACGGGTTGAGCTCCATCATGCGCAGCTCGGTCTGCGGTTCCACGACGGGAATGCCTGCGGCGCGGATCTGCTCGGCCAGCACGGGATCGGATTCCTCGACGACGGCCAGGCGCTTCACGCCCGTTGCAAACGCGCGGATTTTCTCGATGGGCGGCAGGCAGGAAAGGCCGACCTTGAAGACCGGCGCTTCGGGAAAGACTTCCTTCACGTATTGGTAGGCCACGCCGGAGGCGACGAACCCGAGCTCGCCCGTGCCGGGCTCGGCGCGATTGAAGGGGCTGGCCTCCGTCAGCTCGCGCAAGGCGGCCGAACGCTTTTCGACGGCGAAGCGCATCAGGCGGCCGTGCGCGGGCACGGCGACGTTGCGCTGGGCGTTCTTGACGTAGGGAATGCCCGGCACTTCGCCGCGCTCGCCGGAGCCGATGTCCACGATGGTCGACGTGTGCGCCGTGCGCGTGGTGGTGCGGACGATGACGGGCACCTGGTATTTTTCGCTCAGCTCGAAGCCGGCGATCACCATGTCGTAGGCTTCCTGCGAGTCGGCCGGCTCGAACAGCAGGCACTTGGCGAACTTCGCGAGCGAACGGTTGTCCTGCTCGTTCTGGGAAGAATGCATGCTGGGGTCGTCGGCGTTGACGATGACCATGCCGCCGATGGCGCCGACGTAGGTGAAAGTCATCAGGGGATCCATGGCCACGTTGAGGCCGACGTGCTTCATCGCGACCAGCGCCCGGACGCCGGCGAGGGAGGCGCCGACGCCGATTTCCATGGCGACTTTTTCGTTGACCGACCACTCGCAGTCGATGGCGCCCTTGAATTCGGCCACGTGCTCCAGGATTTCGGTGGAGGGCGTGCCGGGATAGGCGGCGGCCACGCGGCACCCGGCGCGATAGGCGGCCCAGGCGATGGCTTGGTTGGCGGAAAGCAGTTTTTTCATGGGCGGGTCCGGTTCGGGGTTTCCAAAATCAGGCGGCGACTGTAGCACCCGGTCCGCGGACCGAAAAGCCTGAAATCGGCTTGGCGGAAACGAGGCGCGGTCGAGATCTCGTTGCCCGAGCCGCGCGATGGGTCCAGCGGCGACAGAAACCGCGCGCAAACCTCATGCGGTCATCGGAACGGGAACGGCGTTCCGCACCATGATTAATGAATTATCATACGAACCCAAGCCGATATATTCGAAATATGCCAATGAATTCTCATAATCAATCCATTGCCTGAACATATCATCATTAATTAATGATCATATGTATCTTGAAGACCGAATGCATGCGCGGATGGAGGGGCGGGCCGATGCGGCGCGGGCGTGTCGGCGGCGTTGTGGCGTCCGGCGGGTTCTGTTATGGTGCCGGGCCAATGAGCACCGCTTATTCGATGATCGACACCTCCGCGGC
>DAOTNL010000184.1:3930-5390 GCA_035450765.1 Kiritimatiellia bacterium | reverse complement strand
GGGTTCCCATTCCAATGCCTAAACTCCCACCCATCCTTCGTCAGCACCGCCCAATGGAACCTGAACATAGGAAAGGCAGCCCGCGCCTCGCGCCAGGCCGTGAGAGCCCTGCCCTCTGACGGAAAACGGTAGGAGCCCTTGACCTCGTGGAGATGGACGAACCCGAGAGCGCAGACAGACATCCAATCCGGCGTGTACCTCGATCCGCCGGGCAGCCGGAGCGTCAAGCCCTCGTAGATCCCATGACCGGACAAAATGTCGCGGTTGTAGGCCGCTTCAGTCTGATTCGGGCCATTGCGTCCAGCCCTACGATGCCCCGCGCGGAGGCTACAGGTGGCACCAGGCGCGTTTCTGGCCGTTTTCCGGCCTTGGATGCCCCCGGATGCCAGAACGGCCTCCACGCGCGACCGCAGGGCAGGATTCAGGTCGGCCAGTTTCATGGGCTTCACGGAGACACCGCCTTTCGCTTCTCGGCAATCGCCTTTTTCACCTTGGCAACAAGGACGGCCCCGCGCCGCTTCCCGTCCTCGCCGGCGCCTACTTCCCCGACGAACTGCGCCAGGATCGCCCGGAAAGCCTCCGGCCCGATCTGCGCGATGTAGGCGTTGTAGGCGCGAATCCAGGACGGATCGTCGCCGCAGAACTCGGCCGCCCATTGCGCCAGCTTGGCCTGCGGAACGGCCTGAAGGCGCTCGTACTTGTCCCCCGGATTCCCTCCCGACGACTTCCCCGTCTTCCAGCCGTCTGACGGTTTAAATCCAATCCCTTCCAATCCTATCCTATCCTTTCCGTTCGAGGACTCCTTCAAGGACTCCTTCGCAGGCACCTCTGAAGATGATGCAGAACGCGATGCGGCAGACAGCTTTCCGCCGATCCTGCCGCCCTCACGCTTGGCCCGGATCACGTCCTCGTACTTCGGGTCGTATCCCCAAACGATCAGGTCGGACCCGCGGAAGAAGTACAGAGGCGTCTCGAGGCGGATCTCGGCCTTGGTCACTCCGACCGTCTGCATCCAGCGCCGGTCGCCCCAGGACGCGCAATCGCGGATCGTCCCGCCTGTCTCATGCTCCGCGCAATGCAGCATCAGGCACAGCCACGTGGCGCGGTGGATGGGCTCCGAACCGATGAACTCCGGCGCGGTCCTCGTCTTGGTGGTGATGGGTATCCAGTTCACAATCGACCTCGTTGCTCCCGTTGCTCAGAAGGCCGCCTCCCGCCGCCGGAGCAACACGGACGGCGGAAGGCGGTTGGCTCCGCGTTTTACCGCGGAGCCGAAAGCTCGTCGCAGCGATCCAGCAGCCGCCGCATGGCGTCCGCCGGAGCCGACTTCCATTCCGCATCGCCGACGCCGACGTCCTTGCAGGCGCGGGCGAACATCTTCGGGAAGCCCTCGGCGTAGGGAGACAGGCGGCCGATCAGATCGAGCTGCTCGTCGGTGGGCTTCGGTTCGGAGGAAGCCG
>DAOTNL010000184.1:0-3830 GCA_035450765.1 Kiritimatiellia bacterium | reverse complement strand
TTCATTCATGGTTCATGTTCCTTTCCCGGCCATCGGCCGAAATCATTCCTTGGGCAGGAAGCGCCGGCTTCCGGCCGTCACCGTCGTGTGCTTGGCGATCACGGCCCCGGCATCCCCTGGCCACGTCGCCATCACCTCCCGCGCCACGGCCTCCCAATCCGTCTTGGCCGAGTCCTTGGCGTTCTTCCAGGTCGCCAGCACCTTCGTGCCGTCCGCGGACTTCAAGACCTCGTTGTCCTGCATGACCGCCATGACCGTGAGCTTCGCCGCCTTCTCGTCCTCCTCCGCGGCCTTTTTGCGGGCCTTGGCGTCGGCCAGAATCGCCAGCGCCTGATCGGCCTCCGCGGTCGAGAAGCACACGGTCGCCGGACGGTGGCGGCCCCACAGCTTCTTGCAGTCGTCCTCCGACATCGGATCGGGCGCCGTCTGTCCGACGACGTGCCGTTCCCACCAATCTTCCAGGCGCTCCAGCACGTCGGAGATGGCTGACTCGTCGCGCGCCAGCGGGAAAATCTCCAGCTCGCGCTCGGCCAGGAACAGGCAGGCGAAGTCGAACAGCTCGACGGACGGAAGCATCGCCATGTACGAAAGCCCCTGCGCCTCGTAGTACATCGGCAGGCCGTCCGACCACAGTCCGCGGTCGCGGGCGGTCTTGGCGTCCATCGCGCGATTCGTGACGACGCGCTCGGCCACCGCAGGCAGCCTCCCGTCCTCGTGGACCAGGCGGTCGATGTCTCCGATCAGGACTCCGCGGCGCAGCGTGTAGTTGAACCGGCGGACCTTCATGCCGACCTTCTTGGCGTACTCTCGGGCGACCAGATCCTCGAGCAGCGAGCCCCAATAGGTCGCGTTGTTGCCGTCGAAGGCCGGCGCGCGGCCCATCTTTTCGAGCCACACGTCCACGGGCGACTTCCACGGGCAAACGCCCAGGACCGCTCCGGCCTCGGAAGCGCCGATTCCGGTCTTGCGGTAGGCCAGCCAATCGGGAGAACCGATTTCCAACTGCGGCAGGGTCTGGATGGGATAGGCGATCATTTCGCACCGCCTTCCGCCGCGGAATCCTTGCCGGACGGCTTGCGCTTCGCATGGTCGAACAGGCTTTCGCCAAGGTCGATGACATGCGGGATGTACTCGTCGCGCTCCTGCACCTTGCGAGCGAAGCCGAACTTCGTCGCCACCTCGACGCAGTTCTCGGCAGCGCCCTTGTCCGTCAGGCAGACGGAGATCGACAGGCTGATGGACGAATCGCCGCCGGCCCGCTCCTGCTCGTCGAGCGCATTCAGCAGGCGTTCGGCGTTTTCCTCCGCGATCTTGCACAGATCCTCGCGGACGCTGTCCACCACGCGGCAGACCAGTTTATCGGTAATCTTCATTTCGTTGCTCCTTGCGTTGCATGTTCCTGTTGCGTTTCGCGGCCGGCGACCGCCGACCGAAGCGGGTTGTAGGTGGGCCGAATCCGGTAGGCGAAATTCGACGCCAGGAAGAAGGCGAAGCGGCCCTTGCACGGGCGCCAGCCGCTCTCGTCGTAATGCTCGACCTCGTCGGGATGGTCGGCGAAGGTCATGCCGATCAGATAGGTGGCAGCCAGCGACATCCGGTCCAGGCGGACGCAGGCGCGGTTCCGGCACTCGCGGAGCAGGTCGGGAGTCCATGAGGTGTTCATTCGACGGCCCTCAATTCACGCGTCTCAAACAGCCCGTCCAGGTCGCGCCGGCGATCCATGATGTGGCGCGCGATGTGGGCCGTGAAATTGTTGTTGAGCGTGTAGCCGAACGACTTTGTCAGCCGCACCCCGAGCGACTGCGCCCGCGCCGTGACGGTCTTGATGCGATGCCGCTCGATCTCGTAGAGCAGCTTCATCGACACCGGAATGAACGTCCGGCGCCACACCCGCGCGTATTGGTTGGCCAGCTCGTACAGGTCGGCCATCACGCGCCGGCCGCCGGGCGTAGCTTTCCACTCGTCGAACTGCCGCTGGAGTTCGGACTCCGGCGTCGACACGACCGGAGCCGTGAAATCGAGCAAGCCCTGCGCTGTCATTTCGGCTCCCAAGCTGAGTCGCCGGTCAGGCATTCGCGGCACGGAAGGTTCTCCATAGGCTTCCCAACGTGAATGCAGGTCGGACAGGCCCGGAACGGCGTACGCTTGTCGAGCCGGAAGCCGCGCTTCGGCACCGCCGACCAAACCGCCACGACCAGAAGGCCGACGATCACAACGGCGTCCAGGATGCCCCAAAACTGGCACCAGGCGTTCCACGCGGCCGTCACGGCTTTGCCTCCGGCTTGAGGTTGGAATAGCGGCGGATCGTCTCGACGAACTCGCGCGTGACGGTCGAGTGGTGCGAACCAAGCGGGAACAGCGTCGCCGCGGCGTGGACGTTGCCGAGCATGTCGCGCGTACCGCGCAGCAGGCGGATCGACTTCCACGCCATCCAGAACCCGGCCCCAGGCCACCAGCGCCGCTTCTGCGCCGGGAATATCCTGTACACCCGCCAGATCAGCACCTGATCCGCGACCAGACCGGACAGAACAAGGCCGGCCACGAACGAAACCGCAGCCGCCATCATCGCCCCTGCCCTCCGAGATCCACGCCGCACTCCGCGTCGTCGGCCTTGGGAGCCGCCAGCGTCAGGCACTCCCACGCCGCGCGCCCGGCAAGCCGCAGGCCAGCCAACATCCAGTTCAATGCCTTCATCGTGTTGCTCTCCGATTTTTCGTTCGCTTAAACTTTCGCCTTGAACCCAGGACACCCCTTGTCCAGCCAGCGCCTGAACGTCGCCTGCGTCACGCGGTACGAATTGCCGCCGAAGCAGGCCGACTCGATGACTCCCGTCGCAAGCAGATGCTCCCTCACCCACCGCACCGGCTTGTCGATGACCTGAGCGATGTCCTCCTGCGTCAGCATGGGCTCGATGCCCTTGACCGTTTTGGACGCCCGGCCAGGAACCTGAGTGGCCAGCTCGTTCATCGCGCAGATCCTCCGAGCAACCCGGGAAACTGGACGCGCACCTTGGCCATCAGCCGAGCCGACTGGCGCTCGCCCAACAGCACGAGCCGAAGATGCTGCGGAGTGACGTCGAGCTTGCCGGCCGCGTAAAAAATCCCGTCGAAACGAGGCCGCAACGACTTGCGAGCTTTGCGCTCGGAACCATTGCTTTTGCCCCGTCGTTGCGATGCGTTCTCAAGTGAACTCGTTATCATGAACGCGACAATACATCCGAATGGGTGCAGGAGTCAACACCCAAGTGGAGGTTTTCTGGATAAAAGTTTTCAGGCTCGGATCGAACGCCTGCGCGACGGCAAGTCCCCTCACGACCATTTCCCGAAGAAATACGCGATTTCAAGTCCATTCCACGGCCTATCGCGCTAACAGAGCCGCGCAAGTAAACCGCGCAAACATGCCCGCGCTTGCCGAAGTTTGCCCGATTTTGTCCACTTATTCCAACGCTATTCCAATTCCGCGGCGAATGATGTAGGAGGCGACCAGATCGAGAAATTTTTCACAAAGGTGATGCCGTGCCACTTGTCAATCCATCAGATATCCGCACATCAAATAGCAGCACATCAAATAGCAGCAATCCCTATGTAAATATCCGTGGATATCAAATTCTTCGGGGGCCAGGCTTAGGAAAGGCATATCTAGTAGAAAGAGAACGTGATCGAGTTCATAAAGCTCAAGAAGATCACTACGCCCGCAAGTATAAAGAGATGGCCGCCGCGTTGGCTCTGGACGCCTGGCAGCGCGGGCAGGTCAACGACCTCATGTACAAAGAGATGGCCGCCGCGATGGAGCGCCAGGCAGCCATGCAGGCCGACTACATGGCGCAGATG
>DAOTNL010000183.1:0-5393 GCA_035450765.1 Kiritimatiellia bacterium | reverse complement strand
GCGCCCCCAGCGCATTTACTCCGCCAAAGGCGCATTTACTTTGTCCATTGACCAAAACGAACGAAACGGCGGGACGGGCCTGCGCCGGGCTCCGTCGGCCGTCAAACCAGCCGGTTGAAAATCCGCGCCCGCGGCCGATGCGCCAGCACCGCGCTCGTGCTCATCTCCGGCTCGAGCATGTCGGAATCCGTCACCGCCACGCCGATGCGCCCGGCTTCGGACAACTGCCAGATTTTCCGGCTCAGCGCCATGTCCGGGCACGAGGGATAGCCCGGACCGAACCGCGCCCCCGTCTTGCCCCCGAACGGCTCCAGCATCTTCCGGTGCGCCCATTCCGCCACCGCATCGGCGTATTCCGCCGCGAAACCCGCCCAGAAGAAGTACTCCTGGTACTCCCCCTCCGCCTGCATCCGCTCCATTTCCGCCGAAGCGGCCGGATTGCCTACCGTCACCGTGAAGCATCCGAGTATATCTCCTTGCGGCGCATAGAAATCCGGAATGCAAAGCCGCTCGTTGATCTGCTGCCGCGGAAAGGCCTGCACCATCGGCTCGCCGCCCCCGTGCGGATAGATGATCAACGTGTCGCCGTCCGGCTTGCACCGGTGCCACGCCACGGCCGCCTTCGGCACGAACAGGCGCCGCTTCTGGTTCTCTTTCAGGAGCCGTTCGTAGTGGCCCTGCGCCTCGCCTTCGAGGATCTGCCGGTACTCCCCTTCCGACAGGTTGCCCTTCTTGAAGCCCCACCGCCCCACCAGCAGCGACATCCGCTCGATGAACGGATTCACCTCTTCCAGCGTCGGCTCCCAGACCTGCGCGCCCCAGAACGGCGGCGTCAACGGTTCGTCGCGGACTTGCGGATCGGTCATGGCGTCACTTTCCGGCCGGCGGCGCCGCGCGCCGCAGCGTGCCCGTCTCTTTCAGTTCCCGGAACGCCGTCAGGCTGTCGAAGGCGTCCTTGCAGTAGCGCACCGGCCCCGAATAGACCGGCTGGCAGTCGTTGACCACGAAACTCTCCGTCAGCGCCGCGCCGCCCAGCAGCACCGGCAGGCGCAGGCCCGCGGTTTCCATCGCCTTGAGGTTCTCGCGCATGACCTGCACCGACTTCACCAGCAGCCCGCTCATGCCCAGCACGTCGGCGCCCGATTCGCGCACCGACTCCATCATCTTCTCGATGGGCACCTTCACCCCCAGGTTCACCACCTGGTAGCCGTTGTTCGACAGGATGATGTCCACCAGGTTCTTGCCGATGTCGTGCACGTCGCCCGCCACGGTGGCGATCACCATCTTGCCCGAAGCCCCCGCCTCCCCCGCCTTCAGGAACGGCTTGATCATGGCCACGGCCTTCTTCATCACCTCGGCCGATTTCAGCACGAACGGCAGCTGCAGCACGCCGTCGTTGAACAGCCGGCCCACTTCCTTCATGCCCGGAATCAGATGGCCGTTGAGCACTTCCTCCGCCGGCATTTTCGCCAGCAGCGCCGGGATCGACGTCTCCAGCAGCGCCGCCTTGCCCTTGACCAGGGCCGCCGCGACCAGTTCCTCCGGCGTCTGCGCCGCGCCGGCCGCGCCGGCTTCGGCTTCCGGCGCCGCCGCCTCGAAGTGCTGGATGAACAGCTCCAGCGGATCGCCGTCCGCCGCGTCGTTGTCCAACAGCTTCTCCGCCAGCTTCACCGCCGCCGGCGCCAGATCCGTCAGCGGCACCAGCGTGGACGTGTTGATGATGCACGCGTCCATCCCCGCCTTGATGCAGCGGTCCAGGAACACGGTGTTGAGCACCTTGCGCGCGGGCGGCTTCAGGCCGAACGACACGTTCGACAGCCCCAGGATCGTCCGCACGCCGGGAAATTCTTGCTTGATGCGCCGGATGGCCGCGATCGTCTCCTTGGCCGCGTCGCGCAGCGCGCCGTCGCCGCTGCACACCGTGAACGTCAGCGCGTCGATCAGCAGGTCGCCCCGCCGCAGTCCGCGCTTTTCGCAGAACGCGATCAGGCGCTTGGCGATCTCCACCTTGCGGTCCGCCGTCATCGCCATGCCGACCTCGTCGATGGTGAGCGCCACCAGCCCCGCGCCGAACTGCTTGGCCAGCGCGACGAGCTTCTCGGCCTTCTCCTCGCCGGATTCGAAATTGATCGAATTGACGAGCAGGCGCCCGCCGTAGAGCTTCAGCGCCGCCTCGACCACGTCGAGCTGCGTGCTGTCCACCATCAGCGGCAGGCGGCACTCGCGCCCGGCGCGCGCCACCAGCGCCGTCATGTCGGCGATTTCGTTGCGGCCCGCGTAGGCCACGCTCAGGTCCAGCACGTGCGCCACGCCCTCGTCCTGCTCCACGAGCAGGTCGAACGCCGTGTCGAGCCGCTCGGCCAGCAGCGCCTCGCGGAATTTCTTCGAGCCCGTCGCGTTCGCGCGCTCGCCCACGTAGAGCGGCGCGGGCTCCTGCGTCAGGTCCACCGGCGCGAACAGGCTCGCCACCTGGTCCGGCGGCCGGACGGCGCGCGGCGCCGGCGCGGATGCCGCGCCCAGCGCCTTCCGCAGCTCGCGGATATGGTCCGGCGTCGTGCCGCAGCAGCCGCCGGCGACGTTCAGGCCCACGGCGCGCACGATCGGCGCGAACGCCGCCGCGAAGGCTTGCGGCCCGAGCGGATAGTTCACCTGGCCGTCCACCAGCGTCGGCAGCCCCGCGTTCGGCATGCAGCCGATGCCGCCGCGCCAGAGTTTCGCGATGGCTTCCAGGTGGCGCTGCATCGCCTCCGGCCCCGTCGCGCAATTCAGCCCCAGCACGTCGATCGGATACGGCTCCAGCGCCGCCATCACCGCCCAGATGGACGACCCCACCAGCAGCGTGCCCGTCGTTTCCACCGTCACCGACACGTAGAGCAGCTTGTCCGACTTCGGCCCCAGCACCCGCATCGCCGCCGCGACCGCCGCCTTGATCTGCAGCAAGTCCTGGCAGGTTTCGATCAGGATGCCGTCCGCGCCGCCTTCGATCAGCCCGCCCATCTGCTCCTGGTAGCCGCCGTAGAGGTCGTCGAACGACACCTGCCCCAGCGTCGCCAGCCGCGTGCCCGGCCCCACCGAACCCAGCACGAAGCGCGGCCGGCCGTCCTTCTTGGCCGCGTCGTCCGCCGCGCCCCGCGCGATCTGCGCCGCCGCGCGCGAAATCTCCCGCGCCTTGGCCGCCAGATCGTATTCCGCCAGCGTCAGCGGCGCCGATCCGAAGCTGTTCGTTTCCACCGCGTCGCTGCCCGCCGCGAAGTACGCCGCGTGGATGTCGCGGATGATCTCCGGCGCCGAGAGGTTCAGCCACTCGTTGCAGCCCTCGTAGGCGCCCCAGGCCGCCGCACCGGGATTCCGCCCCTGGATCTGGGTGCCCATCGCCCCGTCCACCAGCAGCAGGTTCTTCTTCAAAAATTCTTTGATGGCCATGCGTCGTCGCCTTTCCGTTCGATCGGAAGGCCCACTCTACACGGCCCGCGCGCCGGCCTCAACGCGAAAGAGCGCGGAACGGCGCGGGCCTCACCCATCATGGTTGCCGCCGCGTCGCGCCCGGCGGTCCACGTTCGATGGGCCATTGCGATCCGCATGCCGTGCACAAGGAGCATTTTCCGGAAGGGCAGGCTTCGTCCGGCCCGTTGCGCGATCGCCGCGCCTCAAGGCAGGCGCACGCGGACCCGGTAGTGCCGCATCCGCTCGGGGTCGGTCGCCGGATTGGTCACCGTCAGTTCCGGGCCTTGCGGCATGAGGTTGGTCATCCCGTCCAGATCCAGCCACGGCGCGTGCATTCCCGCGGCCCCTTGAACCCCGTAAACCCGGCCGGTGGAGGTCCGCCACTGATAGACGTGGCCGATGATTTCGCACTCTTGATTGGTCACGACGTCGTATGGCGGCTCATCGTTGGTCCAGACCACGGCCCAGCAGTTGCTGCCGTACAACGGCCAAACCGCATCGAACGCCAGGAACGACGCGCCATTGGTGGGATCGGTATCCATCACCCACTCGTCGCCGGTGGGAATGCCATCCTCGTCCGGATCGCCGTTGACGGCTGCTTCGAAGTCGTCGGTAATGCCATGGCCGGCCAACCACCACAACGGTGTCGGCCGGTTGGTCGTGTACAGCGCTGCGAAATTCGCGGTCACGGACTTCGCCGCATCCATCGTCAACGCCAGCGGGTTGTTGCTGCCGGACGCATCGCCGGTCCAGTTCGCGAAGACGAAATACTCATCGGCTTCCGCCAGGACCTGCGTCGCGACGCCGGCCGCCAGCCAAGCGCTCTCCGGCTGCACCGAGCCGTTTCCGGCCGAGGCCGTCGCCAGCCGGTAGTTCGTCGTCCACAGCCATGTCAGCGTGCCATCCCCGTTCACGGTCACCAGGGCCTGTGTCCCGACGCCGCCAACGGGGTCCAGGTTCTCCGTCGCCATCCACCCGTTGCAGACATATTGCGTGGACCCCTGCGTATCGGGCGTCTCAATTTGATTGGTGAACACCGTTCCCTCCACCCATTCATGTGCGCCGGCCGCCGGCGTCGCGGTTCCATGGGCAGATTCCACCGTAATGGTGAAAATCCCCAGCGCCGTGCAGGCGTGAACCACCTCGGACGCCGCGTTCCAGTTGTCGTCGCCCTGCTGCCGGGCCGCAAGGGACACTTGCCCAAGTCCGGTAAACGTCAGATTTGTTCCGTCCTGGATTGCTCCCGGCCCGGAGAGCACGGCAAAGGTCACCTCCAGCCCGCTCGACGCCGTCGCTGACAATTCAACCGTGTTGGTTTCAACAAACGTACTCCCATCCGCCGGCAGGAAGTCTGCGATGATTTGATCGGCCTTGGCGACCACCAGCGTGTCCGTCGCGGATCCCTGCCAGTTGGCGTCGTTGACCGTGCCGGTCACGGCGTAGCTCCCCGCATTCGTCGGCGCCCACGCGTTGCCGTCATACGTGAACTCCACCGCCAGCCCCGCCGGCATCGTCGTGGCCGTGATCGTCCGCGCCGTCCCGTCGTAGGTCTGCGAAAGGCCGTCCAGATACACTGTCGCCGCGGCTTTGCCCACCGCCAGCGTGGCGGCCGCGGACCCCTGGTAATTCGCGTCGTTGACCGTGCCGGTCACGGCGTAGCTGCCCGCATTGGTCGGCGCCCAGGTGTTGCCGTCGTAGGTGAACTCGACCGTCAGGCCGGCGGGCATCGTCGTCGCCGTGACCGTCCGCGCCGTGCCGTCGTAGGTCTGCGACAAATCTTGCAGGAACACCGTGGCCGTGCCTTCCGACACCACCAGCGAGTCGGCCGCCGTCCCGGCGTAGTTCGCATCGTTCACCGTGCCCGTCACCGCGTAGGTGCCGACGTTGGTCGGCGCCCAGGCGTTGCCGTCGTAGGTGAACTCAACCGTCAGGCCGGCGGGCATCGTCGT
>DAOTNL010000182.1:0-5409 GCA_035450765.1 Kiritimatiellia bacterium | reverse complement strand
AAGCTGAAGTTTCAAAAGGTGTTCCTGAACCTGCTGTCCAACGCGGTAAAATACACGCCGGAGGACGCCGGGGCGACCAGCGTCGAGGTTTTCTCCAACGTCGGAAGGCGCGATCTCGTGGACGGCGACTGGGACTCCGACGGGGTGCCGGACGGCATCCGGCCGCCGGACGGCAACCTGATCACGACCAACGACGTCGCGGCCTATTTCGCGGCCTTCCCGATGGCCTGGGACGGTTCCGCCTTCGTCTGGAGCACGAACGTCGGCAAATGCGGCGCGTACCGCCTGACGGCGCGCTACCAGACCGCGGAGCAGGCCGGCTCGACCAACTGGACCTGGTACAGCTCCGAGGGCCGCCGCGACCACGCGATCGTGGTGTCGCCCGCCAAGGTGCTGAAGCAGACGATGTACGAGCTGAACGCGCTGACGGTCAAGGCCGGCGCCAACACCGAGAACGGCCGCAGCACGTTCGACGACCTGATCGATCCGCTGGTGGCCAGCAACGCGAACACGTTCAACGAATTCAGCATCGAATATCTCAACAAGATCCAGGCCAACTGCCTGTGGTTCCAGCCGATCCATCCGGCCGGCTACGACCGCTCGGAGAACGACCCGAACACGGGCTCGCGGTACAATCCGGGCAGTCCGTACGCGACGCGCGACTATTTCTCCGTGAACCACTTCTTCGGCCGGGCGGGAACGGAAGAGGCGGCGCTGGTCGAGTTCACGAACTTCGTGGCGTTCTGCGACCGGGGCACGAACCGGCTGGGCAGCGCCAACCAGATGGGCACGATCAACGTGATGCTCGACGGCGTGTTCAACCACACCTCGTGGGACGCCGAATTCGGCGACATGGGCGTGGAGCTGGGCTTCTGCACGAACAAGAACGACCGCATCGGCTGGTTCAAGCCGGGCTGGTACGCGAACTGGCAGGACTACGGCGAGCCGGCGACCTACTACCACACGGCCTGGAGCAACGACGTCGCCACCGCCCCCGACCGCGGCGACTTCGGCAAGTGGGCGGACGTGGCGGAACTCTACTACGGCAAGTATTCCGCGCTGGTGCGGCACAATCCCGACAACAACGGCGACTACCTCAACGAAGAGGACGTCTACGACTTCGCCGGCATGAGCCAGGACACGATCGACCTGTGGCGCTATATCGGCAAGTACACCGAATACTGGCTGGCGAAGACGGGCCACGGCTTGACCAACCGGCCGGGGCAGGTGGACGCCAACGGCGTCGCCTACGACGACTACGGCATCGACGGCCTGCGCTGCGACTTCGGCCAGGGCCTGCCGCCGCAGCTGTGGGAATACATCATCAACCGCACGCGCTCCCTGAAGTGGAACTTCATGTTCATGGCCGAGACGCTCGACGGCGGCGTGCCGGGCTACCGCTCCAACCGGCATTTCGACATCCTCAACGAGAACATGGTCTTCCAGTTCACGCAGGCGCACGTCAGCAATCCGTGGGATCTGCGCGCGCAGCTGGAAAACCGCCGCACGGCCTACAACGGCGGCGCGATTCTCCTGAACCTGACCGGCCACGACGAGGTCATGCCCTGGAGCGATCCGTGGGTGACGGCCTCGCGCTACGCGATGGTGTCCGCCGTCATGGGCGTGCCGATGTGCTTCTACGGCCAGGAACAGGGCATCGGCCCCTACGCGGGCACCGCGGACAAATGGACGGGGTTCTCCGATTTCGAGCTGAACTTCGGCAAGAACATCCCGCACTTCAAGCGCTGGAACCAGCTGCGCGTGTGGAACGAGCCGCCGCTGGACGCCGCCTCGCGCCAGATGGCGCAGTGGCACGGGCGGGTCAACTGGGCGCGCCTCAACAGCCCCGCGCTGCAGAGCCCCAACCAGTACTTCCTGAGCCGGACCGGCGGCGGCGACAACGCCAAGATCTTCGCCGTGGCGAAATACGAGGAGGCCGGCGCGGTGGCGAACGGGAAGGACGCCGTGCTGGCGTTCGCGCTGTTCGTGAACGACGGCGACCACACGGGCGCGAACGACACCTACAGCCTGGCCGGCTGCTGGGATCTGCTGGGCCTCGAAAACAGCGCCGAGGTCTACTACAACGTGCGCAACCTGGCGTCCAGCGACGCCGGGGCCTATCTCTGGGCCACGCCCAAGAGCGGCGCCGACCTCTACTCGGGCGGCGTGTGGGTCAGCTTCGATTCCGACGGCGGCGGCCGCAACATCTACGACGACGGCGCCATCGTGCAGTACCTCAAGCTCGAGGAAGTGCCGGCGCCGGGCACCGAAACGACGAATTCGCCGGTGCCCGTGCCGTACGAGTGGCTCGACGCCTTCTATCCCGGCGAGCATTCCGCGCAGGAATACGAGGACCTGGCCGCGCAAAGCGCCAGCAACGGCGTCCAGACGGTCTGGCAGGCCTACGTGGCCGGGCTCGATCCAACCGATCCCGCCGCCGTGTTCGAGATGGACAGCGTGCAGAGCGCCGCCGGCGTGCGGATCACCGTGGGCACGGTCTCGAACCGGTCCTACCGGGTCGAATTCCTCGACGGCGAACTCGCCGTGAACCCCCAGATCTGGACGGGCTTCCTGGCCAACGGCGCGTGGACCAACGTGGCGCCGTTCACAAACCGGCATACGTTCTTCGACGACGGCACCGCCACCAACAGCGGCTGGCCGGTCACCACCCAGCGCAACTACCGCGTGTGGGTCGGGCTGCCGTAGAAGAGAAAACCGAATATCCAATATCCAACGACCAATATCCAACCGAACAATTTGTTGGGCAATTGGACATTGGACATTGGTTGTTGGATATTGAGATTTTACCAAGGAGCCGGTTATGTGGATCCTGCGCGGACTGTTCGGCATCGCGGTCCTGACGGCGCTGGCGTGGGCGCTGAGCGAAAACCGCCGCCGGGCGGAATGGAAAACGGTCGGCTGGGGCCTCGGCCTGCAGTTCGCCATCGCGCTGCTGCTGGTCAAAGTGCCGCTTTTCCAGCAGCTGCTGGCGCAGCTGAACAAGGTCGTGCGCGCGGTCGAGCGCGCCAGCCACGCCGGCGGCTCGTTCGTGTTCGGCTATCTCACCGGCGGGGAAGCCCCGTTCCGGTTGGCGGACGGGGCGACCGCGGCGCCGCCGCTGTTCTTCTTCGGTCCGCTGATGATGCTGATCGTGGTGGGCGCGCTGAGCGCCGTGCTGTTCCACTTCGGCATCCTGCAGAAGATCGTGGCGGCGTTCGCGCTCCTGCTGCGCCGGACGATGGGCCTGGGCGGCGCGGAAGGCGTCGTCGTGGCCGCCAACGTGTTCATGGGCCAGAGCGACGCGCCGCTGCTGATCAAGCCCTACGTCGCGCACCTGGGCCGCGCGGGGCTGATGTGCGTGATGACCGCGGGCATGACGACGATCTCCGGGTCGCTGATGATCGTGTACTCCTCGATCCTGGAGCCGGTCCTGCCGGGCATCGTGCTGGGACACCTGGTGGTGGCCTCGCTCATCAGCGCGCCCGCGGCGGTGATGGTGGCGCGCCTGATGGTGCCGGCCGAGCCGGGCGAGGTGGACCACGAGACGCCCCGGCTGGCGGCCGACACGCACGGGGTGGTGGATGCGCTGCTGGTCGGCGCCAACGACGGCGCCAAGGTGATGGTCAACGTGGCCGTGATGCTCGTGGCGATCATCGCCGTGGTGGCGCTGGTCAACCAGGCGCTGGCCCAGCTGCCGCTGGCGACGCCGCTGTCGCTGGAGCGCATGTTCGGCTGGATCATGGCCCCGGCGATGTGGCTGGTGGGCGTGCCCTGGGGCGAGGCCCGCGCCGCAGGCGAACTGATGGCGCTCAAGACGGTCTTCAACGAATTCGTGGCCTATCTGGCCCTGGCGAAACAGGACCCCGGCGCGCTGTCCTTCCACAGCCGGCTGATCACGGTCTACGCCCTGTGCGGCTTCGCCAATTTCAGCAGCATCGGCATCCTGGCCGGCACCCTGACGGCGCTGTGCCCCGAGCACAAGCGGACGATCGCTTCGCTGGGGCTCAAGGCGATGGTGGCCGGTACGCTCGCCACCCTGACGACCGGCGCGGTCATCGGCATCCTGATCCGGCCCTGACGCTTTTACGTGCGACGTAATTATTCGGCAAAGTTTTTGCCGCTCCGCTCGCGGAGCCTCGCTCGCTCGCCGCGCTATGCGCGGCGCTATAGACCTCGCGTTCGCCCGGCGTCCCGCGTCCGCGGGACTTGGGCTCGGCACTCGGCTATGTCCGTTCTACGTAAAACTCGCCCAAAGTTTTTACGTTCCACGTAAAAGCCGTGCCCGGCACGTTCGGATTTCGTTCGGGCGCGGAAATCGCTGGCATCCCGCCGCGCCGCGCCCTATTCTGAAGGCGTGAGAAGCCGTTTCCATCTGGACGTCGCGGTTCTCACAACGCTGTGGGCGTTGGGGGGATGGGGCGCGGCCGGCGCGCGCGCGGCGGACCCGGGCGGCGGCAACGGCGCGTTCGAACTGACGGCGGCGGAGCGGGCGTTTCTGGCGGAGCATCCGGCGATCCGCGTCGGCACGATGGCGGATTGGCCGCCGCTGAACTTCACGGACCCCGCCGGCCGGCCGGCCGGGATCGGCGCGGATCTGCTGGCGGAAATGAACCGGCTGCTCGGGGGGGCGCTCCAGATCGTACCCGGGGCGTTCGACGAAAACCTCGAAAAGGTCCGGAACGGCGGGCTCGACGCGCTGATGGACGCGACGCCGAAGCCGGACCGGGAAGAATTCCTGATCTTCACCCAGCCGTACCAGGACATTCCGCACGTGATCGTGGGCCGGCGGAACGCGCGCTACTACGGTTCGGCGCAGGCGCTGGCCGGGCGCACGGTGGCGCTGGAAAAAGGCTTCGGCAACGTGAAGTGGTTCGCGGAGAATTTTCCCGGCGTGCGCATCCGGCAGTACGGGTCCACGCGGGACGCGCTCGATGCGGTGGCGCGCGGCCAGGCCGACGCCTATGCGGGGAACCGGGCCGTGGCGATGTATCTGATCGAGCGGGAAATGCTGACGAACCTGCATTTGCAGGGACGGCTGGAGAAGCCCTCGGTGGTGCTGGCGATCGGCGTGCGGAAGGATTGGCCGGTCGCGGCGGCGCTGCTGGACCGGGCGCTGCAGCACGTGCTGCGGACGGAAGGCCGGGCCATCCAGGCGAAGTGGTTCGAGGCGTCCAGCAAGGCCGGCGCGCGCTTCCGCCCGACGCCGGAGGAAGCCGCCTGGCTGGCGGCGCATCCGGCGATCCGCATCGGCGCGATGGACAACTGGCCGCCGATGGATTTCACGGACGAGTCCGGCGCGCTCCAGGGGATCGGCGCGGACTTCGTCGCGTTGCTGAACGAACTGCTCGGCGGCCGGCTTGAAACGGTGCCGGCTCCGTTTCCCCGGTTGCTGGAAGACGTCCGCGCCGG
>DAOTNL010000181.1:0-5420 GCA_035450765.1 Kiritimatiellia bacterium | reverse complement strand
CCGGTCCGTCTGCTGCTGCGCGATGCACCGATGCCCGCCGGCCTGCCGGTGGCCTTGACCTACGCCGGCGATCCGGAGCCGCCGGTCTCGGCCGGCGCCTATGAAGTCGTCGCGACGGTGGCCGACGCCAATTACGCGGGCGCGACGACCGGCCTGCTGGTCGTGGCCAAGGCGGTCGCGTCCGTGACGCTCGCGGACTTGGATCAGGTCTACGACGGCACCCCGCGCGTCGCCGCGGCGACCACGGTTCCGGCCGGCCTGGCGGTTGAATGGACCTACGACGGACACCCCGCGCCGCCGGTCGCGGCGGGCATCCATGAAGTCGTCGCCACGGTGGCCGACGCCAACTATTCCGGCGGGGTCACGGGGCTCCTGGCGGTGGCCCGCAAGCCGGCCGGCATCGCGCTCGGCAATCTGGCGCAGGTTTGCGACGGCACGCCGCGGCACGCCACGGCGACGACCGACCCGGCCGGGCTGGCCGTGGATTTCACCTACGACGGCCGGCCGGCGGCCCCGACCCGGGCCGGCACCTACGCCGTGGTCGCCGCCATCGGCGACCCGAACCACGCCGGCAGCGCCACGGGCACGCTCGTGGTCGCCCGCGGCGTCGCGACGGTCGCGCTCCGCGATCTCGCGCACGTCTACGACGGATCGCCCAAGCGCGCGACGGCCGCGACCGTTCCGGCGGGCTTGCCGGTGCGGGTGACCTACGACGGCTGGGACGCGCCGCCGTCGGCCGCCGGCACCTACGAAGTCGTCGCCACCGTCGTGGACGAGAATTTCACGGGCTCCGCGACGGGCACGCTGGCGATCCTGGAAGTCGTCGATCCCTTCGAGCGCTGGCTGGAAACCCAGCGTCTGGATCCGCTGGACGTCCGCCTGGCTTGGGACGAGGACGGCGACGGCGACGGCCAGACCACCTGGGAAGAATACCTGGCCGATACCGATCCGGCGGATTCCGACGCCCTGTTCGCGGTCGAAGGCTACTACTCCGAAGAAACCGGAGCCATCCACCTGACCTTCCCGGCCAGTCCCGATCGCTTCTATCAATTGGAGTATTCGACCAACCTGTTTGCCCCCACCCGGGTGCTCGATCTGGGGTGGGGCACCGACGGATATTTTACCACGAACGCTCCCGGCCAGTGGTTTGGAACGATCCGCGTGCGGATGGATCCACCTTAGGATTGCGCCGGCGCCGGGACCTGATAGGATAACGCCAGAAACGAGGAGTTTCCGATGTCCGAAAACAAGCGGCTGAAATACGAAAAACCGATGAGCATCGATTTGGGCCGGGTGGCGCCGATCCTGGGCGACACCTGCAGCGTCGGCAACGGCGCCGCGGATTGTCCCGCCGGCATGAACAACGCCGTGGTCGCGGTTTGCACGCCGGCCGGCGCCAGCGCGGACAACGATTGCCGCACCGGATCCAACGCCGGCACGTTCTGCTGGCCGACCGGTTCCGGCGCCTTCGTGTATTGCCTGGCGGGTTCCGGTTTCGGAGTCAAAACGCGCAGCATGCCCGAACCGACGGGCATCGATTCGGGCTTGACCGACAGCTATCCGGCCGGCTCCGATCCGTATTCGACGCCGCTGCCGGGCAGTTCGCCTTCCGCGCCGGACGGCGACGGAAGCCAGCCCTTGGTCCAGTAGGCCGCCGATGCCGGCGCGCGTTGGTTCATGACCGCGAGCGCGGACATGGTTGCGCCCCGGAATCCGGCGCCGGAATTCGCCTCACTTCGTTTTTGCCGCGTTTCCGCGCCCTGCCGCGGCCAAAGCATGCGCGGCACGCTGGCGCAAGGCGATGGCGTCCGCATCGAAGCCGTTCCCTATGATTCGCTCCAACCGGGCGACGTGGTGGCCTATCGTTCCGCCGGCCAGGTGGTCGTGCATCGGATCGTCGGGCACCGCAACGGGGAATGGATCACGCAGGGCGACGGCAACTGGCGGCGCGATGCCGCGCCGCTCGCGCCGGAACGATACGTCGGGCGGGTGGCGGCGCGCGAACGGAACGGCGCGACGTCGGCCGTGGTCGGCGGCGCCGCCGGCTTGCGCCGGGCGGCCGGGCTGCACGCCGCGGCTTGCGCGCGCTGGGCGGCGTTGACGGCGCTCGCGCCGTTCTACCGCCTGCTGCGCGCCAGCCGGGCGGCGGCGCTCGTCTGGCGGCCCCGGATCCTGGCCGTGCGTTTCGCCGCGCCCGGCGGCAGCGTCGTCAAATTCATCCATCGCGGGCGCTCCGTGGCCCACTGGGACCCGCACGCCGAACGCTGGACGTGCCGGAAGCCCTACGATCTCGTGCTGTCCCGGCCCGGGCGATGAAACCGCGCCTTCCGTCCCTCCGGCCGGCCCGTCCCGAAATGGACTTGCTCTGCGCCTGCGCGAGTCCCGACTTCGCCGCGAAAACGGCGGACTTCTTCCGCGCGGGCGCGGCCGTGGATTGGCCGCGGTTCATGGTGCTGGCCACCAACCACCACGTGCTGCCGCTGGTCCTGCGCGCCCTGAAATCCGTGCCGGAGAACGTGCCGGCCGTCTGGTCGGGCCGGCTGCGGGCCTGCCGGACCGCCATCGCCGCCTACAATCTCCGGGCGGAGGCCGCGCTGCGCCGCCTGCAGGAACGGCTGGCCGCGGACGGAATCCCGCTCGTGCCCGTCAAAGGGCCGGCGCTGGCCTGGTTGGCCTATGGCGACGTCGCCTTGCGCCAGTTCGAAGATCTGGACCTGATCGTGCGCCGGGGCGACCTGCTGCGGGCCGTCGCCGTCCTCGAACGGGAAGGCTACCGCTTGCGCGAACTGGACGCCGGCGTCGATCGCGGCCGCTATCTGGAAACCTTGCAGAACTGGTCGCTCGAGAAACCGGGATTTCCGCCGCTCGACCTCAAGCCCGTGCTGATTTCCCATGCGCTGTGCGGACCGGAATCCGCCGATTTCATGGAAGCGGCCTGCCGGCGGTTGCCGGACGCGGCTGCCGGCGGTTTGCGGGCGCCCGGTCCGGCGGCGATGCTGCTGGCAGTTTGCCTGGATGGCGCCAACGAAATGTGGGTCAAGCTCTCGGCGGTGGCCGATGTCGGCGCGCTGCTCGCGAAGCACGCGGACCTGGACTGGGCGCGGTTTCTCGACGAAGCCAAGCGGCTGGGCCAGCGGCGCAGTTTGCTGGTCGGGGCGGGCCTCGCCGAAATTCTGCTGGGCGCGCCATTGCCGGAAGCCTTCCGAACGGGCTTGGCCGGCGATCCGGCCGCCCGGCGGCTGGCCGCCGAGGTGGCGGAGCGGCTGCGGGCCGAGGCGCCGCGGCAGGATATCGTTTTGCGCCAAACCGCGTTCGCGTTCCGGACCCGGGAACGGCTGCGCGACCGGTGGCGGTTCGCGCGGCGGCTCTTGTTCGTGCCGGGAGCCTATGAATTCACCCGCTGGGCCCGGCCGCGCGCGCTGTGGCCGCTGGTTGCGCTGGCGCGGCCGTTCCGGCTGGCGTGGACCGTCGCCGTCCGCGGCGGCCGTTCGATCCGGTTGACGGTTCCGGCGCCGGATGCGAAAGTGGCGTCCGGGGACAAGGACGCGTGAAAACGGCAGCGAAACGATGGCGACATCTGGCCCAGGCAACCGGTCTGGTCTGGCGCAGCGCGCGCCCGTGGACCCTCCTGCAAGGCGTGTTGGTCGTGGCGCAAGGATTGCTGCCCGTGGCGACCCTGATGCTGACCCGCCAAGTCGTGGATGCCGTCGGGCAATATCTCGTCCAGGCGCCGGGCGAGAAGACGCCCGGGGCCTTGCTGGCGCTGTTGCCGTGGGTGGGCGCCGTGGTGGTGGCGGGCTGGGTGCTGCGCGCGGGCTCGGGGATCGTGTCCGAAGCGCAGGCCGAAGCCGTGTCCGACCACGTGCAGGGCGCCTTGCAGCAAAAAGCGGCCGAAATCGATCTGGCCTACCACGAAACGGCCGTGTGGCACGACCAGATGCGCCTGGCGCAGTCGGAAGCCATGGCGCGGCCCGTCGGCATCGTCCGGAACCTGACGCAGCTGGGCAGCGGCGCGCTGGTGCTGGTTTCGGTCGTCGGCGTGCTGGGCGCGTCGCAGGGCGTCCTGCTGCCGGTGCTGCTGGCGGCGGCGGTGCCGGGCGCCGTGGCGCGGGTCTGGAATTCGCGCCGCTGGCATGCGTGGCGGGTGGCCCAGAGCCCGGCGGAACGGCAGGCCGGCTATCTGCACCTGCTGCTGACCTCGTTCCCGTTCGCGAAGGAAATCCGGATGCTGGGCCTCGCCGGCGAATTGCGCCGGCGCTTCGCCGCGGTGCGCGCGGGCCTGCGGCGGAGCCGGCTGGCCCTGGGCCGCCGCCGCGCCGGCGTCGAAGTCGCGGCGGACGCGGTGTCGGCGCTCGTCCTCCTCGGCGGCCTGGGCCTGATCTATCTGCGGCTGTCGGGAAACGCGATGACGCTGGGCGATCTCGCGCTGCTCTACGGCGGGTTCCAGAAGGGCAAAGCGGCGTTCGCCGGCGTCCTGGGCAGCCTGGCGGCGCTCTACGAAGACTCCTTGTTCATCGGCCATTTCTACGATTTCCTGGGGCTGCCGCAGCAGGTCCGCGCGCCCGCCGTTCCCAAGCCCGTGCCGCGCCGGCTCGCGCAGGGCTTCCGCCTGGAACACGTGACGTTCCGCTATCCGGGCAGCGACCGCGACGCCCTGCGCGACGTTTCGACCGAGATCCGCGTCGGCGAGCAAGTGGCGCTGGTGGGGGAAAACGGTTCGGGCAAAACCACGCTGGTGAAGCTGCTGTGCCGGCTGTACGACCCGACCGAAGGCCGGATCCTGCTGGACGGAACGGACCTGCGCGAGTTTGCGCCCGAAGAGCTGCGCGGCGCCTTCAGCGCCCTGTTCCAGGATTTCGGCCGCTACCAGATGACCGCCGAAGAAAACGTGAGGCTGGGGGACGTCGCGGTGCCGGCGGGCGATCCGCGGATCGCGGCGGCCGTGCGGCGGGGCGGGGCCGAGCCGGTCGTCGCGCGCCTGCCGCAAGGCCTGCAAACCCAGCTCGGGCGGATGTTCCGCGGCGGCACCGAACTCAGCGAAGGCCAGTGGCAGCGGCTGGCGTTGGCCCGGGCCTTCCTGCGCGAAGCGCCGATCCTGATGCTGGACGAACCGACCAGCTCCCTCGATGCCCGGGCGGAGCGGGAATTGCTGGCCGCGGTGATGGCCGGCAGCCAGGGCAAAACCACGATCATCGTGAGCCATCGGCTTTCGACCGTCCAGTCGGCCGACCGCATCCTGCTGCTGGCCGATGGCCGTCTGGTCGAAACCGGCAGCCACGCGGAACTCCTGAAAAGCGGCGGGGCCTATTCCGCGCTGTTCGCTCTCCATGCGCGAGAATCGACCTAACTTCCTTCCGCGGATATAGGTCAATGGACAAAGTAAATGCGCCTTTGGCGGAGTAAATGCGCCGGGGGCGCAT
>DAOTNL010000180.1:0-5424 GCA_035450765.1 Kiritimatiellia bacterium | reverse complement strand
CGGGGTGCTGTGCGCGCCGTGCGCGGCGTGGCACGCGGATTTCGCGGCGCGGGCGTTTCCGTCGCGGCTGAAAGACCGGATCCTCAGTTCGAAGGTGGTAGGGAAGGAAGTTTAGGAGCCTGAATATCCAATATTCAATATCCAATATCCAAAGTTCAAGTACGGGCGGGTGTCAGATCGGGTTTTGAAAAACTGATCCCTGTTTCCTGTCACCTGCAACCTGTCACCTAATTCCTGTCTCCTGCCGCCTGCAGCTTGAACCTGAATATCCAATATTCAATTTCCAATGTTCAAGTGCGGGCGGGAGGGCTAGAACCGGAACAGGGCGGAGGCGGCGACGGTGGTGCGGTCGTAGGTGGCGCTTTCCTGGTAGATGCCTTCCAGGCGCAGGGTCAGCCGGCGGGCGAAGGTCCAGTCGAGGCGGGCGTTGCCGCCCCAGATGAACTGCCAGTCGACGTCCTGCTCGCGCGAGTAGCCGGCCTGGCCGCTGAGGGACCAGCCGAGGCTGCGCCAGGAACCGCGCCAGTTGGCGTAGAACTGGTGCTGTTCGAGCTTTTCGGGTGCCCAGTATTCGGCGGGGTCGGTATCGCTGTCGCCGAAGCGGAACAGGTAGCCGGCGCCGAGATAGGGCCATTCCTGGAAGCGGTAGACGAGGCGGCCGAAGACCAGCCAGGTCTCGTTTTCGTCGCTGCGGTCGATCTGCTGGGCGTTGGCGAAGAGATCGACCTTGTCGAACAGGCGCGAGTAGGTGGCCAGTTCGTAGGTATCGGCGGTGACGTCGGCGCGCAGGGCTTCGACGGTTTCGATTTCCTGGCGGCCGTAGCGCAGTTCGGCGTAGCCGCCGAGCCAGCGGTTGGGCAGGTGCAGACGCAGGTCGCCGCCGACGAGGTCGTCGAGCTCGCTGTCGAACTGCAGTTGCCAGAGCTGGCCTTCCAGCCAGATCTGCGGATAGAGGTGCCAGCGCGCTTCGGCGCCGATGCGGGTGCCGCGCTCGTCGCCGAGGCCGTCGGTTTGCCAGCGGTTGGCGTCGGCGAAGCCGCCGAGGCGGAGGTAGTCCAGGACGTAGCCGCCGCCCTGCGCGGAATACTGCTCGTAGGACCGGTCTTCGTTGTCTTCCCAGTACCGGGCGCCGATTTCGAGGGTCAGGCGTTTGCGGTCGCGGGCGTTGGCGAGGGCGGTCTCCGTCTTCTCGGATTCCGGATCGAGCTCCTGCGCCAGGCGCAGCTGGTCGAGCGCGACGGGCAGATCGCCCTGCTGGAGGGCGTTGGCGCCGCGGTTGAAGGCGACGGCCTTGGGATCGGCGCCGGCGGCCAGGGCGCGGGCGAACCAGTAGTTGGCTTCTTCGTGCTGGCGGTTCCAGTACAGCAGTTTCGCCAGCTCGAGCTGGGCGCGGACGCCGGGATTCTGCTGGCGGAGATGCTCGGCGAGGCGGTCGGCGTCCCACGCGGCGGGCACGACGCGCGCCGGGATCCGCAGCGGATCGTGGTCCGGGGCGAGGAACCCGCCGTCGTCGAAGAAAATGGCCTGGTCGAACGAGCTCGCGACGGCGTCGCGGTAGACGTCGCGGTATTCGCGCGAGGTGTCGAGCGAGGCCTGGCCGTAATCGCCGTACGGATAGACGAGGAGTTTTTCGGGGGCGTCGCCGAGGACGTCCGCGGAGGCCGCGAATTCCGTTTCGAGGCGTTTGCGGAAGGCGTCGTCGGACTCGAGGCGGCCGTTCTTGACGATCGGATGGGTAAACGGGTTGCCGCGGCGGCCGTCGGCGGCGACGGACTGGCGGCGGTCGTTTTCGGGCCCGGCGGAGGCGATCAGCCAGCGGCCGGTTTCCGCCAAGCGGCGCAATTCGTCCGGCGCGGGCTTGCCGGGGACGGCGCGGGCGAGGATGCCGCGGTGGCCGGCGTAGACGGCGCGGCCGCCGAGTTCGGCCAGCACGGCGTCCACGGCCTGCAGCACGGCGAGATCGGCGTCTTCGAGGACGACGACGGCGTGGGGCTGCGCGAGCGGCCAGGCGAGCTGTTCGGGCGTGGCGAGCCGGTAGCCGTCGGCGGCCAGCCGGCGCAGGTGGGACTCCAGCTGGGCGACGGTGTTGCGGCCGGGATAGGGGCAATCCACGACGTAGCGGTAGACGAGCACGGGCACGAGGGACTGCGGCTCGTCGCGGCGGACGGTGCGCCGCAGGAGCTGCAGGGATGCGCGCACGCGCTCGGCCTCGGAGAGGGCGATGGCGTGGCGCAACTGGCTTTCCACGTCCCAGGGGCGGTCGGCGATGATCGTTTCCGAGTAGCGCAGGGCTTGGTCGAAATCGCGCGCGGCGGAGGCCGCGTTCTTGAGCGCGACGAGGGCGGAGAAGAAGTCCGGATTCCGTTCCAGCAGGTCTTGCTGGAAAGCGACGGCTTCGTCGGTTTGGCCCAGCGCCTGCAGTTGCCGGGCGACGAGGAGGGTGCCCTGCAGATGGCCGGGATCGGCTTCGAGCAGCTTGCGCGCGGCGGCCACGCTGTCGCCGGCGACGAGCCCGGCGGCGTCGGCGTTTTCGGCGAAGGCGCGGAAGAGGCCGGGGGACGGGGCGACGGCGAGGCCGGCCCGGGCGACTTCGGCCGCCTTTTCGGGGTGGCCGAGCGCCACGTGGATTTCCACGAGGGCTTCGTAGGCCTGCGGCGAGGGCGCGGAGGCGATCAGTTCCTCGAGCACCTCGATGGCTTCGTCGGGGCGGCAGGCCAGATAGTGGGCGGCGGCCTCTTCGAGGGCGTAGTAGGACACGCCGGGGGCGGCAAGGCGGAGCAGTTGCCACCAGTCGGCGGCCCGGTCCGGCTCGCCCAGCGCGGTCCACATTTCGGCGGCGGCGGGGCGCAGCGCGTCCTGGCCGGCGGCGATCTGGTCTTCCATCCACTCGGCGACGGCGCGGGCGTCGGCGAGGCGGCCGGTCTTCAGGTAGGCGTCGAACAGCAGCCGGCGCACGCGCGGCTGGTCGGGATCGGCGGCGAGGCTTTTCTCGAAGGCGGCGATGGCGGCGGCGGAGCGGCCCTTGCGCTGCGCGCTCCAGCCTTCCGCGCCGGCGCGGACGACGACGGAGGTGGCCTTGTCCTGGAGATAGGCCAGCAGTTTGTCCGCCGGGCCTTCGCCGTTGAGCTTTTGCTCCAGCTCGACGGCGTCGATCCAGACCTTGCGGTCGGGGTCGCGCTCGAGCAGGAGGCGGTACAGGTTGCAGGCGGCCGCTTCTTGCCGGCGGTAGCGCATGCGTCCGGCGGATTTTTCCAGCAGATCGAGCAGCGCCGGATCGCGGCGGTAGGACTTGTCCAGCTTGTCCAGCTTGCCCAGGAGCGTCAGGACGGCGTCGGGCGAATCGAGGGTTTCCGACACCTCGAGGAGGGTTTTCAGGGCGATCTGGATCTGGTCGGGATCGGTTTTGGCCGCGATCGAATCGATGAACGGCGCGAGGTAGGCGGGCACCTGCTTGGCGCCGCCGCTGCGGGCGGCGGTTTGGGCGAGATAGAGGCCGGTCAGCGGGGAGGGGTCCTGTTCCCACGCCTTCAGGAGCAGCGGCTTGGCGGCCTGCAGGCGGTTCTTGGCGATGAGCGGCAGGGCGAAGTCGAGCGCCGAAGCGTCGGGCTCCCATTGGGCGAGGGTGGCGAGGGCCTGGTCGATCCGGTTGGCTTCGATCAGCTGGGCGACGATCTGGATGGACAGTTCGCGGCGGGACTTCAGGCCGTTGCGGATGGCGGAATCGAACGCGGAGATGGCTTCGTCGCGGCGGTCGAAGGACCAGAGCAGCCAGCCGAGGTCGCGCCAGGCGTTGGCGTTCTTCGGGTCGAGCTCGACGGCCTTCTGGAAGGACGCTAGGGCGGCTTCGGCCTGGCCGGCGGCCTGGTGCCACGCGGCGAGGTCGCGCCAGGCGGCGGGCTTGTCGGGATCGAGCCGGCAGGCGGCGGCGAGGGTTTCGATGGCGGCGTTGGTCTGGCCGATCTGCCACTGCGCCGCGCTCAGGTCGCGCAGGAGCGAGGCGTTTTGGGGATCGAGCGAACGCGCGACGGACAGCGCTTCCGCGGCGGCGGCGTAGTCCTTCTGCCGGAGCTGGACGGCGCCGAGCTGGCGCCAGCCGGCGGCATAGCCGGCATCCTGCGCGGTGGCCTGGCGGGCGAGATCGAGCGCGGCGTCGAGCTCGTCGCGCGCGGCGGCGTCCTGCGAGCGGTTGACCAGATCCAGCACGGAGGTCGGTTCCGGTTGGGCGGCGCGGGCTCCGGCGGCGACGAGGAGGCCGAGGAGGACGACCGAGAGTTTCCAGTTCGTTTGGGTGGTTTTCATGTTCGCTTTCTCTTCAAGACCCGGAACGCACGGCGCGAGCGATGCCCCATTTGGCGCACGCGGCGGCATCGAGGAAAGCCAGCGTGCGGTGGGCCGGATGGACGGCCAGGAGGCGCTCGAGCGCGTCTTGGGTCTCGCCGGCGGGGCCGTCCACGAGGACCCAGTCGTCGGGTCCGAGCGCGGCGGGATCGAACGCGCCGGCCAGCAGGTCTTCGGCGGGCACGCGGGCGATGGCGCGGAGCTCGAGGTCGCGCAGGCGCCGGAACGTTTCGGGCGCGGGCGCCGGCACGGCGACGCGGGCGATCAAGCCGCGGACGGCGGGCTGGCGGAGCCAGTTCTCGAGGCCTTCCCACGCGGCGTCGTCGGCGAGCCACGGCACGATTTCGGTGCCCTGGGCGGCGGCGGCGATCCAGGCGGCCGGCGGCGCGGTCGTTTCGGCGGACGGGGTGGCCAGCGGCGCGATCAACGCCAGGGTGCGGGCGTGTTCCGCGGGGGGGTAGGTCTCGATCGAATCGGCGACGGCCACGACCGTCTCGAGCGGCGCGGCGCGGAGGGCTTCGATCCGGAAAGCGCCGCCGACGGCGCCGAGGCCGACGCGGCCGGGCCGGCGGCGTTCGGCGAGCGGCAGGGGGCCGGCGACCGGTTCGTCGCCGCGCCACAGCCAGGCGCGCGGGCCTTTGACGCGCAGCCGCACGGCGACGGCTTCGTCCGGCGCGATCGGGTCGGACTGCCAATGGAGCGTCCGCAGGCGGCCGCGCAGGTTTTCCTGCACGCGCAGGCCGTCGGCGGCGACGGTGACGCGCAGGAACGACTGCGGCGAGACGTGGCGCGCGTAGAGGGCGGCGACGGCGTCCTTGCCGAGGCGCAGGGTGGCGGCGATCTCGACGTCCGACCAGTTGTCGCTGCCGCGGGCCCAGGCGGCCGCGCCGGCTTCGACGTCCACGCCGGCTTCGGCATAGCGCACGTCGCCGTCGAGCTGCCAGGCGCCGACGTCGCGGAGGTCGCCGGCGGCGCCGGCGCGCGGGGCGTACTGTTCGAGCAGCCAGACCAGTTCGGCGCCGGTGAGGTTGCCCGGCACGCGCCAGCGGGTCAGCTCGTAGGGATCGGCGGGGCCGTTGAACGGAT
>DAOTNL010000179.1:0-5425 GCA_035450765.1 Kiritimatiellia bacterium | reverse complement strand
CCGGGCTGCGCCGCCGAACCGTCCACGAAGACCGGTTTGTAGTCGGGCGTGCGCCCGTGCCGCCGGCCGTTCTTCTCGATGCTCTCGACGAGGATCTCCACCGTTTGGCCGAGCAGCGGCGCGTTCTTTTCCGTCAACCGCGCGCGCAACTGGACTTCCAGCGCGACGCGCCGCCGCTCTTTCTCGGCTTCGGGCACGTCGTCGGGCAGGTGCCGCGCGGAATAGGTCAGGGGGCGCGGGGAATATTTGGCCACCCGGATCATGTCGGGATCCACGCGGCGCATGAGCGCGAGGGTTTCCTCGAACTGCGCGGCGGTTTCGCCGGGGAAGCCGACGATGACGTCGGTGGAGAGCCCGACGCGCGGGATGGCCGCGCGGACGCGGGCGATCAGCGCTTCGTAGTCGGTCACCGCGTAGCCGCGGCGCATCGCGGCGAGCACCGCGTCGGAACCGGCCTGCACCGGGATTTCGAAATAGGGGCACAGGCCCGGGGTGGCCGCGACCGCGGCGATCAGTTCGTCCGTGATCCACCGCGGATGGCTGGTGAGGAACCGGACGCGCAGGATGCCGGGAACGGCGGCGACGCGGCGGAGCAGTTCGGGCAGGTGGATTTCGCCGGGGCGGTCGAGGCCGTAGCGATCGACGATCTGGCCGAGCAGGATGATTTCGCGCACGCCGCGCGCGGCCAGCGCGGCGGCTTCGGCGAGGATTTCGGCGGACGGGCGCGAACGCTCGCCGCCGCGGCGGTAGGGAATGACGCAATAGGTGCAGGCGTGGGAACAGCCGAGCACGACGGGCAGGTGCGCGACGACGGCGCGGCCGGTCTGCGAATCGGGCAGGGGCGGCGGCGGCAGGTCGTCGTCCGCAGCGGCCGCGGGGACGGCCTGGCCGCGCGTTTCCAGATAGGTTCGCAAGGGCGCGAGATCCGACGGCGGCAGGAACAGATCGACGAACGGAAAGCGTGCGCGGAAGCGGTCGAGTTCGCGGGGATTTTTCCCGACGAGGCAGCCCATGAGGGCGACGGTCCGTTCGGGATTCTCCCGCTTGAGTTCGGCCACGTAGGTCAGGCGCGAATGGATCTTGTCCTCGGCCTGCTGGCGCACGACGCAGGTGTTCAGCAGCAGCAGCGCGGCATCGCGGGCGTGCGCGACGGGCCGGAAACCGGCGGATTCCAGCAACGCGGCCGCGCGCCAGGCGTCGGCCTCGTTCATCTGGCACCCGATGGTCCAGAGATGATAGGTGGCAGGCGTCAAGAGCGGTGCGCCGGGCGGGGCGACCGGGCCCTAGCGTTTTTTGCGGGGCGGGGCCTTGGCTTTTGCTTTGGCCTTGGGTTTTGGCTTCGCGGCGGCCTTGGGCTTCGCCTTGGCTTTGAGGGCGGGCTTGGCTTTGACCGGGGCCGGCGCTTTCTTCCCGGCGGTGGGCTTGGGTTTGGCTGCCGCCGCGGATTTCGCCGGCGGGACGGGCGCCGCGGCCGCGGCCTCCTCGTCGGGCTCGTCGTCGTCGAACCCTTCGAGCAGCAGCAGTTCCTTTTCCTCTTCGCTGGGCTCCTCGTCCTCTTCGTCGTCGTCGAATTCGGCCTGCGCGGCGCAATCGGGGCAGAGGGCGGACTGCGGGAAGCAGGCGGAACAGAACTCGATGCCGCACATCGTGCATTCGCGCAAAAAGTCCTCGCCGTGGACGTCGCATCCGCTCGTATAGCCGCCGAAGGGGCTGAATTCCTCTTCTTCCATGTTCATGTCCGGTCCTCGGGGTTTGAAGTTGGCGGAACCGCGCGCGACGCCGCGCGCATCCTGCCTGTACTGTTCGCACGGGATGGCGTCATCGTCAAGCGGCGAAATGCGCGAAAAGCGCCGGTCCGTTTTTTTGTTTGCGGACGCGCGGCGCCTCGTGGGAAAGTACGGCCATGCGCGGATCGCGGCGGACATGAAGTCGGCATTCTGGAACAAGTTGATCGAGCGTCTGGACAAGCTCGACCCCGGCAGCGTCCAGGCCCAATTCCTCCGGTTGGCCGGGGAACGGGGGCTGCTGGAAACGATTTTCCACGCGCTGCGCGAGGGCATCCTGGTGCTGGACGCGGAAGGGCGGATCGTCTACGCGAACCGCGGAGCCGGCAAGCTCCTGGGGATGGACGAGGCGGCGGCGGTGGGCCAGCCGATGAAGCGCTACGTGCGCGACGTCGAGTGGGAGCGGCTGCTGCGGCAGGACGAACGGGAATGGACCCGCCTGGCCAGCCGCGAAATCGAAATCGCCTATCCGGAGCACCGGTTCCTGGCGCTCTATCTGGCGCCGCTGGAGAATCCGGCCGACGGCCGCACCGGCGCGGTGATGATCCTGCGCGACGTGACGCAGGACCGGGGCCGCGCGGAAGAGGTCGTCGAATCCGAGCGCCTGAACGCCATCCTGATGCTGGCGGCGGGCGTCGCCCACGAGATCGGCAACCCGCTCAACTCGCTGGGCATCCATCTGCAATTGATGGAGCGGGAACTGCGGAACCTGCCGGAAGCGGGAACGGAGCCGTTGAAGGAACTGCTCGACGTCGCCCGGGGGGAGATCCGGCGCCTGGAGCAGATCCTGGCGCAGTTCCTGAAGGCGATCCGGCCGAGCCAGCCGAATTGCGCGCCGCACGCGCTGCCGGAGCTCGTCGCGCAGACGCTGGAGACGCTGGCGGCGGAAATCCGCGACCGCAAGATCGTGGTGGCGGTGGAAGCGGCGGACGACCTGCCGCCGGCCTGGGTGGATGCGGGCCAGGTGCGGCAGGCGTTTTTCAACGTGATCCGCAACGCGCTGCAGGCCATGGCCGGCGGCGGCGTGCTGCGCATTTCCTTCGCGGCGTCGGAGCGGCTCGTGGGCGCGGTCTTCCAGGACACCGGACCGGGCATTCCGCCCGGCAAGATGGGCGATCTGTTCGAGCCGTTCCGCACGACGAAGGCGGAGGGCCACGGCATGGGGCTGATGATCGTGCAGCGCATCGTGCGCGACCACGGCGGCACCGTGCAGGTGGACAGCCTGCCGAACGGCGCGCGGATCCAGCTGAACTTCCGGCGCGACGATCAGCGCGTCCGGCTGCTGGCCGCGCCGCCGGCCGCGCCCGCGGAGGAACCGGTTCCGTGAGTTCCCGGCCCGTCATTTTGATCGTCGACGACGAGAAAAACACCCGCGAGGGCCTGGCCCGCGCGCTGCGCGGCGAATATGCCGTGGCCGAAGCCGAAAACGGCCAGCGCGCGCTGGAATGGCTGGAAACGCACGTTGCGGACGTCGTCCTCACCGATCTGCGCATGCCGGGGCTGGACGGCCTGGACCTGCTGTCGCGCCTGCTGGGGCGGGAATCCAAGCCGATCGTCATTTTGCTGACCGCGTTCGGCAGCGTCGAGACGGCCGTGGAGGCGATGAAGCGCGGCGCCTACGATTTCCTCGCGAAACCGGTGAACCTCGACCGGCTCGACCTGCTGTTGCGCCGCGCGCTGGCCGAACGCCGGCTGGGGGACGAAAACCGGCGGCTCAAGGCGCAGCTCGACTCGAAGTACGGCTTCGAGAACATCATCGGGACGTCCCCGGCGATGCAGGACGTGTTCGAAACGATCCGCCAGGCGGCGCCGACGCGCGCCACGGTGCTGATCCAGGGCGAGAGCGGCACGGGCAAGGAACTGGTCGCGCGCGCCCTGCACCAGTGCAGTCCGCGGCGCGACGGGCCGTTCGTGCCCGTGCATTGCGCCGCGCTCGCCCCGACCTTGCTCGAAAGCGAGCTGTTCGGGCACGAGAAGGGCGCCTTCACCGGCGCGACGGAGCGGCGCCGCGGGCGGTTCGAATTGGCCGACGGCGGCACGCTGTTCCTCGACGAAATCGGCGAAATCGATCCGGCGCTGCAGGTGAAGATCCTGCGCGTGCTGGAAGAGCGGAAATTCGAGCGGGTCGGCGGCACGGAGACGATCCACGTCGACGTGCGGCTCGTCGCCGCCACCAACCGCGACCTGCGCGCGCGGGTGGCGGAAGGCGCCTTTCGGGAAGACCTGTTCTACCGGCTCTACGTGGTGAACCTGACCTTGCCGCCGCTGCGGGAACGCGCCGGCGACGTCGTCCTGCTGGCGCAGCACTATCTCAAGACGCTGGCCGAGGAAAACGGCAAGAAACCCATGGCGATTTCGCCCGAGGCGATGGACGTGCTCCAGGCCTATCCCTGGCCGGGCAACGTGCGCGAACTGCGCAACGTGATCGAACGCATGGTGGTGCTGGGGTCGGGCCCCCGTCTGACGGCGGCCGATCTGCCCGCGGCGGTGCGCGACGGCGGCGCCGGCGGCCTGGCGCTGGCCTCGCGGTCCGGACGCGTCCTGCGCGACGCGGAGCGCCAGCTCATCGCGGACGCGCTGCGCCGCCACCAAAACAACCGCACGAAGGCGGCGCAGGATCTGGGCATCAGCCGCCGGACCCTGCACCGCAAACTCAACGAATTCGGCCTGCGCGACCCCGGGGCCGCGCGATGAAAGGGCGGACGCCATGGCGCTAGCATTCGAATCCGGCATGCAGAACCTGGTCTACCAGATGGACCAGGGCTCGGGGCGGAAAGTCATCCACGCCGCGCTCTTCGCGCTGTTCGCGTTCGCGATGGCCGCGCTCTACACCTTCACGAACTTCCAGGGCCTGCGCGATGCCCGCGCGATGGAGGAAGCCCAGTTGGCGCGCAACTTCGCGCAACAGGGCCGGTTGGTCACCCAATGCGTGCGGCCGTTCATCCTCGGCCGGCTGGCGGAGCGGGCGCCGGACGGCGCCGCCTCGGCGCTGGACCAGCCGGACCTGCTGCATCCGCCGCTGTGGCCGGCGATCCTGGCCGGAACCTTCCACCTGGTCGGGATGCCGCAACCCGGCATCCCGACGACGGCCTACGTGAACGGCATGGACTACCTGCCGGTGGCGACGAGCCATTTCTTCACGGCCCTGGCGGCGATCCTGGTCTGGCTGCTGGGGTGCAAGCTGTTCGACCACCGCGTGGGAGTGCTGGCCGCCAGCTCGTTCCTGCTCAGCGATCTCGCCTGGCGCTGGAGCCTGCTGGGGTCGGATCTGGCGGCGGCGACGTTTTTCGCCTTGGCGGCGGTCTATGCGGGCGTCTGGGCGGCGGAACGGCCGGTGGGCGCGGGGCCGGAGGCCGGAGCGGGGAGCGTCGCGCGCTGGCTGGTGCCGCTGGTGCTGGCGGCGCTGTCGACCTCGGCGGCGTTTCTGACGCGCTACGCGACCGGCGTGATCGCGCTGGCGGTGGTCTTCCTGCATCTCGGCGTCTCGCGCCACCGGCGGCCCTGGGCGAAGGCCGCGCTGTTCGCCGGGCTGGCCGCGCTGCCGGCGATTCCCTGGATCGCGCGCAACGTCGCCCTGTGCGGGCAGCCCTTCGGCTTCGTCCTCCACCAGGCGCTGGCCGGCTCCCATCTGTTTCCCGGCG
>DAOTNL010000178.1:0-5449 GCA_035450765.1 Kiritimatiellia bacterium | reverse complement strand
AGATCTGGGTGGTCGAGAGGCTGGCGTGGCCCAGCAGTTCCTGCACGCTGCGGAGGTCCGCGCCGGCATCGAGCAGATGCGTGGCGAAGCTGTGCCGCAGGGCGTGCGGGGTGATGGCCGGATCCAGCCCGGCCGCCGCGAGATATTTCTTCAGCGCGCGTTCCACCGAGCGCGGCGTCAGCGGACCGCCCCAGCGGTTGACGAACAGGTGCGATGCCCGCCGGCCGGCGCCCCGCTCCGCGAGCAACGCGTCGCGGGCGTCCAAGGCCGCCTGCAAGGCCGCCGCGGCGGGCCGGCCGATCGGGCAGAGGCGCTCCTTCTTGCCCTTGCCGCGCACGAGGGCCGTGCCGGACAGCAGGTCGAGGCGCGCCTCGGTCAGCCCGCACAGTTCCGCGATGCGCATGCCGGTGCTGTAGAACAATTCCAAGATCGCCGCGTCGCGCAAGGCGGCGTAGTCGGCGAACGCCCCGGCCCCGGGCCGTTCCTGCGCGCGCGCCGCTTCCCGCAGCCGCGCGGGGGCATCGAGCAGGCGCAAGACTTCCTCGCGGCCGAGCACCTGCGGCAGGCGCCGCCGCGCCTTGGGCTGCTGCAGGCCGGAAAAGGGATTGTTCTTCACCAGCTCTTCGCGCACGAGGAAGCGGAAAAACGTCCGCAAGCTGGACATCTTGCGACTGGCGGTCGCCGGCGCCAGCCCCGCTTTCTGGAACGAAGCCAAAAAGCGCCGCGCCGCGAAGCGATCCGGCGACTTCCACGGATACGGCGGTTTCGCATCCGCGCCCCAGACCTGCTCGCAGAACTGGCGGAGATCCCCCAGATAAGCGCTCAAGGTGTGGTCCGACGCGTTGCGCTCGCCCCGCAGGTGGCGGATGAATTGCGCCACGGCCGGGTCGTCCGCGACCGCGCCGGCCACGGCCGGCGCGAGCGGTTCTTCGGCGGGGCGCGCCGCCGCGCGCCCGCGCATCTGGGAGGAGTCGCCCATGCGGCGCGTTTCCCGACGGTCGCTTCCCTATTCCTCGGCCTCGGCGCGGTCCGCGGCTTTTTTGGGCGCGCGCGGTTCGGGCAGGCCGTACTTCTGCACGGCGCCGGCGTAGTCCGGGATCTGGGCGGCGTAGAACATCGCCAGCCGCTTGAGCGCGCCGACCTGCTTGAAGGACAGCTGGTGGCGCTGGGCGAACTGGGTCTTCAGCGAAGTCAGGAATTCCTTGTCGTCCCACGTGCGGCCCTTGCGGGTCGCGGCGGGCCGCCATTCCCGCACCCCTTCGAACAGGGCCAGGATTTCGCCGAGATGGCTTTCCGACGGCCCGGCCGGTTCGGCGCCCAGGCCCAGCTCCTCCGCATGCTTGTCGAAGTCGGGGATCTGCTTCGAGTACTTGCGCAGGATCTTGTCGAGATAGGCGATCTGGGCGGGCGAAAGCCGCTTGCCGCCGGACACCTGGCTCCGCAGGGAGTTGCAGAATTCGCGGTCGTCGTAGACCTTCTTGCCGAACTTGCGGGGCGGATCGAACTCCACCTTTTCCAGCAGCGCCAGCTTGCCGATCGTTTCCTGGCGCGGCGGCGCGTTGCGCTCCGCGTCGCCGGCGGGCTCGGCCAGCTTGAGATCGGCGATGAGGGCGTCCGCGCCGGGGATCTGCGCCTTGTAGCGGAACACCAGCCGCGCCAGCGCGTCCTGCTGGCGGCCCGAAATGGGCCGCTTCTTTTCGGAAAACTGGCGGCGGATGGATTCGACGAACTTGTCGTCGCTGTAGACCGTCTTGGCGCCGCGCTTCATCGGCGGCTGCCACTCCTTCACCGCGGAAAGTGCCGCGAGCATCTTCTCGACCGCGCCGGCGTCGGCGGCGGGTCCGCGCGCCGCGCCCAGCCATTCCTGGAACTTCGCGTAGAAGGCGGAGAGCATGTCCGTCCAGCCCACCTTGCCCTCTTCGATTTCGTCGAGCTGCTCTTCCATGCCGGCGGTGAACTGCACGTCGAACAGGGCGTCGAGATTGGCGATCAGGAAGTCGAACACCTTGAGTCCGAGCGGCGTGGGCACGAGGGCGCGCTTTTCGCGGTCGACGTACTTGCGGGCCAGGAGGGTCGAAATGATCTGCGCGTAGGTGCTGGGCCGGCCCACGCCGTTTTCTTCGAGCACTTTCACGAGCGACGCTTCGGTGAAACGCGGCGGCGGCTGGGTTTCCTTGCGGTCGCTGAGCCATTCGAGGGCGTCGAGACCCTCGCCCTTCTCCAGCGGCGGCAGGTTTTCCACTTCGTCGCCGTTCTCGCCTTCGGCCTCCTCCTTCTTGCGCTGTTCCTGGCCGGACACGCGCATGAAGCCGGGGAAGGTCAGTTCCGACGCCGTGGCGCGGAACTGGAACGTGTCGGGGCCCGCGCCGACGGCTTCGATTTCGGCGGTGCGCTGGGCGATGCGCGCCGGGGCCATCTGGCTGGCCATGAAGCGCCGCCAGATCAGGTCGTAGAGCCGCCAGTCGTCGCGCTCGAGCACGTCCTTGAGGCTCGCGGGCGTGCGGGCCGGATCGGTCGGCCGGATGGCCTCGTGGGCCTCCTGCGCGCTCGACCGGCTGCGGAACACGTTGGGCGTCTCGGGCAGGAACTCCGGGCCGTGTTCCTTGAGGATGAATTCCTTGGCCTGTTCGCGCGCTTCCTGCGCGATGGAGAACGAATCCGTGCGCATGTAGGTGATCAAGCCCGAGGCCGAACCGTGGCCGAGGTCCACGCCTTCGTAGAGCTTCTGGGCGATGCGCATGGTGCGCGACGGCGTAAAGCCCAGCGCGCTGCTGGCCGCCTGCTGCAGGCTGCTGGTGATGAACGGCGGCGGCGCGTTCTTGCGGATGGTCTTTTCGATCAGGTCGGCCACGCGCAATTCGCGGGTCTTCAGTTCGGCCGCGAGCCGCTGGGCCAGCGCTTCGTCCTTGATCTCGGCCTTTTCGCCGTTGATCTTGGCCAGGTGGGCCGTGAACGGCGCGCGGGGATCCACGCGCTTGGCGGCCTTCACGCCCAAAATCCAGTACGGCTCGGGCTGGAAGGCGCGGATGGCGTTTTCGCGCTCGCAGACGAGCCGCAGCGCCACGGACTGCACGCGGCCGGCGCTCGAGGCGCCCGGAATGCGCCGCCACAGCATCGGGCTGACCTTGTAGCCCACCACCCGGTCCAGGATGCGGCGGGCCTGTTGGCTGTCCACGCGCGGCTGGTTGATTTCGCCGGGCTCGGAGAAGGCCTTGCGGATCGCGGCGGCGGTGATTTCGTTGTAGGTCACGCGGCGGAACTTGTCGGCGGGGACTTTGTTCTTCAGCGCCTCGCGCAGATGCCAGGCGATGGCCTCCCCTTCGCGGTCGGGGTCGGGCGCCAGGAAGACCTGGTCGACCTTCGCGGCGGCCGCCTGGAGTTCCGAGAGCACTTTCGCGCGGCCCTTGATGGGCACGTATTGCGGCGCGAAGCCGTTTTCCAGATCCACGCCCAGCGCGCGTTCCGGCAGGTCGCGCACGTGGCCCATCGAGGCCTTCACGACGTAGTCCTTGCCCAGCAGCTTGTTGATGGTCTTCGCCTTCGCGGGAGACTCCACGATCACCAGTGTCTTCGCCATTTCGTTCCTGTCCTTTCTATGAAGGGGTTTCTTCCGCGGCGGGCGGATCCCACGCGCGGATTTCGTCGAGCAGCGCCAGCCGCCGGCCGGGGAGCCGGCGCACCACGCGCTTCATTTCCAGTTGCATCGCCAACGTCATCAGCTGCGCGGAGGACAAGCCGGTCTTCCGCAGCAGCACGTCGAAATCCAGATCGGGTTCCGGCCAGAGCGCGCGCACCACGCGCGCCTCGGGCGGCGCCAAGGTCAGGCGCTGGCGGGCGTCCTGCCGGCGGGCCAGGCGGGCCTGTTCGTCCGGCGGGAACAGGAACTCGAATTCCTTGAGGATGTCCGGCAGGTCCGCCACCAGCCGCGCGCCGTTCTGGATCAGGCGGTGCGGCCCGCGGGAGCCTTCCAAGTCTACGCGGCCCGGCACGGCCATCACGCTGCGCCCCTGCTCCAGGGCCTGTTCGGCGGTCTGCATCGCGCCGCTGTCCAGTCCGGCCTCGACCACCAGCACGCCCTTGGAGAGGCCGCTGACGATCCGGTTGCGGTACGGGAACGTCGTGCGGTCCGGCTCGCGGCCCAGGGGAAACTCGCTGATCAACGCGCCGTGCGCGGCGATTTCCTCGGCCAGTTCGCGGTTTTCCGGCGGATACAGCTTGTCGATGGCCCCGCCCAGCACGGCCAGCGTGCGGCCGCCGGCTTTCAGCGCGGCGCGGTGCGCCACGGTGTCGATGCCGCGGGCCAGGCCGCTGACGATGACGAACCCGGCCTGCGCGGCCAGATAGGCCAGGCGCTCGGCCTGCGCGGCGCCGTAGTGGCTGGCGCGGCGCGTGCCCACGACCGCCAGCGCCTGTTCGTCCTTCTTTTCCAGCGTGCCGCGCACGTAGAGGCACAGCGGCGGATCGTAGATGTTTTTCAGCGGCGCGGGATACTCCGCGTCCACCGGGGTCACCAGCCGCGCGCCGAGCTTCGCGGCGGCGGCCTCTTCCGCCGCCGCGTCGAGGCCCGCGCGCTGCGCGACGATGGCGTCGGCTACCTTTGGCCCGATGCCGCGCACCGCGGCCAGCGCCGCCGGCGACGCTTCCAGCACGGCTTCCGGCGAGCCCAGCGCCTCCACGAGCGCGCGCGTCCGGACCGGACCGATCCCTTCGATCCGGTTCAGCACGATATAGGCCGCGCGCGCGTTCATCGCCATGGATTCCCCCGCCGCCTCAATCGTCCAGCGCGCTGCCTTCGTCCGCCGCGGCGGCGGGCAGGATCGCGGTCTGGTCCGGCGGAGCCGACGCCGACTTGCGCCGGCGGACCTGCGCGAACAGGTCGAGCTGGCCGCTCTTGAGCAGATCGTAGTTCTTCAGGATGCGCAGCAGCTGCAGCAGGTCGGACTTTTCATAGGTCTTCTTCACGTCGAGGCGCTCGGCCAGTTCCAGCAGCATGGGCCGGAACAGGATCACGCCGTCGATGCCGCGCGATTTCAAAAAGCCCAGCGCCTCGGCGCGCGGATCCGGATCCGTCGGCAGGTCCGCCATGCACAGGATCTTGGCCGGCGCGGCCTGGCCCAGTTCGGCCTCGACGGCCCGGATCGCCTCGGGTTCCGCGAACCGGTAGATCTCCGGCGAGCTCGCCAGCATGGCCGCCGTGAACTTTTCGGTGTGCCAGCCGCGCACCGCCACGACCGCGCAGGACACCTGCGCGAGTTCCGCGGCGCCCCAGATCTTGGCCTTCGGCAGCGGCTGCCCGGCCCGGATCGCGGGATTCACCGCCAACAAATCGATTTCCTCGTGGACGCTCTTCGAACGTGCCACGACCTGGTACTTCCGCGGCTGGCGCACGAGGAACCCCAGCGCTTCCAGATATTCCCGGACGATCGCTTCATTCACGGACGACATCGCG
>DAOTNL010000177.1:0-5460 GCA_035450765.1 Kiritimatiellia bacterium | reverse complement strand
ATCAAGGTGTACAGGATCTCCGCCCAGACGATCTGGCCCAGTCCCATGTCCCCGTACATCAGCGCGCGATAGGCCCCGAACGCGGAGCCCTTCGTGATTTCCTTGACCTTGAATTCCGCGGATTCGGCCATAATTCAATCCTCAACAGCCTTTTCTCTCACAGAGATCCACAGAGTTTTCAATCTGGATTCCCCTCCGTGAACCTCTGTGAATCTCCGTGAGAACATCTCTTCATCCGTTCCGGAAGAACCGCCGGTGCCAGATGGCGATGTTCATCAGGCCCCACAGCACGTGGTTGTGGTTCTGCTTCATCGAGAGATGCTCGTCGATCAGCCGGTCCACGAACGCCACGTCGAAATCCTCGCGGATGAGCGGCGACTCGTGCAGCAGCGCGACCATGAAATCCTTGAGCTGCGTGCGCAGGAGGTTCTTCACCGGCAGGCTGTAGCCCTGCTTGCCGCGCCAGACGATTTCCTTCGGCAAAATGCCTTCCAGCGCCTTGCGGAAGATGTACTTGGTGGTCATGCCGCGCAGCTTCTGGTTGCCCGGCACCGTGCCCAGGTATTCCACCAGCCGGTGGTCCAGCAGCGGCACGCGGATTTCCAGCGCCGAGGCCATGCTCATCTTGTCGGCCTTCATCAGCACGCTGTCGCTCATCATGAACCGCGTGTCCAGGTAGGCCTGCCGGTTCACCACGTCTTTCGACGCGCATTTCGCGTTGTACGCGCGGACGCGCGCGAACGGGTCGAACGGCACCTGCGCCTTGTAGGCGGCGGTGAACAGGTGCTGCTCCAGGCGCGGATCCATGAAGTACTGCCAGCGCAGGTGCATCGCCTCTTCCGGCAGCAGCGAACCCTCGATGAACCGCTTGAACATGTTGATCGGGCCTTTTTTCTCGGGCCGGTCTTCCAGCCCCTTGGCCCACTTGCCCACCAGGTCGTGGCGCACCCACTTCGGCAGGAAGTTCAAGAACCCCGCGATTTTCGCCGCCTTGAAGCGGTCGTAGCCGATGAACACTTCGTCGCCGCCCTCGCCGCTCAGGCACACGGTGACGTACTGCTTGGCCTTCTGGCAGATGAACATCAGCGGGATCGACGACAGGTCCGTCATCGGCTCGTCGAGATGCCAGATGGATTTCTCGATGGACGCCTCGTCCATCTTGTCGATGATCAGCACGCGGTGTTCGGTGCCGAAATGGTCCGCCACGACCTTGGCGTATTCGGTTTCGCTGAACGTCGCGTCCTCGTAGCCGATCGTGAAGGTCTGCAGCTTGCCGGGGTTGTGCTTGCGCATCATCGCCACGATCGTGCTCGAATCGAGCCCGCCGGACAGGAACGCGCCCAAGGGCACGTCGGAAATCAACCGCAGCCGCACCGCGTCGTCGATCAGGTCGCGGATGCGCTCGACCATTTCGCCCTCGGACCGGACCACGCCCCGCTCGGGCATCTTCAGGTCCCAGTATTCCTCGACGCGCAGCTGGCCGTTTTCCAGCACGGCCCAGTGGCCGGCCGGAATCTTATGGATGTCCGCGAACGCCGTCTCCGGCGCCGGCACGAATTCGAAGCCCAGATAGGCGTAGAGCGCCGCGTGGTTCACCTGGCGCGCCACCTGCGGATCTTCCAGGATGCACTTGATCTCCGACCCGAACAGGAACCGGCCGTTCTTGTGGTAGTAGTACAGCGGCTTGATGCCGATGCGGTCGCGCACCAGCCACAGGCGCTTCTTCTTGGCGTCCCACAGCGCGATGCCGAACATGCCGATGAACTTGTGGACGACGTCGAAGCCCCACTCCTCGTAGCCGTGGATGATCACCTCGGTGTCGGAGTGGCTCTTGAAGACGTGGCCCTTGGCTTCGAGGTCCTTGCGGATTTCCGCGAAGTTGTAGATCTCGCCGTTGAACACGACCTGGACCGCGCCGTCCTCGTTGCGCATCGGCTGGCGGCCGGCCTCGGACAGATCGATGATGCTCAGCCGCCGATGGCCCAGCGAAACGTGCTCGTCGCACCAGATGCCGTCCTGGTCCGGGCCGCGGTGCGCGATGACGTCCGTCATCCGCTTCGCCAGCCCGGGGTCGCGCCAATTGAATCCGCAAATGCCGCACATGGGAGGCTACTTCTTCAGATAGCCGTTGGCGCGGTACCAGTCGCCCGTGATCTTGAGCCCTTCCTTCAGGCCCACCTTCGGCTCGTAGCCCAGCTCGCGCCGCGCCTTGTCGATCTTGAACGCCCGGTTCTGGCGGTACCAGTCCGCGCGCCGCCGGAACAGCGGCGGATCCCACGGCAGCGGCTTGTAGAGGAATTCCACCACCGCGCTGACCCAATACAGCGGCATGAAGGGCAGATGCACGAACTTGCACGGCTGCCCCATCGCCTCGGCGATCATCGCCACGATGTCCTTGATGTAGTAGTACTGCGCGTCGGCGATGATGTAGGTCTGGCCCTTCGCCGCCGGCTTTTCCGCCGCCAGCTCGTGCGCGTCCACGAAGTTTTCGACGTAGACCGGGTGGTAGAACACCTTGCCGTCGCCGAAGAACGGGAAGAATCCGCGCTGGACCCACTTGTACATCATCAGGAACCGCCCCGGATCGCCCGGGCCGTAGAGCGCCGTCGGCCGCAGGATCGTGATGTCCATGCCCTGCTTGATGAATTCCTGCGCGACTTCTTCGCCCTGGTACTTGGAAAACTGGTAGTAGTCCTCGGGCTTGATCGGCGAATTCTCGTCGCCGGGCGGATTCTCGATGTTGCCGTGCACGCCCTGCGTGCTGCAATAGACGATCTTCTTCACGCCCTTTTCGCGCGCCAGCTCCAGCAGCCGGCGGAAACCGCCCTGGTTCACCTCGGTGTAGACCCGGTCGGCCATGTTGACCTTGCGGAACGCCGCGGCGAGGTGGTGCACGACCTGGACGCCGTCGAGCGCCTCGGCCAGCGCCTTCTCGTCCGTCACGGTGCCGTAGATGATCTTCGCGCCGCGCGCCTTGAATTCGTCGTCGAACAACCCCTTCTGGTTGTCCAAAACGACGACCTCGTAGCCGCGGTCCAGCATCCGCCGCGTCAAATGGCTGCCCGTGAACCCCGTTCCGCCCGTCACCAATACCTTCATGCCTGTTTCCTCGCTAAAAAGACTCGATAGGACACCTTACGGAAAATCCCCGCCCTTGGGAAGTCCAAGATGCCCGCCGGCGGTCCGGGGCGCGGGCCGCTCCGGGGGGAATTTTACGTAGAACGTAAAAACTTTCGCGCGGTTTTACGTAGAACGTAAAAACTTTGCCGGAGTTTTACGTACTACGTAAAACTCCGCCGCGGCGAGCCGGGCGGCTACTTCCGCCGGTGCCAGGCGCGGGGTTCCCGCAGGACGACGACGGCGTTGGTGCCGTCGGGGACGTCGATGGCGCGGTGGCGGCGGACGTAGTCCATGACCAGGTCGCGGACGGGTTCGTCCACCGGCTCGAGCCGGCAGCGGGGATCGGCGGCGAGCCGGGCGACGGTCGGGAAACGCCCGCCCCCGCCGGAAAGATGGTAGCTGCTCAGCGCGACGCGGAGGCGTTTCTTGCCGTTGATGGGGTTCCCCGCGGCGTCGCGCAGCTTGCGGATGCGGCGGCCGAACGGCGCCTTGGGATGCAGCTCGTAGCGCAGGCCCCAGGCGCCGAAGTAGCGCTCCGTGCCCAGATAGGCGTGGCTCTCTTCGAGGATGGCGCGGATTTCACCGGGCGTCAGCCGCAGCACGCCCGCGGTATTCTCGTAGGGCACGAGCTTCCAGGCGTCGGCCACGCGGAAGTCGCCGGCGGGCACGCCGTTCATCGTCAGGATGCCGTGCAGGACGGCGTCGGCGCCGGTATGTTCCGCGATGGCGGCGCAGAGCAGTTGCTGGACGGAGCACAGGCCAGGCATCGCCAGCGACGCGACCAGATCGGACTTGGTTCGGCCGATCACCGTGCCCAGCCACTCGTCGGCCCGCGCCAGGTCGCCGGCGACCTGGGCGTAGATGTCGGGGTCTTCCGGCAAGTCCGGATCCACGGGCAGGAATTCGATCTGCTTGTCCGTCACGGCGTTCTTCACGGTGTCGAAGGTCAGCCGGACCCGCAGCACGCCCTCGGCGCCGGCGCCGGCCTGGCCGAAGGTCAGCTTGCCGACCTGCGTCTTGGTCGACACCATGTGCAGGTGGCCGCCGAGCATGAGGTCGAACTCGCCGAAGCGCCGGCCGATGGCGTTGAGCTGGTTGGCCGCGTCGTCGCGCTGCAGGAGCCCCTGGTGCACCAGCAGGATCATCACGTGCGGTTTTTCGCGACGCACCTGCGGGAGGGTCCGCTCCAGCGCGCGGCGCGAATCGAGGAACTCCAGCCCGGCCTCGGCGGTGCCGCGCGTCCAGTTCGGGATGTTCGGGTTGGTCAGGCCCACGACGGCCACGCGGACGCCGTCGATTTCCTTGACGACGTACGGCAGCACGCGGCGGAAGGCGGCCGGCGCTTCCGGCCCCGCCACCAGGTTCGCGGCCAGCGCCGGCGCCTGCATGCGGTCCATGAAGCCGGCCAGCGCGTCGATTCCCCAGTCGAACTCGTGGTTCCCGGGGACGTAGGCGTCGTAGCCCATGGCGTTCATCGCGACGGCCATGATGCCGCCGCGGGTTTGGAAGCTGGCGGCCGTGCCCTGGACGACGTCGCCGCAATCCAGCAGCAGCAGATCGGGCGATTTTTCGCGCTCGCGCCGGACGAGCGCGGCGCATTGCAGCAGGGATCCGTCGTTGCGCTCGGCGTAGACGCCCGGGGAGCGGCAGATGGCCCCGTGCAGATCGGTGGTGTTCAGCACCACGACGTCCACGAGGCGGGCCTCGGCGGCGCCTGCCGCCAACGCCGCCGCCGCGAAAGCAAAAAACCTGCGGGCCGCGGCGCGCAGGTTTTGGGCGGAGGCGGCCATGGGGATCAGCCGGCCTGGTCGAGCGGCTTGGCGTCCGGCCGCGGTTCCGAAACGGTCGCTTCGTGGCCGCGCACGACGTCGTCGCCGATGACGCAGCGTCCGGCGCGCTTGCGGCGCGGGGCTTCGTACATCACGTCGAGCATGATGTTTTCCAGCAGCGCGCGCAGGCCGCGCGCGCCGGTTTGGCGGCGGACGGCCTCGCGGGCCAGTTCGCGCAGCGCGGCCGGCGTGAACTCCAGCTCCACGCCTTCCATCGCCAGCAGCTTCTGGTACTGCCGGATCATCGCGTTCTTCGGCTCGGTCAGGATGCGCACGAGGTCGTCTTCCGTCAGCGCCTCGAGCGCGGCCACCATCGGCAGGCGGCCGACGAATTCGGGGATCAGGCCGAACTTCACGAGGTCTTCCGGCTCCACCGCCGGCAGGACGGGGTTGGCCCTGGGTTTCTTGCGCTGCTCGGATTCGCTCTCGAACCCGATCACGCCCTTGCCCACGCGGCGCTTGATGATGTCGTCGAGCCCGACGAACGCGCCGCCGCAGATGAACAGGATGT
>DAOTNL010000176.1:0-5517 GCA_035450765.1 Kiritimatiellia bacterium | reverse complement strand
GGAGTTCACGATCTTCGAAGAGGACGGCGAACCGGTGGGCCAGCAGTATGCCACGGATGCCGGCCCGATCGACGTGCTGGCCATCAGCCGCGACAAGAAGCGCCTGCTGGTGGTGGAGCTCAAGCGCGGGCGGGCCAGCGACGTGGTCGTCGGCCAGGTGCTGCGCTATATGGGCTACATCAAGGAAGAGATCGCCGAGCCCGACCAGACCGTGGAAGGCGTCATCATCGCGCACGAGGACGACCAAAAGCTCCGCTGGGCGCTCGCCTCCGTTCCGTCCATCACCTTCTACCGCTACCAGATCAGCTTCAAGTTGGTGAAAGGCTGAAATGAAGCGCATATTCAGCAGCGTACAGCCAGAGTCGCGGCCAGAGTCATGGCCAGAGTGGCTCATTTCCTCCGCAAATTTTGTTTTGCCGATCTGGTCTGGTTGGGTGATGAGTTGGGCGATAAGTGGGGTGAAAAGTGGGGTAATCGATGGGGTGAACATTCGATCTCGTTTACACTTGACTCATTTTCTGTTCGCGAATAGCGTATCTATATGAATCTGAAGCCGCAAGACATCCTGGTCGTTCTGAAACTGCTGGCCAACGGGAAGCTGGATTGCACCTTCGCGCAACTGGGGCAGGAGCTTGGAATCAGCGCATCCGAGGCCAACCAGGCCTTCCACCGGGCCCGGCTGGCAGGCTTGATCCGCCCCGAGGCCGGCATTCCTATTCAAGCGGCGATCGCGGAACTGCTGATCCATGGGTTGAAGTACGTCTTTCCCGTCCGTCCCGGCAGGCGGACCCGCGGCATTCCGACGGGTTTTGGCGCCCCCCCGATGGCCGAGTTCTTTGGGACGCCGGACGAAGATCCCGATCTGCCGGTCTGGCCGCACCCGGAAGGCAAACGGGCCGGGCTGGAAATCAAGCCCTTGTGCCGCTCTGCGCCCGGCGCCGCGCAGAGGGATGCCAAGCTGTACGAGTGGCTGGTGCTGGCCGACGCGCTGCGCGGCGCCGGCCGGGCCCGTGAGCAAGAGATCGCCGAAAACATCGTGCGCAAGAGGCTCGCCTACCATGCGCCCCGTTGATCTGGACGCCCTTGCGGCGGTGGCGAAGCAGCTGGATCAACTCCGCGTCTCCTATGCCTTCACCGGCGGGGTCGCGGTCGGATTCCTGCTCGACCATCCGCATCTGGCCACCCTGCGCCCGACGGGCGACGTGGACGCGATCGCCGCCGTGGTCACCCGCATCCAATACACCGCGCTGGAGGAACAACTGCGGCAACTCGGCTTCCGCCACGACACGTCCGAAGGCGCGCCCATTTGCCGCTGGCTTTACCAAGGAACGAAGGTGGACGTCATGCCGGCCAAGGACACCGCCGGGCAGAGGAGCAACCCTTGGTTCGAGCATGCCCTTCGGACCGCCGGTATCAAGACCCTGCGCCATGTCGCCGTTCGAGTCGTGAGCGCGCCCTGCTTCGTCGCCACCAAGCTGGTTGCGTTCGAGGACCGCGGCAAGGGCGACTTCTACGGCAGCCACGACTTGGAGGACATAATGACGGTGGTGGACGGACGCGGTTCGCTGGCGGCCGAACTCGCCGATGAGGATGAATTCCTGCGGACGTTTGTTTCCACGGGCATCCGCCGTTTGCTGGGGTTGCCGGGGTTTGTCGATGCGTTGCCGGGGTATCTCGACAGCGATGAGGCCAGCCAGCAGCGTCTGCCGATTTTGCTGGACCGGTTGCAAGCCATCTCCAAGCTTTCGGCCCCCATCCAATGAATTCCCCCGTCCCACCCGAGCGCGCCACCCAGGACCGGGTCGTGGCCCTGTTCCGCGACAAGCTGGGCTACGACTACCTCGGCAACTGGGCCGACCGGGTCAACAACCGGGACGTCGAGGACGACCTGCTGAAGGCGTATCTGGCCCGGAAGAAGTACGCCCCCGCCCAGATCGGCGAGGCCATCCGGCAGCTGCACCACGCGGCCGAGCACCGCCGCCAGAGCCTCTACGAGCGCAACCAGGCCGTCTATTCCCTGCTGCGCTACGGGGCCAAGGTCCAGACGGCCGCCGGCAAGCACCACGAGACCGTCCACTTCATCGACTGGGCCAACCCGCAGGACAACGATTTCGCCATCGCGGAGGAAGTGACGCTGTGCGGCAACCGGGAGCGGCGGCCGGACGTCGCGATCTACGTCAACGGCATCGCCCTGGGCCTGATCGAGCTCAAGCGCAGCAGCGTGTCCATCGGCGAGGGCATCCGGCAGCTGATCTCCAACCAGAGCCCGGACTACAACGAGTGGTTTTTCGGCACGGTCCAGTTCCTGTTCGCGGGCAGCGATGCCGAGGGGTTGCGCTACGGCACCGTGGGCACGCCGGAAAAGCACTACCTGACCTGGAAAGAGGACGGCGGCGGGGATCTGGCCATCCTGCTGGACCGCCGGCTGGCGCAGATGTGCCGCAAGGAGCGGTTCATCGAGCTGGTCCGGGATTTCGTCCTGTTCGACGGCGGCAAGAAGAAGGTGCCCCGGCCCCACCAGTATTTCGGCATCAAGGCGGCGCAGGAGCACGTCCGGCGCCGGGAGGGCGGCATCGTCTGGCATGCGCAGGGCAGCGGCAAGAGCATCGTGATGGTCCTGCTGGCCAAGTGGATCCTGGAGAACAACCCGCACGCCCGCGTCGCCATCGTCACCGACCGCGACGAGCTGGACCGGCAGATCAAGGACGTCTTCGAGGCGGCCGGCGAAACCATGCACCGCACCCGCAGCGGCCGGGACCTGATGCGGCAGCTGGGCCAGAAGACCCCGCGCCTGCTGTGCTCCCTGATCCACAAGTTCGGCACGCGGGGCGTGGAGAATTTCGAGCAGTACGTCCGGGAAATCGAGGAAGCGCCCAGCCCGGCCGTCGGCGAGCTGTTCGTGTTCGTGGACGAGTGCCACCGCACGGAAAGCGGCCGGCTCCACAAGGTGATGAAGAAGATGCTCCGCAACGCGGTCTTCATCGGCTTCACCGGCACCCCCCTGCTGAAGGCCGACCGCCAGACCACCTTCGAGGTCTTCGGCCGCTACATCCACACCTACAAGTTCAACGAGGCCGTCGCCGACCAGGTCGTACTGGATCTCTCCTACGAGCCGCGGGACATCGACCAGCGCCTGACTTCCCCGGACAAGGTGGACGAGTGGTTCGAGCGGAAGACCAAGGGCCTCAACGACTGGAAGAAGGCCGAGCTGAAGCGCCAGTGGGGCACGATGCAGATGGTGCTGAGCTCCAAGTCGCGGATCGCCCAGGTGGTCAAGGACGTCGTCCTGGACTTCGAGACGAAGCCGCGCCTGGCCAGCGGCCGGGGCAACGCCATGCTGGTGTCCTCCAGCATCTACGAGGCCTGCCAGTACTACAAGCTGTTCCAGGACACCCCCCTCAAGGGCCATTGCGTGCTGGTGACTTCCTACGACCCGGAGTCCAAAAACCTGACCAAGGAGGACACCGGCGCCGACAACGAAACGGACCTGAAGGCCATCCACGCCGTCTACAAGGAGCTGCTGGCCGGCTTGGACGCCCGCCCCGGCCTGTCCGTCGCCGCCACCTACGAAAAGGACGCCAAGAAGGCGTTCAAGGAGAACCCCGGCGAAACGCGGCTGGCGATCGTGGTCTCCATGCTGCTGACGGGGTTCGACGCCCCGCCCTGCACCTATCTCTACATCGACAAGTTCATGCAGGACCACGGCCTGTTCCAGGCCATCTGCCGCACCAACCGGCTGGACGGCGAGGACAAGGATTTCGGCTACGTCGTGGACTACAAGCACCTGTTCAAGAAGATGGCCAGCGCCATGGCGGTCTATACCTCCGAACTGGACCATTCCACCGCCGGCGCCGATCCCGAAGTGCTGCTGAAGCAGCGCCTGGAGCTGGGCAAAGAACGCCTGGAACAGGCCCGGCAAGCCTTCCTCCTGCTGTGCGAACCGGTGCCCGCCCCCAAGGACGAACAGCGGTACATCCGCTATTTCTGCGGCGACCCCGAGAATCCGGACGACCTGAAGAAGACGGAAGCGCGCCGGACCCAGTTCTACCAGTCGGCGGCGGCCTACGTCCGCGCCTATGCCAATCTGGCCGACTCGCTGGCGGAGGCCGGCTACTCCCCCGAGGAGGCCGCCGGCTTCAAGGATGGCGCCCGGAACGCCGAGCTGCTGCGCAACGCCGTCCGCAACGCCAGCGGCGAAAGCCTCGACCTGAAGGCCTACGAAGCCGACATGCGCTACCTGATCAACAACTACATCGCCGCCGACGAGACCAAGCCCCTGCCGCAGGTCGGCGACAAGGGCCTGATGGAGATGCTGAAACAGTCCGGCCTGTCGGAGCAGCTGCTGCGGCGGATGTCCGCCGTCGGGGGCAACCGCAACGCCGCCGCCGAAACCATCGAAAACAACATCCGCAGCAAGATCATCCAGAAGCAGCTCGCCGACCCGGAATTCTTCGAAAAGATGTCCAAGCAGCTGACCCAGATCATCCAGAAACGCCGCGCCGAAGCCATCCAGTACGAGAAGTACCTGCAGGAGATCGCCAAGCTGGAACGGCAGGTGGAGGAAGGCAAGGACCCGGGCACGCCCAAGTCCCTGAAGACCCCCGGCCAGCGGGCGCTCTACAACAACCTCGACCGCGATGAATCCCTGGCCCTGCGGGTCCATGAGGCCGTGCACGGGGTCAAGGCGGACGCCTGGCGCGGCAACCCGGTCAAGGAACGCGAAATCAAGCGCGTGCTGTTCCGGGAACTGAAGGACGACGGCGTGGTCCTGCGCATCTTCAACATCCTCGTCCAGAACGTGGAATACTGATGTCCGCGGTGCTCCAGCTGGGAGACTTGGCGGTGGCCGTGGTGCGCAAGCCGATCCGGAACCTGCACCTGAGCGTCAACCCGCCCGACGGCCACGTGAAGATTTCGGCGCCGGCGAGGTTGTCGGCGGAAGCCATCCGGCTGTTCGCCATCTCCAAGATCGGCTGGATCCGCAAGCAGCAGGCCAAAATCCGCAGTCAGGAACGGGAACCGCCGCGGGAATACAAGGAACTGGAAACCCATTGGGCCTGGGGCACCCGCTGCCGCCTGCACGTCGCCGAAGAAGACCGGGCTCCGGCCGTGACGCTGGAGCACGATTCCTTGGTCCTGCGCGTCCGGCCGGGTTCAACGGTCCGCCAGCGCCAAGCCGTGATGGAGGACTGGTATCGCCGGCAGATCCGGGATGCCTCCGCCCCCCTGATCGCGAAATGGGAGCCCGTGCTGGGCGTGAAGGTGGAAAAGGTCTTCATCCAGAAGATGAAGACGCTCTGGGGCAGCTGCAATTCCCGCCGACGCACCATCCGGCTGAACAGCGAGCTGGCCAAGAAACCCCGGGAATGCCTCGAATACATCGTCGTGCACGAAATGGCGCACGTCCTCGAACGGTCCCACGGCCCCCGCTTCGTCGCCCTGATGGACCGCCACCTCCCCAACTGGCGCTATTTCAAGGCCCGCTTGAACCGCCTCCCCGTCCGCCACGAGGATTGG
>DAOTNL010000175.1:0-5532 GCA_035450765.1 Kiritimatiellia bacterium | reverse complement strand
TATGGCTTGAGCGCTTGAAAACGAAACATAAATCCGAATATCCAATGTCCAATATTCAATGTCCAACCGACCAAGTCAGAGCCGGCGTCCATTGGGCGGCCCACTTGAACATTGGACATTGGACATTGGATATTGGACATTGAAGATTTCATTCGGCCTTGGTCTCTTCGGTGGCCGCCTGCGGGGCGACGGGCGCATCGGCGGAGGTCACCTTGGCGGCATCGACGAACTGGCCGGCGTCGATGAGTTCCTGCTTGTATTTCTCGAGAAATTCGGCGGCGGTTTTCGCCGCGGGGGAAGCGGGATAGTTCTTCTGGATTTCCTGGATGGAGCGGTAGAGCGGCTCCCATTCCTTGAGTTCGGCGTAGCAGGCGAGAGCGGCGGCGAGCCCGCGCGATTCGTTGTCGTAGACGTAGGGATAGAAGACGACGAGCGGGAGATAGGAGAGCAGGGCGTTGTCGTAGTTGCCGAGCGCGAAATAGGAATCCCCGAGGGCGAAGAGGAGCTTGGAGAGGATTTCCTCGTCTTCCTCGGGCAGCGGGATGCCGCCGAGGTATTCGACGGCGGAATGGTACTCGCCGCCCTGGGCGTAGGCGATGCCGGCGAGGATGCGGGCGTTGGTGGCGGCGGCGGTGCCGGCGGCCTTGAGGACGACGTCTTCGTAGAGGCGGGTGGATTCGCGCCAGAGGCCCTTGGCGTCGTACAGGCGGCCCTTGGCGACCATGGCTTCGTTGGCGGGGATGCCGGGCAGGTCGCGCAGGGGACGCAGCTGGAGGATCATCTTGTCGAGCGCGGCGTGGGCGGCGGCGAATTGCGCGTCCGTCGCGGCCGGCGAAGTGCGGATTTTCTCGACGGCGTCGAAAAGGGCGGGGCGGGGCATGCCGATCTGGACGACGTCGGCGACGGGCAGGCCGATCTGCGGCGAGCGGGCGCCGTCGGCGGACTTGCGCTCGACCCAGAGGATGTCCTTGTCGCGCTTGACGATCGACGCTTCGAAGGCGGTCTGCTTCGTCTGGATGGGCCAGGGGCCGAGCTGCGCGGAGGCGGCGAGCGGGGCGAGCACGGCGAGCCCGAGGGCGGCCCAGGACGTTTTACGTAGAACGTAAAAACTTTCGCGGAATTTTACGTAGAACGTAAAAACGTTCAGGGACCGGAGAATATCCAATGTCCAATGTCCAATGTCCAATGTCCAAGTAAACAGCCGGGAGTTCAACCGGATCGAACTTGTTCGGTTGGATATTGGGCGTTGGATATTGGACATTGAGGTTTTCATTGTGGCGCGCCTCCGGAGAGGGCGGCGATGCGCTGGCGGGCGTAGGCGGCCGCGGCGGAGCCGGCCGAGAAATCGCTTTCGAGGAATTCGCGGTAGGTGTTGAGCGCGGCGGTCTTGTCGCCGAGCTTCTCGAAGCAGGATCCGCTGCGCAGATAGGCCTGGATGACGGCCTTGCGGTAGGCGCCGTAGAGGACGTAGACGCGCTGGTAGTAGGCGATGGCCTGGGCGTATTCCTCCTGGGCTTCCATGCAGGCGGCGATGCCGAGGAGGGCCTCGGGCTTGAGCCGGCGCGGCGCGGCGCGGTTGGCGAGGATGGCGTTGTAGTCGCTGATGGCCTCGCCGTGGCGCTTGAGGCCGAGGAAGGCTTCGGCGCGGCAGAAGGTGGCTTCGAGGATGAACTGGATCTCGGCGGCGTTGTCGAGGACGGCCTGGGCGTGGAGCAGGGCGACGTCGTACTGCTTGTGTTCGAGCGCCTGCTGGGCGAGCAGCATGTGGGCCTCGGGCACGTGGCGGGAGTCGGGATACTTCTCGAGGAGGAGTTCGAGGTGGGGGATGCCGGAGTCGGGCATGCCGTTTTCGATCCAGGCCCGGCCGAGCCAGACGAGGGTTTCGGCGCCGAGATACTCGGGCTTGAAGCGGCCGGCGAAGATGGCGAGCTGGCGGGCCTGCTGGTCGGCGGGGAGGATCTGGGCCTCGGCCCAGGCGAGGCGCGCGGCGAGGGTCAGGCGCTGGCCGGCGAGGGCCTTGTCGTAGCGCGCGCGCAGCTCGGTCGCGTATTCGTCGGTGCCGCGCGGATACATGCCGGCGAGATCGGCGAGCATGAGGTCGAAACCTTCCCAGGCGGGCGTGTTGCCGTGGCGCTCGATCATCTGCCAGTAGAGGATGCGGGCCTGGTCGGGGCGCTTGATCTGGCGCAGGGCCCAGCCGGCGTTGTAGGCGGCGTCGACGACGTTGCCGTCGTCGGGCATGTCCTTGATGTACTGGACGTATTCCTGCGACATCTGGATGAAGTCGTTGGTTTCGGCGAGGGCCTTGTGGATGCGGGCCATCTGGGTGAGGGCCATGTAGTAGAAGGGGCCCGCGGCGGGATTCATGGACAGGCGGTAGGCTTCCTTGGCGCCGGCGAAGTCGCCGAGGACGGCGAGGGCGTCGCCGCGCATGATGGCGGCCTCGCGGCGGAAGTAGTGGTCGGGATTCTGTTCGAGCCATTTCAGGGTGTCGGCGGCGCAGCGTTCGTAGTCCTCGAGGGCGTAGCGGCAGCACGCGGCGCGGTAGGTGGCCTCGGGCGCGTAGACGCTCATGGGGTTTTTCGCGGCGTAGGCGTCGAAGTAGGGCAGGGCCTCTTCGTACTTGCCGTCGTAGTAGAGGGAAATGGGCATCCAGTACTGGACGTCGGGGGCGAGGACGTGGTCCGGATAGGCCTGCAGCCACGCCTTGAAGAGCGCGACGGCTTCCTCGAAGCGCTCCTGCATGGCGATGGACAGCGCCAGGTAGAACTCGATGCGCGCCTTCTGCGGATGCTCGGGGAAGCGGCGCGTCAGCTTGCGCATCTCGATCTCGGCGTCCTCGAACAGCTCGCGGTTGACGAAGGACTCGGCGCGCAGGAAGGCGACGGTGGGCACGTTGGGCCACTTGTCTGCGTAGACGCCGATTTCTTCCTCTTCCACGACCCAGACGGGCTTTTCGCCGGGGACGGGAGCCTGTTCGGCCGCGAAGTCGAACATGCCTTCGGCGTCGTCGGCCTTGACCACGTCGCCGTCCTTGGCGAGCTTCTTCTTCTTGGCCCAGCCGCCGAGGCGCTTGGCCTTGGCGCGGCGCTCGAGCTGGCGCAGCCGCTCGAACTGGGCGTCGATGGAAGTGCCGTCGGGCAGGACGGTGGAGCCGCCGTAGACGCGCGCGAGGCCGTTGGCCACGAGCAGTTCGCCGAGGTCTTCCTTGCCGATCTTGACGACGCCGTAGAAGCGCTGCTGCTGGGAACTGCCGCGGGCGTCTTCCCAGCGCGTCCAGACGGTGAATTTCTTGCCGGAAAGGGTTTTCTGGGTGAATTTCTTGCCGGCCACGCCCAGCGGCACGACGTGGGCGTCGGAAATGCCGAAATAGGCGGCCTGGTCTTCGTTGCGCTCGGCGTGCGTCTTGTCGCTTTCCGGCGTGTCCACGAAATACAGGCGGATGATGACGTCCTTGTTCTTGGCGCGGACGTGGAAGCTGTCGCCGTCCATGTAGCCGTCGGCGAGGACGCAATCCTCGAGTTTTTCCCACTTGGCGGCGGCTTGGGCTTGCCGCGGGGCGGCGCACAGCAGGACCGCGAGGCAAGAAAATCTCAATATCCAATGTCCAATGTCCAATGCCCAATGTCCAAATGAACAGCTGGAAGCTTTCCGGATCAGACTTGTTCGGTTGGATATTGGATATTGGATATTGGATATTCCGCCCTGCAGGTCCAGCGGACCTCGGACCTCGGACCTCCGACCTCTGATTCGCCCGCTCATTCCCATTTCCCCTGCGGATCGTAGGTGGACAGATAGTGGTCGGCCTCGATGACGAGGTCGTCGAAGCGGCGCAGGCGCGAGATGGCGAGGATGAGATCGAAGTGGCCGGCTTCGCGGACGGTTTCGTCCTGGGCGATGGCGACGACGCGGGTGAAGGCGGCGCGGGCTTCCCAGAAGCGGTCGACGTTGAAGAAGCAGCGGCCGATGCGGTGGTAGAGGTTGGCGTCGTAGTCGGGGAGGGCTTCGAGCTTGCCGGCCATTTCCCGGGCCTGGGCCAGTTCGGCGGCGACGCGGCGTTCCTGCTGGAAGCGGGAGCGGATGTCGCGCGGGTCGGGGCGGGCGTTCTGGACGGCGGCGAGCTGGGCTTCGAGCGCGGCCACGTAGTTGCGCATGTGGCCCAGGAGGGCCTTGCGGGTCTTCACGCGGCGGTAGGCCTTGAGGGCCTGCTCGTATTCGGTGTCGTCGAACATGAAATCGCCGATCTCGAAGGCGAGGAAGTTGCAGTAGGTGATGACCGACCAGGTGCGCGGGCGCTTTTCGATGGTCTCGAGCAGGGCGATGGCCTCGGCGCCCTTGCCGTCGTCGAAGGTGGCGCGCGCGCAGAAGGCGCCGGCCTGCGTCCACAGGGGGCTTTCGGGGTAGAGCCGCATGAAGTCCTGGAAGGCGGCCGCGGCCAGCGCGCTTTGCTCCTGGATGAGCCGGCAGATGCCGATCTGGAACATCGCGTCCTCGGAGTAGGCCGAGCGCGGGAAGGTCGAGCGCAGCTTCTGGTAGGCGGCGACGGCGGCTTCGTATTCCTCGAGCTGCTGCTGCGCCGAACCGATGCGGAACATGGCTTCGTCGGCGAATTTCGATTCGGGATACTTCGCGACGTACTCCTCGAAGGCCTTGATGGCGTCGGCGCTGCGGCCGAGGTTGAAGAGCGCGCAGGCCTTGGCGTACATCGCCAGATCGATCTGCGTGCGCAGTTCGGGTTCGGCGCCGAAGACCTTGACGAGCTGTTCGAGGAACGGAACGGAATTCTCGTAGTCGCCGGCGAGGAAGCGGCTCATGCCGCTCTGGTAGAGGGCTTCGGGGGAGTCGTCGGGCCCCTGCGTTTCCTGGGCGCCGGCCGGGGCCGCCAGCAGCGCCGCCGCGCAGGCGAGCGCCAAGCCCACGGCCATCCGCTGGAATCGGCTACGCATCATGGGAAGGCAGGATAGGCAGGCTCCCCGGAAAAGGCACGCCTTATTTGCGTTTTCGGGTAATCCGTTTCGCCGGGTTGAACGGCGACACGGCCGGCGCGAAGAGTTCCTTCGTGTAGCCCTGCACGTTGCGGTCTTCGAGATGGTCGAAGAGCATCGGCGCGTCGGAGCCGTAGCTGACGCGCTGGAGAGGATCGGGGGACATTTCGGCGTAGATCAGGTCGTCCACGGCGCGGCCGAGCGCGAGGGTCTGGGCGATGGGCGAGACGATCATGGAATGCCCGAAATAGGTCGTATGGGCGGCGTCGGATCCGATGGCGTTGACCGCCACGTGGTAGACGTGGTTTTCGTAGGCGCGCATCTTGTTGCTCGCCTCCCAGATCTCGAAGTTGCGCATCAGGGCGGAGGGCCGGCACAGGATGCTGGCGCCCTTGACCGCCATGATGCGCGACGCCTCGGGAAAGTCCCCGTCGTAGCAGAGGTGGATGCCGATGGTGCCGATCTCGGTGCGGAAGACGGGGTAATGGTGGCCGGGGGTGGTCCAGCCCTTGTTCTCAATGCGTTCGGGCGGAAAGAGATGGGTCTT
>DAOTNL010000174.1:0-5541 GCA_035450765.1 Kiritimatiellia bacterium | reverse complement strand
TTGCCGATCATCCCGGGATCGAGCTTGAGCTGGGAAAATCCGCCCGCAAGGGAAGCCAGGCTGGCGAGCCCGCCGGCCTTGCCGCCGCCGATGGCCGAGGCCAGCCCGCCCAGCAGCTTGGACGCGCCCCCTTCCGCCGGAGCGGCCTTGATCAGGTCCGTCACGGCCGGCAGCGCCTGGGTGATTTTCGAGAAATCCCCGCCCAGCTTGCTTTGCGCCACCTTGAACAGCAACCCCGCTCCGCCCTTCGCCTGATCGGCGTTCACGCCCAACTGCGACACCAACTGCTGGATCAATTCGTTCATGGCTGTTTCCTTTCCTGACGAAAGCAAGGCTACTCCTCGGCAACGGAGGGAGTCAAGGATGGGCCCGACTTGTCGATCCTGCACAAATATGCCGACACTTCACCCGCCCAGCCCGACATGGTATAAGAGGGCCAAGGTGATTCCATGTACTTCGATCCCGCCTACATCGTATTCGCCCTGCCGGCGCTGCTGCTGTCGCTCTACGCCACGGTGCTGACCAAGTCCCGTTTTGCCCGCTATTCCCAGGTCGAACCCGCCTCCGGCATGACCGGCGCCGAGGCCGCCCGCACCTTGCTCGACCGGCAGGGCCTTCACGACGTCGAGGTGGAGCAGACGCAAGGATTCCTGTCCGACCACTACGATCCATCCAGCCGGGTTCTGCGCCTCTCGCCCGAGGTGTACGGCACTTCCTCCCTCTCCGCCGTCGGCGTGGCCTGCCACGAAGCCGGGCACGCGTTGCAGCACGCCTCGGGCTACGCCTGGCTGGGATTCCGCAACGCTCTGGTGCCCGTCACGCAGATCGGCAGCTACCTGTCCTACGTCATCCTGATGCTCGGATTCCTGCTCCACCACCCGGCGCTGATCTACGCCGGGATCGGCCTGTTTTTCGTGGGCGTGGTGTTCTCGATCGTCACCCTGCCGGTGGAATGGGATGCCAGCGCCCGGGCCCGCCGCCTGATGGTCTCCTCGGGAATTGTCGTGCAGGCCGAACAGGAGGATGCCGGCAAGGTGCTGACCGCCGCCTTCCTGACCTACGTGGCCGCCGCCGTCAGCGCGCTGCTGACCTTCCTCTACTACCTGATGCGGGCCGGCCTGCTCGGCGGACGCCGCAACGACTGACGCAGATCGCCAGGCTTGGGCGGACGTCGTCGCCCAACTGGCCAAATTCCGGCTATGGGGGCAGGCCGGCCTTGACCCGCAGCCCGAAGGCCAACGGGTCTCCGCCGATCAAATCGCGGGGGGCCTGGACGACGAAATTTCCGCCCGTGCCCGGGAAGTTCGTGAGCGCGGTCCACACGCCCAGCGGCAGATTGGTGCAGCCTTCGACGACGTAGTGCCGTCCCGTTGAACTGTTGGGCACGTTCGCGCCGGTTTCGTCCCAGTTCATGCGCAGGAACGAACCGCCGTCGCGGGGATCGGTGTCGGCCACGTACTCATCGAAGTTGGAATAGCCGTCGTCGTCGAGATGGCCATCGGGATAGACGGGCACGCCGCGCTCGTCGGCCCAGGCGGCAAAGGCGTCGTCCACCACGCGCACGGGCGGGGACAAGGCCGACGAGTTGCCGTTGGTGTCGGTGGCGTTCGCGGCCAGCCAGCTGCCGAACGGCGCGGGCACGGCCAGCGCGACGTCCAGAACGGCGGTGCCGTTGGCCCCCGTCTGGAAATTCGTCCGGGCCAGCGGGAACTGGGCCTGGGCGCCGCTGGCGTTGGTGAACCAGGCGTAGTGGACGTCCAGCACGTATTCTTCGTTGGTCTTGCCCGCGAACGTGCCGCGGAACTGCGCGTTGGTGGTTGCGTTGGTGAAAACCGGCGGCCGGATGCCCTCGTTGGGTTCCATGCCGGGTTCGTTGGTGGCCACGTGGATGGCGGCGAGCGCGTTGCCGAAAGCGCGGTTGCCCAAAATCCTGTTGCGCGCCCCGACGTAGACCGCGATGCCGTGCCCGAAGTTTTTCGCCACGACGTTGGAACCCACGACCTGGTTACGGTCGCCGCCGCGCAGCGCGATGCCGTCGCCCGCGTTGCCCAGATCGATCGCGTCGTCGGCCGAAATCCCGACGAGGTTGTTCGAGACGACGGCCCCGGCGCACGACGGCCCGGACAGGCGCAGCCCTTCCGCGCCGTTGGCGCCGATGGCGTTGCCGGCGAACGTGCAGTCGGGCGAGTTGGACACCAGCAGCCCGCATCCGGCGTTGCCCTGCCGCGCCGTCGCGTTGGCGTCCACGCCGAGGCGGTTGGCGATGAACTCCGCGCCGGGACATTCGACGGCCACGACGCCGTGGCCGCGGTTGAAGCCGACCACGTTGCCCCGCGTGCCCGTGTAGCCGACCATGACGTTCGTCGCGGCGAAGAGCACGATGCCGTCCTCCGCGTTACCGCGGTCGGAAATCCCGTCCGGGGCCACGCCGACGCGGTTCGCCAGCACCTTGGCCCCGGCGGCCAAAGGACCTTCGATGCGGATGCCGCAACCGCCGTTGGCGCCGACCCAGTTGGCGAAGTTCACGCCGGCCCCGCCGACGACGGCCGCCGGCGCGTTGGACACCCAGATGCCGTGCCCGGCATTCCCCATCGCCAAGCCCGTGCGCGTCACGCCCACGTAGTTGCCCAGCAGCTCGTTGGTCGGCGCATTCCCCCGGATTTCGATGCCGCACACGTTGGGCGGAATCAGCCGCGCCGCGCCTCCGCGCCGGCGAACCGCTGCTTGGCCGTTGTCGACGACCACGTTCTTGCAGTCCTCCCAGGCATAGCCGATGCGGTTGCCGCCGGAGCCTTCGACGACGATGCCGGCTCCGCCGTTGCCCAGCGTCCGCGTTTCGGACGGATCGGTGCCGATGAAGTTGCCCTGGACGTCGGCCGCCCGTTCGCCCGAATCGCTCCAAAGGACAATGCCGTTGGAGGCGTTGCACGAAACGACGTTGTAGCCGTCCTCGTAGCCCTCCATCCAGCCGTTGCCGATTTCGTCGCCGACCGTTTCCACCAGGCGGATGCCGTCGCCGCCGTTGGGCAGCGGCGTGGCGAAGTCGGCCATGACGCCGATCGCGTTTCCGCCGATCCAGTTGCTTAGCCCGGACCCGTCGTAGACGCCGTAGCGCAGATTGCCCGCGATGGCGTTGCCGCGGAAAACCTGCACCGGCCCCGCGCTGAACAGGCCGACGAGGCAGTTCGACGAGAAGGTCATGTTCACGCCGTCGCGGTTCGGCTCCGCCACCGGCTCGCCCGGCTCGTGGCCGATCGTATTGCCCGCGATGCCGATCCGCCACGAATGGAACACGGACACGCCGTCCTCCGCGCTGTTCACGATCACGTTGCCGGCCTCGTTCGTCGTGCTGCCGGACGTGATGCCGACCTCGTCGGCCACGCAGGTCTCGATGCGGATGCCGTGGCCGCGGTTGCCGGGCGCGGATCCGTTCGGCGCCAGCCCGATCAGGTTGCCGCAAACGTCGTTGCTGGCCGAAAAGGAAACGACGATGCCGTTTTGGCAGTTGGCGATCCAGTTGGGGCCCGTCGCGCTGCCGATCAGATTGCGGCGCGCATTCTGCAGCCGGATGCCGTCGCCCGCGTTGGTGACCGCACCGCCCTGGTTGAGTCCGGTGCCGATGCGGTTGGCTTCCACGCGGTTCGGCTGGCCCCATTGCGCCAGCTCGGCGTCGTCAGAGAACGAAATGGAAATGCCGGCGTCCTGCGCCGCGCCGACGTCGTTTCCGCGGTCGCCGCCGATCCGGTTGCCGCCCGCGTTCTGGACGTCGATCCCGACGAGCAATTGGGTGGAAACGAAGGCGGACGCCGGATCAAAGCCGATTCGGTTGTCTTCGATCCACTGCCAGAAGGTGTGGCTCAGCTGCACGCCGGCGGCGCCGTCGATCCGGTTGCTGACCACGTAGTTGGCCGCCGTGGACTCCTCGATCCGCACGCCCGCGCCCAGATTGGCCCGGAAGGACAGGTTCGTCGGCGGCAGGCCGATCCAGTTGCCGACGATCCGGTTGCCGCCCCAGTCGTTCGCGATCCGGATGCCGCCGAAACCGTTGTTGCCGACGACGTTCGCCTCGTTCGTGCCGGTGCCGCCGATCAGCACGCCGCCGATGCTTTCGCCCGCGATGCCGCTCAGCCCGTTGCCGACGTCGCTGGCCCCGTTGAGCCCCACGCCGATGCGGTTGTTCTGGACCCAATTGCTCATCCCGGCGCCGGCGAGAAAGATGCCGTGGCCGCCGTTTGCGCCGACCACGTTGCCCCACGCCGGATTGCCGATGCAGCCGTAGGAACAGGCCGAAACGATGCCGTGCAGGCCGTTGCCCAGCCGGCCGTTGCCGGTGTCGTCCACGCCGACGTAGTTGCCGACGACGCTGTTGCTCCATCCCGCGACCACCAGGCCGTTGGAGACGTTGGCCGACACCACGTTGCCCGCCCGGTCGCCCCCCAGCGGCCCCATGGCCCCGCCGATCCAGTTGTGGTCGCCGACGACGTGGATGCCGTCTCCGCCGTTGGGAATCGCCTCCAGCCCCGTCGAGTCCACGCCGACGAAATTGCCCTGGACGATATTGTTGGACGGCGTGGTCGTCTCGTTGCCGACATGGATGCCGTCGCGCAGGTTGCCGGAGACGTAGTTGTGCTCGTATTGTTCCTCGCCGCCGATGACGCAATCCACCAGCCCGTCGCCGCGGATGCCGTCGAGATTCGGAATGGCCTGGTTGCCGTGGAGGCTGAAATAGACGCCGACGTCGTTGTTGTAGACCTGCACTTCGCGGCACGCCGAAAGCCGGATGCCCGACTCGCCGTTGCCGCCGACGTGGTTGCCCTCGAAGGTGTCGGTGCTGCCGCCGATCCAGGCGTTGCTCACGCCGTACAGGAAGATGCCGTTGCCGGAATTCGGCTGGTTCGTGCCGTGCCAGTGGCCGATCCAGTTGGCGAAGATGCGGGTGCCCTCGCACGCGCTGTCCGGCGCCTGCCATTCGCTGCGCTCGATGAAAATGCCGTGGCCGCCGTTGCCCGCCACCACGTTTTCCAGCCCTTCCTGGCGCATGCCGATCGTCAGGTTCGAGCTGTTGACGACGTGGAGGCCGTGGAGGCCGTTGTAGCGCCACAGGCCCAGCTCGGGCACGTAGCCGATCCGGTTGCCGACGATTTCCGTGTCCGAGCAATCGAACAGCCACACGCCTTCCAGCCCCGAGCCCACCACCCAGTTGCCCCACAGGTCGTTTCGGGGCGAACCGTGCAAGACCAGCCCGCGCCCGCCGTTGGCGCGCATCAGATCCTGCGGACAGACACCGATGCGGCAATCCATCACCTGCGCGGCCGGGCAGTTGGACAGCACGATGCCGTCGCCCGCGGAATCCACCACGAAATTGCGATACAGCGCGTTGCTCACGCCCCCGGACACCTCGATGCCCGTCCCGCAGCCGCCATAGACGTACAGCCCGTCGTTGCTGGCGCACCCCACCCAGTTGCCCCGGATGCCGGCGAGCCCGCCGGCCGCACGGATGCCCCGCCCGCCCGCCCCCACGATTTGGTTGCCCCCGCCCCC
>DAOTNL010000173.1:0-5584 GCA_035450765.1 Kiritimatiellia bacterium | reverse complement strand
GCGGCAGCGTCGGCAAGACCACCGTGAAGGAACTCGTGGCCGACTTGCTGGCGACCGTCGGCCGGACCGCGCGCACCGCGGGCAATTTCAACAATGAGATCGGCCTGCCGCTGAGCGTGCTCGGCGTGGATCGGTCTTGCGCGTTCGCCGTCCTCGAGGCCGGCATCAGCCATCCCGGCGAAATGGCCGCGCTGCGCGACGTGCTGCGGCCGGACGCCGCCGTGATGACGACCATCGGCCCGGTCCATATCGAGTTTTTCGAATCGGTCCGCGCCATCGCGGAAGAAAAGGCCGCGCTGCTGGAAAAACTGCCCGCGGACGGTTTCGCGGTGCTGGACCGCGACGACGAATTCTTTCCGGTCCTGCGCGCGCATTCGTCCGCGCCGGTCGTGGCGGTTTCGCTGGCCGATCCCGCCGCCGACTATTTCGGGGAAATCTTGCCGTCCGGCGAGCTGCGCGTCCGCGAAAAGGCCACGGGGGAGCGCGCCGACCTGCCGGTGCCGCCGCCGGGCGGCTACATGGCGCGCAACGCGCTCGCGGCCGTGGCCGCGGCACGGCAATGCGGCGCGGCGTGGGCCGCGCTGGCCGGCGCGCTGGCCGCGTACCGCCCGGTCGGCATGCGCTGGGCGGTGGAAGCCGTCCGCGGCTGGACCGCCGTCAACGACGGCTACAACGCGAACCCCGTCAGCGTGCGCGCCGCGCTCGCCGCGTTCGCGCCGTGGCCCGTGGCCGGCCGCCGCTTTTTGGCCCTAGGCCCCATGCTCGAACTGGGCGGCCGCGAGGCCGCCGAACACGAAGCCGTCGGCCGCGCCGTCGCGGCGGGCGACTGGTCCGGCGTGGCCCTCGTGCCGCGGCAGGCGGCCGACGAACCCGCGGTGCAGGCGCTCGCGGCGGGACTCCGCGCCGGCGGCTGGCCCGCGGACAAGATTTGCGCCGCGCCGGACGCCGCCGCCGCCGCGGATTGGCTGCGCGCGCGCCTGCGTCCCGGCGACGCCCTGCTGCTGAAAGCCTCGCGCGGCGTGCGCATCGAACGCGTCCTGGAATCGCTGAAGCAAGAAAGCTGAGCCATGCTGTACTATTTGTCCGCCTTCACCCACCTGTTCACGCCGCTGAACCTCTTCCGCTACGTCACCTTCCGCGCGGTCATGGGCGCGGGCACCGCGTTCTTCCTGTCGCTGCTGCTGGGGCGCTGGATGATCGGCCAGTTGCGGGCCTACAAGATCGGCCAGATCGTGCGGCAGGATCCGGAAATGGCCCGGATCATGCACCACGGCAAGAAGGGCACGCCGACGATGGGGGGGCTGCTGATCATCTTCACGACGCTGGTCGCGGCGTTGCTGTGGTGCGAAACCGCGAATCCGCAGGTCTGGATCGCGCTGGCCACCATGCTGTTCATGGGCGGCATCGGCTTTGTGGACGACTGGTTGAAGCTCAAGCGCCGGAATTCCGACGGGCTCAAGGAATGGCAGAAGCTGGCGCTGCAGGGACTGTGGGTCGCGATCGCGTTCGCCGCCATCGAAGCGGTGCCGGGCACGCGCGTCCACGCGCGGGAGCTGATGGTGCCGTTTTTCAAGGCGCCGGTGGTGGCGGACCTGACGGTGCCGGGCGCGCTGGTGTTCATGTTCCTGGTCCTCGTCGGCACGACCAACGCGGTCAACCTGACGGACGGCCTGGACGGGCTGGCGGCGGGCTGCATGAATTCCGTGTCGGCGGCCTATCTCGTGTTGGCCTACGTGGCGGGCAACGCGATCATGTCCAATTACCTGCAGGTGCCTTCCATCGCCGGCGCGCACGAACTGGCCGTGTTCTGCGGCTGCCTGCTGGGCGCGGGCCTCGGCTTCCTCTGGTGGAACGCCTATCCGGCCAAGGTGTTCATGGGCGACACGGGCAGCCTCGCGCTGGGCGGCACGATCGCCATGGTGGCGATTTTGATCAAGCACGAGCTGACGCTGCTGATCGTCGGCCTGGTGTTCGCGGGCGAGGCCGCCAGCGTGCTGATCCAGCGCGCCAGTTGCCGGCTCTACCGCCGGTTCACCGGCCAGGGCCTGCCGCCGGAACGCCGCCCGTTCCGCATGACGCCCATCCACCACCATTTCGAGATCATTTCCAAGGAGCGCGCCCAGGCCGAGGGCCGTTCGCCCGATTCCGCGGAAAACTCCGTCGTGATCCGCTTCTGGATCGTCTCGATCGTCTGCGCCCTGCTGGGCCTGGCGACGCTGAAACTGCGCTGAGCGGGCGATGGCGGCGACGATCAGGGCGATGGTGTGCGGGCTCGGCGCCAGCGGCGTCGCCGCCGCGCGCCTCCTGCGCGCGGAAGGCGCCGAGGTGTTGGCCGTCGATGGGCGCGATGCGCCCGAAAGCCGGCGCGCCGCGGCGGCGCTGGAAGCGCTCGGATGCGCCGTCGCGCTGGGCGCGGACGCGCCCCCGGCGGGGGAATTCGCCGTCGCCGTCGTCAGCCCCGGCCTGCCGGCGGACGGCGCGTTTTTGTCCGAAGTCCGGCGCCGCGGGATTCCGCTGCTTTCGGAGATGGAACTGGGCTGGAGCCGGTTCCGCGGCCGGACGATCGCGGTGACGGGCAGCAACGGCAAGAGCAGCGTGGTCAAGGCGCTGGCCGAATGCTTGGAGGCGTCCGGCCAACGCGCCGTGCCCTGCGGCAACTACGGGTTGCCCGTCTGCCAAGCCGTTCTCGAGGCGCCGGATGCCGCCTGGCTCGTGATCGAAGCCAGCTCCTTCCAGCTCGAGACCTGCGCGGAAATCCGCCCGGACGTCGCCGTGCTGATGAACGTGCTGCCGAACCATCTGGACCGGCACGGCACGCTGGAAACCTATGCGCGCCTCAAGGCGCGGCTGTTCGCGCGCCAGCGCGCGGGCGATCTCGCCCTGACGCCGCCGGAATGGCAGGCGCGGTTCCGGGAATGGTCGGGCGGAGAAGGGGCGTGGCGGACGTTCGGGACGGACGCCGCCTGCGATTTCCGCCATGCGCCGCACCGCCTCGCGGCGCGGGACGAAGCCGGCATCGACGTGGCCGGCGCCTATTTCGACAACGAAGTGCTGGGCCCCAACGCCGCGGCGCTCTACGGGGCGGCCTTGGCCGCCGGAGTTCCCGCCGCGACCATCGCCGCAACCCTGCGCGCGTTCCGGCCGTTGCCGCATCGCGCCGAGCCGGTGGGGGAATCCGGCGGCGTGCGCTACGTCAACGATTCCAAGGCCACGAACCTCTCGGCCCTGGTCGCGTCCGTGCGCATGCAGGACCGGCCGGTTTGGCTGATCGCCGGCGGCCGGCCGAAGGAAACCGATTTTTCGGCGGCCGTCCCGATCCTGCGGGAACGGGTGCGCGGCGCGTTCCTGATCGGCGAGGCGGCGGCGGCGATGGCCGCCGCCTGGGGCGCGACGGTCCCGTGCGAAATCTGCGGCACCTTGGACCGCGCGGTGGCGGCCGCGCGCCGCGCCGCGGCGCCGGGCGAGACCGTCCTGCTCGCGCCCGCCTGCACCAGCTACGACCAGTTCCGCGCCTACGGCGAACGCGGCGACGCCTTCCGGCGGTTGGCTTCGGAAAAGGGTTGAATCCCGGGGAGGGGCGGGGCATAATCCGCGCCGTACGTCGAAAAAAGTCGATTTTGAAAGAAGCAAGGAGTCTCAAGATGAGGGTATCTGTCGTTGCCGGTATGATCGTGGCCGTCCACGTGGCGGTGATTGGTTCGGTGGTCATGACGCAGGGTTGCGTCAGCACGCGCACCGAGTCCGATGTCGTCGTTCCCGCGCCGGTCGAAACCGCGCCCGTCCCCCCGATGCCGCCGTCCGTCGACGTCGCGCCCGTGCCGGCGCCCGTGGCGTTCCCGGTCCTGCAGCCGCCCGTCCCGCCCGCGCCGGTGAAGACGTCCGTTTCCGCCGAAAACGTCTACGTCGTCAAGCCCGGCGATTCGCTCTCGAAGATCGCCGCCGCCCACGGCGTCAAGACCGCGGAACTCAAGGAACTCAACAACATCGTCGACGTGAACAAGATCCGCATCGGCCAGAAGCTGATCCTGCCCGACTACTCCAAGCCGTCTTCCTCGCAACCCGCCGAGAAGTCCGCCAAGTCCGCGGAAGCCAAGGCGACCGCGTCCGGCGACGTCTATGTCGTCAAGCCCGGCGACATGCTCTCGAAGATCGCCGTCGCCCACGGCGTGAAGACCAAGGATCTGATGGCCGCCAACAACCTGACCGATGCGAACAAGATCCGCGCCGGCCAGAAGCTCGTCATCCCCGGCGCCAAGAAGGCCGAGAAGTCCGAAGAGAAGGCCGTCGAGAAGAAGGCGGAAAAGAAGTCCGAGCCGAAGGCCGAGAAGAAGGCCGAAGAAGCCGCGCCCGCCGAGCCGGCGGTCGCGCCGTTGCCCGCGCCGGTGCCGGAAGTCGTCCCGGCGCCCGAGGCCGCGGCGGCCAGCGGCTTCCAGGACGCCATGCTGGACTACAACGTCCAGGAAGGCGACACGGTCGAAGGCATCGCCCGGCTGTTCGTGGTGAGCGCCGACGAGATCCGCAAGGTGAACGGCCTGGCGCCCGGCGCGGAAGTCGTCCCCAACAAGACGATCAAGATTCCCCCCAGCATGTAATCCATCCGCCCTGCGGGGCATGGTGTCGCGCGCCCGGCCCGGAAGGCCGGGCGTTTTTTACGAAAGGAAGTCCCCGGTGTCGGCACGCGTGATCCTGATCCTGGTCGTGGCGGTGCTCGTCGTCTTCGGCTTGGTGATGCTGTTCAGCACCAGCGGACCGCAGGGCGAAAAGATCGCCGGCAATCCGTACTACTTCGTCCAGCGCCAGGTCGCGTGGCTGGTGGTGGGCCTGGTCGCGGCCGTCGTCGGCGCCAAAGTGGACTACCGCGTGTGGCTGAAAGCGGCCTGGCCGGTGCTGGGCGTCGTGCTGGTGCTGCTGGCGCTGGTCTACGTGCCGGGCATCGGCCTGACCGTCAAGGGCAGCCGCCGCTGGCTCCACCTGCCGCTGGGGCTGAGTTTCCAGCCGTCGGAGCTGGCGAAATTCGCCGCGATCAACGCGCTGGCCGCCTGGTACGGCACCAAGCGCCGCGAACGCGGGGGAGTCGTGGGCGGGCTCCTGATCCCGGGGGCGATCCTCGGCTCGCTGCTCGCGCTGATCGTCTTCGAGACCGATTTCGGCGCCACCGTCCTGATCGGCGCGACGGGCGGCCTGATGATGTTCGTGGCCGGCGCGCCGGTGCTGTTCCTGATGCCGGCGGGAGCGGCGGCCGTCGGCCTCCTGGCGTGGATGATTTCCAGGAATCCCGAACGCATGGGACGCATCCTGGCCTTCCGGCATCCGGAGCAGTACGCCCAGGGCGAAGCCTTCCAGCTCATGAACGCGCTCTACGCGTTCGTGGCCGGTGGCCTCGGCGGCGCGGGCCTGGGCCAGAGCCTGCAGAAAAAGTTCTACCTGCCGGAGGCCCACACCGATTTCATCTTCGCCATCATCGGCGAGGAACTCGGGCTCTTCTTCTCGGTGGGCGTCGTGGCGCTGTTCGTGGTCTTCCTGCTGTGCGGCATCCGCATCAGCGGCCGCGCGCCGGACGTCGGCGGCCGGCTGCTGGCCTTCG
>DAOTNL010000172.1:0-5609 GCA_035450765.1 Kiritimatiellia bacterium | reverse complement strand
GCCACACGAACGGCATCGCCGTCCTGCTGGACGTGGTCCACAACCACTACGGCCCGAGCGACATCGCCACGTGGCAATACGACCAGCGCCTGCCGGCGGAAAACGGCGGCATCTATTTCTACGTCGACGAAGAGCGCCGCAGCACCGAATGGGGTCCGCGCCCCGACTACGGCAAACCCGAAGTGCGCGCGTTCATCGCCGATTCCATCCGGACGTTCCTGGAAGAATACCGGGTGGACGGTTTCCGCTGGGATTCGGTCCACAACATCCGCTACTACGCGAACGGCGCGCGCAGCAATCCCGACGGCGACCGCGTTCTGGCCGACGTCAACGAGTGGATGCGCAAAAACCGCCCCGACGCGCTGCGCATCGCCGAAGACCATGCGTTCGACGGGGGCGGCGTGGGCTTCGACGCCCAATGGAATTCTGCCTTCCAGGCCACGTTGTCCAGCATGGTCCGCGGCGGCGATTCGCAGCGGAACATGGAATTGTTCGCGGCCGAACTGGAGCGGCTCGATGGATTCAACTGGGTCAATTTCGCCGAATGCCACGATTCCGCCGGCGATCTGAACCAGCACCACCGGTTGCCCGCCTACATCGACCCGGCGACGCCGGACAGTCCGCGCGCGCGCGCCTTGGCTTTGCTGGCCGGCGGCATCGCGATGACCGTACCGGGTTTCCCCATGCTGCTCCAAGGCTTCGAAATGCACGACGTGGAGGATTTCAGCGATTCCACGCCGGTGCCTTGGGCGCGGGCGCAAAGCACCCACGCCGGCATCGTGCGGGCCCATGCCGACTTGATCCGCCTGCGGCGGGACTTGCGGGGGCTCACGCCGGGCCTGAAAGGCGCGCAGCTGGACGTGCTGCACTGCGACGACAACGCCAAAGTCGTCGCCTATGCCCGGCTGGCCACCGGTGCGCCGCGGGACCGCGCCACGGTCGTCGTGGCCAATTTTTCCGGCGCGCCGCTCAAACAATACGGCGTGCGTTTCCCGGCCTCGGGCGCGTGGTATTGCCACTACAATTCCGGGTTGGGGACCTATGCCAAGGATTTCGACAACGTCGGCCCGAAACCGGACATGGGCTACGTCCTGCCCCCGGGCCAGACCACTCTGCCGCTGGACCTGAGCCGATATTCGCTGCAAATCTATTCCAAGACGGCCCCGCCCAACGTCGTTTCGATGACCAAAGCGGCCCCCGCCAAGGAACTTCCCGGGGCCGCCCAGGCGGCTGAAGCCGCACCGGCCAAGCCCGTCGAGGACTTCCTCGAAGAAGTGCTGGATCCCTTCCCCTACGTCCTCGTTCCCTTGCCGATCGAGTGGAAACCATAAGCCCCGCGCCGGGACCCGCGCAAAAGGCCTTCGTCAACCGATTTTCCCGTTGTTAAAGCGCTTCGCTCGCGGTAGGATCGGATCATGAACACCCGCCTGCTTCTCCCCGCGCTGGCATTTGCTTGGTCCTTGGCCGGAAACGCAGCGGCGCAATCCTCCCGCAGCGGCATCGGTGCCATTCCCTATGCGGACGCCGGGGGCACCGGCGTCACGTTCCGCACCTGGGCACCCAACGCGAGCACCGTCGTGATCAAGGGCGGATTCAACGGCTGGGGTTCCACCGCGCTGGCCAAGGACATGCCCGACGGAAGCTGGAACGGCTATTGGTCCATCGACGTCCCCCGCGCCAAGGCCGGCGACCAATACAAGTTCGTCGTCAACGGCACCTACAAGAAAGACCCGCGCGGCAGGCGCGTCGTCAATTCCGCCGGCAACTCCATCGTCTACGATCCGAAGTCCTTCGATTGGGGCGGCGTCACCCAGTTCGACCGCCCCTGGCGGAACGACTTGGTCATCTACCAGATGCACGTCGGCACCTACAACGCGGAGAGCTGGCTGCCCTCCACCTTCGACCAATGCATCGAGAAAATCCCCTACATCAAGGCGCTGGGCGTGTCCGCCGTGAAGCTCATGCCGGTCAACGAGTTTCCCGGCGACCGTTCGTGGGGCTACAATCCTTCCGATCCCTACGCCATCGAATCCTCCTTCGGCGGTCCCGATGGCCTCAAGCGCTTCGTCAAGGCGTGCCATGAAAACGGTCTGGCCGTCCTGATCGACGTCGTCCACAACCATTACGGTCCTTCCGACCTCGAAATGTGGCAGTACGACGGCTGGTCCGCCGGAGGCTACGGCGGCATCTACTTCTACAACGACTGGAAGGCCCACACCGACTGGGGTTCCACCCGGCCCGACTACGGCCGCGCGGAGGTCCGCGACTACGTCAAAGGCCAGATCCGCATGTTCCTCGACGAGTACAAGGTCGATGGCTTCCGGTGGGACTCCGTCTACAACATCCGGCACGCCAGCGGCACCTGGAACCAAGACGGCAGCGACATGCTCTGGGACGTCAACACCATGGTGCGCGACGAATTCAACAACGCCTACCGCATCGCCGAAGACCACGCCTTCGACAGCCCCGTCAATTTCGAGTCGCAATGGGACCATACGTTTTTAAGCGACGTCCGCTGGCTGGCCACCGCCGCCAGCGATTCCGACCGCGACATGAACGTGCTGGCCTGGCACCTCGCCAACGGCGGCGATTACCGGGTCGTCTATGCCGAAAGCCACGACAGTTGCGGCGACCTGAACAACAAGCACCGCCTGCCCTACGACGTCGATTCGGGCAATCCCGACGGATACTGGGCCAAAAAGCGGTCTTTGCTGGCGCACACCATCGCGCTCGTTTCCCCCGGCATCCCGATGATCTTCGCCGGCTCCGAAATGCACGAGTGGTACACCTTCTCCAACAACCAGGCCTTGCGGTGGAGCCTCACCAACCAGAACGCCGGCATCGTGCGGGCGTTTTCCGATTTGATCCATCTGCGCCGAAACCTGACGGGCGTTTCCGCCGGCCTCAAGCAGCACGGGAACGTCAACGTGCACCACGTCGACAACGCGGCCAAGGTCGTCGGCGTCATCCGCTGGGATCAGGGCGGCGCCACCGACGATCTCGTGATCGCCATCAACTGCTCCGCGACCGCCCGCACGGGCTATTCCATGGCCTTCCCCTCTTCCGGCACGTGGTACTGCCTCTACAATTCCGATTCGACCGACTACGACCCCTTGTTCGGCGGCGTCGGCCCGGCCGTCGGCGGCACCGTGATCGCCGGCGCCACGGCCAGTCTCGACCTCGGCGCATATTCCATGCAGATCTATTCCAAGTCGCGCCCGCCGGAAAGCGCATCGGTCGCGTTCGATCCGGCCGCGCCCAGCGGCTGCGATACCGTCGTGACGATTTCCTACGAGGCTCACGACGGCCCGCTGCAAAACCCCACCAACGTCTGGGCCTACGTCGGCCGCAACGGCTGGCTCAGCGCATCGAACCATCCGATGACGCTCGCCGGCGGCGCCTGGACTCTTGCCTATGCCATCCCCCAGGATACCTACGAGCTGAACGTGTCGTTCACCGACGGCGGCACGCGCTGGGACAACAACGGCGGGGCCGATTGGACCCTGCCTGTCGCCGGCTGCGGCGATTTGCCCGCGGCCGTCTCCCACAGCCCGGCCGTTCCCCAAGGCTGCATCCCCGTGAAGTTCACGTATGAAATCAATGCCGGCCCCCTCACCAACGGCGCCACGCCCATCACCCTCTTCATCGGCCGCAACGGCTGGCAGAACGCCCAGCACGTCGCCCTGACCAACGAAATCGGAGATACCTGGAGCGGCTGGTACGCCATTCCCGACGACACGTGGGAACTCAACTACGTCTTCCACAACGCCTCCGGCGTCTGGGACAACAACGGCTACGAGGATTGGAGCGCCATCGTCGCTTCCTGCGCGAATGCCGAGCAACCCCACGTGGCCATCGTCCATCCCGCGGCGGCGACCAACGTGCCCCATGCCGTGAACGAACTGGCGTTGCGAGGCACGGCCAACCTGCTGACCGGCCACCTGCGCTGGACCAACCAGCTCAACGGCGCTTCCGGCGCGATCGCCTACGCCACCAACTGGAGCATCGCCGCGGTGCCGCTGGCCGCCGGCGTCAACGTCGTGCGCGTGTCCGGAACGAATTCCGCGGTCAACCCCAACGACGGCGCCGCCGATGCGCCGACCAACGCCACTTATTCCGCTTCCCAGAGCTGGTTCGACGGCCAAAACGGCGGCGCGAAATTCAAGCCGTGGAGCATCAGCGGCGGCGCCACCGCTTCGCTGGCCGTTTCCAACGCCTACTGCAGCTTCGCGTCCAATTCCGCGGCCTGGGCCCTGCAGGCCAGCGGCGGCGGTTTCATCGAAGCCATCCGCCCGTTCGCGGCCGTCCTGCAGCCGGGCGACCGGGTCTCGTTCGTTTTCGAAAACGGCGGCATCGATGGGCCGGGCGAATGCTCCGTGGGCCTCGCCTTCCACAACCGTTTCGGCCAACGGCTGGCGGAATTCTATTTCCACGGCGGAACCACCAACTACGTGTACAACGACACGGCCGTGCACGACACGGGCCTCCCGTGGAGCAATGCCGCCAAGACCGGGACGTTCGAAATGGTGTCCACCTTGGACTACCGCCTGACGATCAACGGGCAATCCTTCGAAAGCACGTTCGCCGAAGCTTCCGACTACGGCGTCGCCTATATCCGCTTCTGGAACTACAATGCCGGCACCGGCGACGAGCGCAACTTATTCATCGGCCCGCTTTCCGTCGCCGGCACGCCGCTGCCCGTTTTCACCTATTCCGCCGAAGCCGCTATCACTCGCGCGGCTTCCACCGGCCTCGTTTGCCGGACCGAATCGATCGCCTTGACCGCCGACGGTTTCGTGGCCGCGGTTTCCAGCCTGGACGGCATCGCCGGCAACGTGTGGCAGGCCGACACCCTGGCCAACGGCGGCTGGAACTGGTCGCTTCTCCCCGCCGACGAATACGAACTGGTCTTTTCCAACAACAGCGTCGTGCTGACACCGGCTGTCACCAATGCGCTCAAGCTGATTTCCATCGGCAAGCCTGGAAATTGACTGCCGCTCGCGCAAAACGCTATCGACAAGACCGGCACCGCTGGGGTAGAAACGAAATCGATTCTGGCTGCGGGAGTAATTCAGCGGTAGAATGTCAGCTTCCCAAGCTGAACGTCGCGGGTTCGATCCCCGTCTCCCGCTCCATCCTTTTTGCATGAGCCGTCCTTCCCGGATATCCGTCATCTTGTTGTCTTGGATCGGTCTGGCGCTCCTCGGCGGCGCACAGGGCGCCACGGTTCGGCAAGACTTCGCCGACGGCCGAATCGCCTGCGTCATCTCCTCGTCCGGGGACGTTCCCGAAATCGTCTCCGCCGTTCTGCCGATCGCCATGAAAGCCGCCTTGGAACGGATCGGTCCGCCGCCGGAGTCCGCGCGGCTGGAAATCCGCCTGCTGGCCCCCCCGCCCTTCTACAAGCGCGCCAAGGCGTTGTTCCGGGCCGAAGCGTTCGCCGTCCAGACGGGCGACGAAATCGCGCTGCATCCCGGGAAAGATCCGCTGAAACTCGCCTTCCGCCTAGGGCACGAGTTGGCCCACTGGTTGACCTACAAGCGCCATGCCGCGCGGCCGCCTCTTTGGCTGGACGAAGGATTGGCCCAGATGGTCGCCTCGGAGGCGGC
>DAOTNL010000171.1:0-5609 GCA_035450765.1 Kiritimatiellia bacterium | reverse complement strand
CCTCCAGGATCTTCAGCAGGGCCTGCTGCACGCCTTCGCCGGAGACGTCGCGGGTGATGGAGACGTTCTCCATCCGCCGCGCGATCTTGTCGATCTCGTCGATGTAGACGATGCCCAGCTCCGCGCGGGCCACGTTGCCGTCCGCCGCGCGGATCAGGCGCAGCAGCACGTTTTCCACGTCCTCGCCGACGTACCCGGCCTCGGTGATGGTCGTCGCGTCGGAAATGCTGAAGGGCACGTCGAGGATGCGCGCGAGGGTCCGCGCCAGCAGCGTCTTGCCGCTGCCGGTCGGCCCCAGCATCAGGATGTTGCTCTTGTCGATCTCGACGCCGTCGTCGTCCTTCTGGCCCGCCAGGCGCGACTGGACGCGCTTGTAGTGGTTGTGGACGGCGACGGAGAGGACCTTCTTCACGCGTTCCTGGCCGACGACGAACTCGTCGAGCCGGGCCTTGATCTCGTGCGGCTTGGGCACCTGCAGGCGCGCCGCGGGCGACGACTCGGCCTTGGCGTCCGGCCGCCGGACCATCGCGTGGCAGATGTCCACGCACTCGTCGCAGATGTTCAGGTCGCCGGGCCCGGCGATGAGGGTCTTGACCGCGGACCGCGGCCGCCCGCAAAACGAGCAGGTCGAACCGGGCGGATTTGATTTCTTGCCGGCCATGGCGCTTACGCCTTCGCCGGGGCCGCGCCGAGCACGTCGTCCACCAGGCCGTACGCGACGGCCTCCTGGGCGGACATGAAGAAGTCGCGGTCGGTGTCCTTGGCGACTTCCTTGACGGATTTTCCGGTGTGCTTGGCGAGGATGCCGTTGAGGTATTCCTTCAGGCGCAGGATTTCCTGGGCCTGGATGTGGATGTCGCTGGCGGTGCCCTGCGCGCCGCCCCAGGGCTGGTGGATCATGATGCGCGCGCCGGGCAGCGCGTGGCGCTTGCCTTTCGCGCCCGCCGCCAGCAGCACCGCGCCCATGCTCGCCGCCTGGCCGACGCAGTAGGTCACCACGTCGCATTTCAGGAACTGCATGGTGTCGTAGATCGCCAGGCCGGCCGTGACGGACCCGCCGGGGGAGTTGATATAGACGCTGACGTCCTTGGCGGCGTCCTCGCTCTGCAGGAACAGCAGCTGCGCCACGACCAGGTTGGCCAGGTCGTCGGTGATCTCGGAGCCGATGAACACGATCCGCTCCTTCAGCAGGCGCGAATAGATGTCGTAGGACCGCTCGCCGCGGCCCGTCTGCTCCACCACGATCGGAACCAGGTACCCCTTCTCGTCCATGCCGGGCCTCCTTCTACTTCTGCGCCGCGCCGGCGCCGGTCAGCTTCGCGTGCCCCATCAGGGCGTCGATCGTCTTCGTCGTCAGCAAATCGGCGCGCAGGCCCTTGCGGACCTCGGCTTCCTTGAGCTTCGCCTTCTGGAGCCATTCCTTGACGGACTTCGCGCCGGAGCGCGCGGCGTACTGGGCCAGCAGCGCCGCCACTTCGGGCTCCGCCACTTCGATCTTCTCCTCGCGGGCGATCCGCTTGAGCAGATAGCGCAGTTTCAGGCGGTCCTGGGCGGCTTTCTTCGCCGACTCGGAAATCTTGCCGATGTTGTCGCGGATTTCCTGCTCGGAGACGCCGCGGCGGGTGTTTTCCTCGACCATTTCGTAGACGATGCGGTTGGACTCCTCGTGCGCCTCGGATTCGGGCACGTCGAGCGTCGCGTTCTTCATGAGCGCTTCCATCAGCAGGTTGCGGCGGCGGGCCAGCTCCTGCCGGTCGGCTTCGGCCTGCAGCATGTTCTTGAACGTCGCGCGCAGGTCGGCTTCGTCCTTCGCGCCGAGCTGCTTGAGCAGCGCCTCGTCCAGCGCCGGCTTCGCGCGGGCGCGGATCTTCTTCACCGTCGCCGCGAAGACCGCCGTCTTGCCGCGCAGCTCCTCGATGGGCGACTGGGCCTCGAAGGTCACCGAAATGTCCTTGGCGGCGCCGACCTTCAGGCCGACCAGCTGCGGGCCGAAGCCGGGCAGGAAGGAATATTCCTCGTTCGCGATCACCCAGAAATCGGTGCCGGCGCCCAGGCCCTTGGCCTTCTCGGACACCTCGGCCAGCGGCTTGCCGTCCACGGTGGCGGTGTAATCCACGGCCACCATGTCGCCTTCCTTCACCGGGCGATCCTCGGCCAGGTCCTCGTACTTGCCCATGCTTTCGAGGTAGCGGTCGATGGCCTGCGTCACCGCGTCGTCGGAAATCTCCACCTGCTTAGCTTCGACTTCGAGGCCCTTGTAGGCCGGCAGCTCGAATTCCGGCTCCACGTCCACGGCCAGGGAGAACGAAAACGGCTCGCCGGGCTTCAGGGGCGACTTCTGCAGGTCGTATTCGGCCACCGTCTGCAGCTTGTGTTCCTTGAGCGCCTGCGAGAAGCCCTTGGCGAGCAGGTGCTCGTGCAGGCTTTCGAGGATCTGCTTGTCGTACATCCGGCGGATCATGTCCACGGGCGCCTTGCCCGGGCGGAACCCCTTCACCTTGCCGTGCTTGGCGTAGACCGCCAGCGATTCGTCGTATTCTTGCTGGATTTCCTCGGCGGTGAATTCCACTTTGATCTGTTTCCGGCAGGGGCCGGCGTTCTCAACGGCAACTTTCATGGGGAACGGTTCCTTTCAAATAAAGGGGTTCAAATAGCGCGCCACCATACGCCCCCGCCCCGGCCCCGTCAAGCAGAGCCCTGCGGCCGGTCCGGGGCCCCGCCTCAAGCCCGCTGGCGAGGCTTCCGGCCGACCTTGGCCACGGGGGCGGCCGGGGGGCGCACCGTCGCCCCCCGCAGCCAGCGCGCATATTCCGCCGCGCCGATCGCGCCGGCCGCCAACGCCAGCGTGCGCACGACCACGTCTTCTTCGGCGGCCTGGAACGACCAGCCGTTCACTTCCAGGAAAAGAGCGGCCGCCATGAACCCCGCCCGCTTGTTCCCGTCCAGAAACGGATGGTTGCGGACGATTCCCTCGGCCACGGCCGCGGCCAAGGCGAACAGATCGGGCTCGCCATAGGCGAAAAGCTGCCGGGGTCGGTTCACGGCCGAGTCCAGCAAAGCCGTGTCGCGCACGCCCGGCAGTCCGCCGAAGCGCCCCAGCATGACCTCGTGGAACGACAAAACGTCCGCCACGTCGATCCAAACGGGCTCGTTCACTTCGCCAGCTCGCGCAGGGCATTCCGATAGCGGCGCATCAGATCGCGGGCAATGGCCGCTTTCTCCTCGAACCCCGGCCGCCCGGGCGTGATCCGCAGCGACGCCTCCGCCGCGTCGGTCAGATAGAGCACGTCGCCCTCCTTGACCTGAAGCACGTGCAGGGCTTCCTTGGGCAGGATGATGCCGTACGAATTGCCGATCTTGCGCAGTTTGGTCTTCATGGTGTTATTACGATAGTTATAACGACGCCCCGCGTCAACCCCCGCCCCCGAAGTTTTCCCAAATAACCCTTGCATTCCCCGGGGCCCTTCCGTAGATTCCGCGCCGAGTTTTGCGTGTGCAAAACCGGAAGCGAAGTTCGTCGGCGGTCCTCCGCCGGCGGCAAAAGCGGATTTTCCGGCCGAGAACAAAGAAGGCCGGAACAAGCCCCAAGAGAGGAAACACCATCATGGTCACCATGACGACCCCCAACGTCCGCCAGGACGTCAGCATCCAGGACCTGCTCGAAGCCGGCCTGCATTTCGGCCACCGGACCAAGCGCTGGAACCCCAAGATGCGCAAGTATCTGTTCGGCCAGAAAAACGGCATCTACATCATCGACCTCGAACAGACCCTCGACGGCCTCCAGAAGGCCCGCCAGTTCATCTACGACACCGTCGCCCGCGGCCGCCAGATCCTGTTCGTCGGCACGAAGAAGCAGGCCCAGGAATCCCTCAAGGCCGTCGCGACCCAGACCAAGCAGCCCTACGTGGTCAACCGCTGGCTCGGCGGCACCCTGACCAACAACGAGACCCTCCGCAAATCCATCGCCCGCATGCGCGAGATCGAGCAGATGGAAAAGGACGGCTCCATCAACGCCCTGCCGAAGAAGGAAGTCGCCAAGATCCGCCACGAGCTCCAAAAGCTCCAGTACAACCTCAGCGGCATCGCCGACATGCAGGGCAACCCCGGCGCGCTGTTCGTCGTGGACGTCAACTGCGAAGCCATCGCCGTGGCCGAGGCCAACCGCCTCAACATCCCGGTCATCGCCCTCGTGGACGCCAACGTCAACCCCGACCCGATCGACTACCCGATCCCGGCCAACGACGACGCCATCCGCGGCATCAAGCTGATCGCCGACCTCGTCGGCATCACCATCCAGCAGGCCGCCGGCGAATACTCCAAGGTCGCCGCCGAAGAGGCCCGCAAGCGCGCCGCCGCCGAAGCGGAAGCCGCCGCCCGCGCCAAGGTCGAAGCCGAGGAACGCAAGGCCCGCGCGGCCGAACTGGCCAAGGCCAAAGCCGAAGCCCGCGAAAAGGCCAAGGCCGAAAAGGCCGCCGCCGACGCCGCCAAGGCCGCCGAAGCCCCCGCCGCCGAAGCCGCCCCCGAGGCGCCCAAGGCCGAATAATCCCGCCGGGGGGCGCCCCGCGCCCCCCAGCTCCACAAAACCCATTCAGAGAAAGAAGAAAATCCCATGGCAGAAATTTCCGCATCGTTGGTCAAGGAACTGCGCGAAGAAACCGGCGTCGGCATGATGGAGTGCAAGAAAGCGCTCGTCGAAGCCAACGGCGACAAGGCCGCGGCCGTCAAGATCCTGCGCGAATCCGGCATGGCCATCGCCGCCAAGAAGGCCACCCGCACCGCCAAGCAGGGCATCATCGCCGCCGAAGTCTCGGCCGACGCCCAGACCGGCCGCATGATCGAAATCAACTGCGAGACCGATTTCGTCTCCAAGAACGACAATTTCAAGTCGTTCGTGGCCGAAATGCTCGCGGCCGCCGCCGGCGTGCCCGACAACGGCCTGGCCGAAGCCGCCAAGGCCAAGGTCGAAGCCAAGATCGCCGAGATCGGCGAGAACATCGTCGCCCGCCGCAACGTGACCTTCGCCGTGCAGGGCGTCGGTGCCGTCGCCGGCTACGTGCACCTCGGCGGCAAGCTGGGCGTGCTGATCGAAGTCGGCTGCAAGAACGCCGCCTCCGTCCAGAACCCGGCCGTCAAGGCCCTGCTGGCCGACCTGACGCTGCACGTCACCGCCGTCAACCCCGCGTGCATCACGCGCGACCAGGTGCCGGCCGAGACCGTCGCCGCCGAAAAGGAAATCTACGCCAAGCAGGTCGAAGGCAAGCCCGCCAACATCGTCGACAAGATCGTCGCCGGCAAGCTCGAGAAGTTCTACGGCCAGATCTGCCTCGTCGAACAGGCGTTCGTCAAGGACCAGGACAAGACCGTCGCCGCCGTCCTCGCCGAAGCCGGCAAGGCCGCGGGCGACGAGTTCACCATCCGGCGCTTCGTCCGCTGGCAGCTCGGCGCCTAATCCGCGTCGCGCCTCCCCGCGGCGGGCCTTCCGGCCCGCCGCTTTTTTTGCGCCCGGCATTCTCATGCCCCCCCACGGCCTTGCGCCGTGGGAGGCAAAGTTGGCTCCCCCACCGCGCAAGGCGGCGGGGCCCGCCCAAACACAACCGCATCCCCCCCCC
>DAOTNL010000170.1:0-5640 GCA_035450765.1 Kiritimatiellia bacterium | reverse complement strand
ATCCCGTGCGATTTCATCGGTTTCTGCAAGAGCCACAACCCGGTCGGCGACCACCACGCCAAGCTGATGAGCAATTTCTTCGCGCAGACCGAGGCGCTGGCCTTCGGCAAGACGGCCGACGAATGCCGCGCCGAGGGCGTGCCCGAGAAGCTCGTGCCGCACAAGACGTTCCCCGGCAACCGGCCGACGAACACGTTGCTGGCCGACCAGCTGACTCCCGAGACCTTCGGGCAGCTCGTCGCGCTCTACGAGCACAAGATTTTCGTGCAGGGCGTGATCTGGAACATCTTCTCGTTCGACCAGTGGGGCGTGCAGCTCGGCAAGGTGCTGGCCAACCGCATCCTGCCCGAACTCAAGAGCAAGGATTCCGAGCTCAAGCACGACGGCTCCACCAACGAGCTGATCCGCCGCTTCCGGGCCCGGTCCTGACGACCGTTTGCGCGCAAGCCGGCGCCCGCTTTTTAGGGTTGATGGGGTCGGGGCCGCCGTGTATCGTGGCGGGGCGTTTTCGTACTTCTATGGAGCAAAGGAAAAGCCATGGCTGAAGAACTGCAACACTTGATCGAGCGTATCCGCAAAGAAGGGGTCGAATCCGGGGAGAAGGCGGCGGAATCGCTGGTGGCCGAGGCGAAGCAGAAGGCGGCGAAGATCGTGGCCGACGCCCAGAAGCAGGCCAAGGACATGGTCGCCAAGGCCGAGGCGGATTCGGCGGCGTTCGCGGAACGCGGCCGGGCGACGCTGCGGCAGGCGGCGCGCGATCTGCTCATCAGCGTCGGCGGCGCGATCGGCAAGGTCGTGGGCGGCATCGTGGAAGCGAAGGTCGGCGCGGCGCTGACGCCGGACCTGATGGCGCAGATGTTGCTCAAGCTGGCGGAAGCCTATGCCCGGGACGGCGGGGCGGGCGGCATCGTCGCGATGCTCGGCGAAGCCGACGCGGCGGCCGTGAAGGCGGCGTTCGCCAAGGAATACCAGAACAAGCTGGCGGCGGGCATCCAGATCGAAAGCGACCGGGAAATCTTCCAGGGCTTCCGCGCGGGCGCCAAGGACGGCCAGGTGTTCCACGATTTCACCAAGGAAGCGATCGCCGAGTCGCTCGCGAATTTCCTGCGGCCGGAACTGGCGCAGATCGTCAAGAAGGCGGCGGAATAAGGGCCGGGGATGGGCGGCTACGAATATCTCGTTTCGTCGCTCCCGGCGCTGTCGCTGGAGTCGCCGCCGCCGTTCGCTCCGGCCGAGTTCCGCTTCAAGTGCCAGGGCGTCCTGGGCGACGCGGACTTGGCGGAACTGGACGTGGTGCTGGCGGGCCGGGCGGCGGAAGGGCGTTCGGCGTTCGCGCAGGCCTGGGCGGCCGGCGACGCGCAGATCCGCAACACGGCGGCCAAGATGCGCGGGGCCAAGCTGGGCGTCGAAGCCAAGCCGTTCCTGAAGAGCCATCCGGGCTACGCCGTGTGGCTGGACAAGGAAGTCTCCGACGCGTTGGCCAAGGCGAGCCCGCTGGCCCGCGAAGCGGGACTCGACGGGGCGCGCTGGAAGTACGTCGAAGACTTGGCGCGCGCGGACGCGACGGGGCTGCCGGCGGTGCTGGCGTTCGCGGTGCAATTGATGCTGGCGGCGCGCTGGGCGGCGCTGCGGGAAGAGGCGGGCCGCGAACGGCTCGAACAACTGGTCACCCAACTGGAAGAAAGCGCGGCCGCGGGCGGCGCGGCGGATTTCAAATAGCGAAGGCGGGCGAAGATGAGCGAAAACGTCGGTAGAATCGTGGGCATCAACGGCAACCTGATCACGGTGAAGTTCGACAAGCCGGTGACGCAGAGCGAAGTGGGCTATGCCCGCGCGGGCAACGTCGCGCTGAAGTCGGAAGTCATCCGCATCCGCGGCGAAAACGCGGAGATGCAGGTGTTCGAGGACACGACGGGCCTCAAAGTGGGCGATCCGGTCGAGTTCAGCGGCAACCTGCTGGCGGTGGAACTGGGGCCCGGCCTGCTCGCGCAGGTGTACGACGGCCTGCAGAATCCGCTGCCGAAGCTGGCCGAGCAGTGCGGGTTCTTCCTGCAGCGCGGCACCTACCTCAAGGCCCTGGACCGCGAAAAGAAGTGGGCCTACACGCCCAAGGCGCGCAAGGGCGACGAAGTGACGGCCGGCGACACGCTCGGCACCGTCCCCGAAGGCATTTTCACGCACCGCATCATGGTGCCGTTCCGCCTGGCCGGCAAGTGGCAGGTGACGGAAACGATCGCGGCGGGGTCCTACGGCGTCGACCAGGTCGTCGCCAAGCTGCGCAACGAGCGCGGCGACGAGGTGGCGGCCACGATGGTGCAGGAATGGCCGGTGAAGGTGCCGATCAAGGCCTACGCCGAGCGCCTGCGCCCCGTCGAGCCGCTGGTGACGAAGGTGCGCATCATCGACACGTTCTTCCCGGTGGCGCGCGGCGGCGTCTATTGCATTCCCGGGCCCTTCGGCGCCGGCAAGACCGTGCTGCAGCAGATCACCAGCAAGCACGCGGACGTGGACGTCGTGCTCGTGGCGGCATGCGGCGAGCGCGCCGGCGAAGTGGTGGAAACCCTGCGCGAATTCCCCGAGCTGACCGACCCGCGCACGGGCAAGAGCCTGATGGAGCGCACGCTGATCATCTGCAACACCTCCTCCATGCCCGTGGCCGCGCGCGAAGCCTCGGTCTACACCGCGGTGACGATCTGCGAATACTACCGGCAGATGGGCCTCAACGTCCTGCTGCTGGCGGACTCGACCAGCCGCTGGGCGCAGGCCCTGCGCGAAATGAGCGGCCGCCTCGAGGAAATCCCCGGCGAAGAAGCGTTCCCGGCCTACCTCGAATCCGTGATCGCGGCGTTCTACGAGCGCGGCGGGGTGGTGCGGCTCAAGGACGGCACGACGGGCTCGGTGACGATCGGCGGCACGGTGTCGCCCGCGGGCGGCAACTTCGACGAGCCGGTGACGCAGGCCACGCTGAAGGTGGTGGGCGCCTTCCACGGCCTCAACCGCGAACGCTCGGATGCGCGGCGCTATCCGGCCATCCATCCGCTGGACAGCTGGAGCAAGTATCCGGGCGTGGTGGATGCCCAGCAGGTCGCGCAGGCGCGCAAGGTCCTGCGGCAGGGCAACGAAGTCAGCCAGATGATGAAGGTCGTCGGCGAGGAAGGCACGAGCATCGAGGATTTCGTGCTCTACCTGAAGAGCGAATTCCTGGACGCGACCTACCTGCAGCAGAACAGCTTCCACGACGTGGACGCCGCGACGGGCGCCGACCGGCAAAAGTACGTGTTCGCCAAGATCCACGGCATCCTGACGGCAAAGGTGTTCTTCCCGGACAAGGACGCGGCGCGCAAGTGGTTCCTGCAGCTCACCTCGGTGACGAAGGACTGGAACCTGGTGCCGATGGACGCGGCGGAATTCAAGCAACTGGAGCAGCGCATCGACGCGATGCTGGCGGAGGTTTCGGAACATGCATAAGGTCTACCATCGCATCGAGCAGATCGCGGGCAACGTGATCACGGTCCGCGCCGAGGGCGTGATGAACGGCGAATTGGCCCAGGTGGTCGGCACGCTGGGCACCTCGCTGGCGCAGGTGATCCGCCTGGACCGCGACAAGGTGTTTTTGCAGGTGTTCGCCGGCAGCCGCGGCATTTCCACGGACGGCCAGGTGCGCTTCCTCGGGCACAAGATGGACGTGTCGTTCACGGAAGCCCTGCTGGGCCGCGTGTTCAACGGCTCGGGCCAGCCGCGCGACAACGGACCGGAGCTGGACGAGAACCGCATCGCGATCGGCGGGCCGTCGGTGAACCCCGCCAAGCGCATCATCCCGCGCAAGATGGTCCGCACCGGCATCCCGATGATCGACGTCTTCAACTCGCTGGTCGAATCGCAGAAGCTGCCGATCTTCGCGGCGGCGGGCGAGCCCTACAACGAGCTGCTGGCGCGCATCGCGCTGCAGGCGGAAGTGGACATCATCATCCTCGGCGGCATGGGCCTGAAGCACGACGACTACCTGCAGTTCCGCGACACGCTCGAGGCCAACGGCGCGCTCTCGCGCTCGATCCTCTTCATCCACACGGCGGCCGACCCGACGGTGGAATGCCAGATGGTGCCGGACATCTCCCTGGCCGTGGCCGAGCAGTTCGCGCTGCAGAACAAGCGCGTGCTGGTGCTGCTGACGGACATGACGAGCTTCGCCGACGCGCTGAAGGAAATCGCCATCACGATGGAGCAGATTCCCGCCAACCGCGGCTATCCGGGCGACCTGTATTCGCAGCTCGCGTCCCGCTACGAAAAGGCGGTGGACTTCGAAGGCGCCGGCTCGATCACGATCTTGGCCGTGACGACGATGCCCGGCGACGACGTGACCCACCCGGTGCCCGACAACACGGGCTACATCACCGAAGGGCAGTTCTACCTCCGCAACGGCCGCATCGAGCCGTTCGGCTCGCTGTCCCGCCTGAAGCAGCAGGTCAACGGCAAGACCCGCGAAGACCACCGCACGGTCATGAACACCATGATCCAGCTCTACGCGTCCTACAAGGAGACGCTGGAGAAGCAGTCCATGGGCTTCCGCATGAGCGCGTGGGACAACAAGCTGCTGCGCTACGGCGAGCGTTTCGAAAAGGAAATGATGGACCTGTCCGTCAACATTCCGCTGGAAGCCGCGCTGGACCTCGGCTGGCAGATCATGGCCGACTGCTTCGAGCCGGCGGAAACGGGCATTTCCTCGAAACTGACCGAAAAATTCTGGCCGAAGGCGACCGCCTAGGGACGGACCGGCGATGGGCAAGGTCAAGAACACCAAGACCGAACTGAAGGCGCAGCGCGACGCCCTGAAGCGCTATCGCCGCTATTTGCCGACCCTGCAGCTCAAGAAACAGCAGCTGCAGATGGAAATCCGGCAGGTGGACCAGCGCGTCGCCGAGAAGAAGGCCGAGGAAGAAGCCGCGCGCGGCGCCCTGGCCGACTGGGTCAAGCTGTACTCCGAGCCGCTGGACTACGCCGCCTGGCTGAAGGTCGAATCGATCGAGGTCGAGCCCGGCAACATCGCCGGCGTGGCGGTGCGCACCCTGAAGGCGATCCGGTTCCAGCGCACGGCGCCGGACTTGTGGGCAACCCCGGTCTGGTTGGACGAAGGCCTGGCCACGCTGGAACAGCTCTTCCGCCTGCGGATCGAGCGGCGCCTTCTCGAGGAACAGCACCGGCTGCTGGCCGAGGAACTGCGCACGACCAGCCAGCGCGTGAACCTGTTCGAGAAGGTCAAGATCCCGGAGTGCGCCGAGAACATCCGGCGCATCCGCATCTTCCTGGGCGACGAAAACACGAGCGCCGTGGTGCGCTCGAAGATCGCCAAGGGCAAGGGCGTCAAGAAGGCCGCGGCCGCCGAGGCGGCGGCGGAAGGGACGGCGGCATGATCGTCCAAATGAAGAAGTTGACGCTGCTGTGCGTGGCGCACGACCGGGCCGCGACGCTGGAAGCGCTGCGCGGACTCGGCGTCCTGCACGTGACCCCCGTGACGCCGCCCGCCAGCACCGGCCTCGAAGACGCCCGCGAAAAGGCCGCGGGCCTGCAGCGCCTGCTGGAGGCCATTCCGGTCACGGCGGCTTTGCCGCCGACCGGGCGCGATCTGGCCGCCGTGATCGCCGA
>DAOTNL010000169.1:0-5652 GCA_035450765.1 Kiritimatiellia bacterium | reverse complement strand
AGCCATAACGGGGTGAGGAAATATCCCCTAACGGCGGATTTGTCAACGTCCAACCTGTCCGAACAAACCTGATTCACCCACGAGATAAACCCGTGGGGGTCTCCGATCCAAGACCCCCACGGGCTTGCCCCGTGGGTGAATCAGGCCGCAAGCAGAGCGCCAGCACGCACCTTCCAACTCGCCAAGCTTGAATCCCCGCCGCCGGTTGCCTAGATTCAGGCCCATGAAACGCTTGCGCCTCGTGATCCTGGATGCCTACACGACCAACCCCGGCGATCTGTCGTGGGGTCCCGTCGAAGCCCTCGCCGATTGCACCATCCACGACCGGACGGCCCCGGCCGACGTGTTGGCGCGCGTCGGGGACGCCGACGCGGTCATGCTCAACAAGGCGGTGCTCGATGCGCGCACCATCGCGCAGGCCCCGAATCTGAAATACGTGGGCATCCTGGCCACCGGCTACAACACCATCGAACTGGCCGCGGCCAAGCAGCGCGGGCTGGTCGTCGCCAACGTCCCGGGCTACAGCACCGCTTCCGTGGCGCAGCACGCCTTCGCGCTTTTGCTGGAGTTGACGAACCAGATCGGCGCGCATTCGGCCGATGCCCGCGCCGGCGGCTGGGCGCGCAATCCCGACTACTGCTACCGCCTCGGGCGCCTGACGGAACTGGCGGGACTGACCCTCGGCATCGTCGGCTTCGGCCAGATCGGCCAGGCCGCGGCCCGCATCGGCCAGGCGCTGGGCATGCGCGTGCTGGCGAACCGGCGCGATGTCTCGGCACCGCCGCCCGCCGGCGTCGAGTACGCCGATCTCGACCGGATCTTCGCCGAAAGCGACGTCGTCAGCCTGCACTGCCCGCTCACGCCCGCCACCGCGGGAATCGTGAACGCCAAGCGCCTCGCGCAGATGAAGCCGACCGCGTTCCTGATCAACACGTCGCGCGGACCGCTCGTCGTCGAAGCGGATCTCGCCGCGGCCCTGCGCGGCAACCGGATCGCCGGCGCGGCCGTGGACGTGCTCTCCACCGAGCCGCCGGCGCCCGACAATCCCCTGCTCTCCGCGCCGCGCTGCCTCGTGACTCCGCATGTGGCCTGGGCAACCGATGCCGCGCGACAGCGCCTGATCCAAATCGCCGCCGACAACCTCCGGGCCTACCTCGAAGGGCGGCCGGCGAATCTCGTCCCACTCGGTTGAGCGAAGCCGCCCCGGCGGTTTTACGTAGCGTGGAAAAATCGCCGGGCCGTTTGCGGCGGGCCCGGGCATGCGGTACGGTGCGCCGATGAGAGCGCTCCCGACCAGTTGGTTTCTCGTTCTGGCGACGCTCGCCGCCGCCGCCCCGGTCCGCAACGGGCCCGTCGCGGCCGAGTTGATCGCCGAAACCCTGTCCATCGCGCCCGGCCAGCCCTTCACCGTCGCCGTGCGCCTGACGCTCGATCCGCCATGGCATGCCTATTGGACGAATCCGGGCGATTCCGGACTGGCGCCGGCCATCGAGTGGAAACTGCCGGACGGATTCACCGCGGGCGAACTGCAATTCCCCTTCCCGCGCGCCATCGCCACGCCGCCGTTCATGACCTACGGCCTCGAAGGCGACGTCTGGCTGCTGGCCACGATCACGCCTCCGGCGGAATTGCACGAAGAGCGCGTCCCTTTGGCGGCCACGGTGGATTGGCTCATCTGCGACGAATACTGCGTGCCGGGCGGCGCCGAAGTCGAACTGACTCTGCCCGTGGGCGCGGTCCCGGCTGAACCCGATCCCGCCCGTGCCGCCGAGTTCGCCGCGGCCCGGGCGCACCTGCCCGCCGAGCCGGACGGCTGGACGTTCCGGGCCCGGCGCGAAAGCGGCCGCTACGTGCTGGCGGCGATTCCGCCGGTCGACTTCGCCGGTGAGGTTCCCGCCGCCGAATTCTTCCCGTTCGCCGAGGATCTGATCCGGCACAATGCGCCGCAGGCCTGGCGGCGCGACGGCGCGGCATACCGGCTCGAACTCGTCCCGGCCGATCCGGCCGCGCCGCTGCCCGCCGCGTTGGCCGGCGTACTCGTCGGCGCCGGCCCGTGGCAGGCCGGAAGCCCGCACCGCGCGCTGCGGGTGGACGCCCCCTTTGCCGAGGTTCCGCCTCGGTCCGCAAACCCAGAAAGGAACGCCCCATGAAAACGAAAGTCCTCCTCCCCATCCTGATCGCCGCGTTGGCGCTGGGCGCCGCGCACGCCTGGGCCCAGGCCGCCGTCGGCGCGCCCGCGCCGGGCTTCACGCTGACCGACACGAAGGGCGCCGCGCACGCCCTGGCCGACTTCGCCGGCAAACCCGTCGTGCTGGAATGGACGAATCCGGACTGCCCGTTCGTCAAGAAGCACTACGGCGCGAAAAACATGCAGGCCCTGCAGGCCAAATACGTGGCGCAAGGCGTGGTCTGGCTGTCCGTCTGTTCGTCCGCGCCCGGCAAGCAAGGCCACTACCCGGCGGACGAGTGGAACCGCATCCTCGCCGAGCAAGGCAGCGCGGCAACGGCGCTGCTGCTGGATCCCGACGGCCAGGTCGGCCTCGCCTACGGCGCCAAGACCACGCCGCACCTGTTCGTGGTCGATGCCGCCGGCAACCTGGTCTACGACGGCGCGATCGACGACAGGCCTTCGACGGACCCCGCGGACATCCCCGGCGCGCGTTCCTACGTCTCCGAAGCGCTGGACGCCGTCTTGGCCGGGGCGCCCGTGCCCGTGGCCCAAACCAAGCCCTACGGCTGCTCCGTGAAGTATTGATCCGCCCCCACCGCCCGCGGTTGCGCCCTTGCTCCGGCGGAGGCCGGGTGCTACGCTGGCGAAAATGAAAACGCTGGATTGCGATTTCCTGATCATCGGCGCCGGCCTCGCGGGACTTTCCGCCGCGCTGGAACTGGCGCCGCACGGCCACGTCGTCCTGTGCGCCAAGCGCAAGCTGGACGAGAGCAATTCCTCCCGCGCGCAGGGCGGCATCGCCGTGCCCATCGCCGGGGACGACACGATCGAGGCGCATCTGCAGGACACCCTCGTCGCCGGCGCGGACCTGACCGATGCCGCGGTCGCCCGCGAAATCATCGCCGCCGGCGCCGAGCGCATCGCCGCGCTGGAAGCCTGGGGCGTGCAATTCGAGCGCAAGCCCCATCCCCCGCGCGAAGCGGACGCGGAATACGACCTGGGCCGCGAAGGCGGCCACTCCGTCCGGCGCATCCTGCACAGCGGCGACTTCACCGGGGCCGAAATCATCCGCGTGCTGTCCGAGCGCGTCCGCCGGCAGACCTCCGTGCAGGTGCTCGAAAACACCATGGCGATCGACCTGATCACGACCGGCTGGCTGAAGGTGCCGGGCGACGACGCCTGCATCGGCGCCTATTTCCTCGACCGGGCCACGAGCGAGATCTTCGCGGTGCGCGCGCCGCACGTGCTGCTGGCCACCGGCGGCGCGGGCAAGGTCTACCTCTACACCAGCAACCCGGACGTCGCGACGGGCGACGGCGTCGCCATGGCCTGGCGCGCGGGCCTCGAAATCCGCAACATGGAATTCGTGCAGTTCCATCCGACCTGCCTCTACCATCCCGAAGCCAAGTCGTTCCTCATCAGCGAGGCCGTCCGCGGCGAAGGGGCGCGGCTGCTCAACGGCGCGGGCAAGCCGTTCATGAAGCGCTACGACCCGCGCGCCGAACTGGCGCCGCGCGACGTCGTCGCCCGCGCCATCGACCACGAGATGAAGATCCGCGGCGACGCCTGCGCCTATCTCGACATCACCCACAAGAGCGCGGCCTTCCTGAAGCGGCGCTTCCCGAACATCTACGCCACCTGCCGGCAGTACGGCTTCGACATGGCCAAGCAGCCCATCCCCGTCGTGCCGGCGGCGCACTATTTCTGCGGCGGCGTCGCCGCCGACGTGCGCGGGCGCACCGCGATGGCCGGGCTCCACGCCGCCGGCGAGGTCGCCTGCACCGGCCTCCACGGCGCCAACCGCCTCGCCAGCAATTCCCTGCTCGAAGCCCTCGTCTGCGGCCACGCCGCCGCGCAGGACATGCTGGCCGCGGCCCGGCCCAAGGCGCGCAAGATCCGGATCCCCCCGTGGAAAACGGGCGACGCCGTGCCGTCCGACGAAGCCGTCGTGGTGGCGCACAACTGGGACGAGGTCCGCACCGTGATGTGGGACTACGTCGGCATCGTGCGCACGAACCGGCGCCTGGCGCGGGCGCTGCGGCGCATCGCGACCCTGCGGCGCGAGATCCGCGCCTACTACCGCGACTATCTCGTGACGTCCGACCTGCTCGAACTGCGCAACATCGCGGCCGTGGCCGAACTGGTCGTGCGTTCCGCGATGCTGCGGCGGGAGAGCCGCGGCCTGCACTACACGCTGGACTATCCCTACCTCGCCGAAAGCATGCGGCGGGACACGGTCATCCACGATTTGCCGGGCGGCGGCGCCGTCTGATCCGCCCGTGCGCTCGATCCGCCAGCTTGTCCATGGATTTCTCGTCGGGCTGGCCGGATTGCTGCCCGGCCTGTGCGGCAGCACCTTGCTGGTGCTGTTCGGAATCTACCGGCCCCTGACGGCGGCCTTGGCCCATCCGTTCGCCGATTTCCGGGGCAACGTCCGGCGGTTCGGCCTGTTCTTCCTCGCGGCGGGCGGCGGCGTGCTCGTCGGCAGCCGCGCGCTGGCGACGACGTTCGCGCGGCACGAAACGGCGACCTTGTTCCTGTTCATGGGCTTCATGCTGGGCGTCCTGCCGGATCTGTTCGGCCAGGCCCGGCGCACGGGCGGCCATCCCGCCGGCTGGCTGGCGTTCGCGGGGACGTTCCTGCTTTGCCTGGGCCTGGCGGCGGCGCAGGACCGGCTGGTGCCGCGCGGCGCGCCGCTGGCCGGCCACTGGGGCACTTGGCTGGCCGCCGGCGCGGGCATCGGTCTCGGCAGCATCGTGCCGGGCGCCAGCGTCGCGTTCCTGTTGATCTATTTCGGCATCTACCAGCCCCTGCTCGACGGCGTCGCCCGGCTCGATCCGCGCATCCTCGGGCCCGTGGTTCTCGGTGCGGGCTTGGCCATCCTGCTGTTCGCCCGGGCGGCCCACTGGCTTTTCCAGAACGCCGAAGGCGCGGCCACGCGGGGCGTGCTCGGCCTGGTCGCCGGGTCGCTGTGGCTGGTCTATCCCGGCTGGCCGGGCGGCCGCGCCGGCGCGCTCTGCCTCGCCCTGCTGGCCGGCGGGTTCGCCCTGTCCGCCCTGCTCAACCGCCTGGCCCCGCCGGCCGAACCCGCGGCCTGAAACCGGGCGCCCAGCGAAAGTCGCCGGTTTTTTGCTTTCGCCGGCATCCCGGCGGGGTTATTCTTCGTTGCGAGCAGGAAGAGTCCGGAGAACGCATGGCGAATTTCAAATCGAGGAAAGTGGTGGTGGTGGGCGCCGGCGCGGTCGGCTCGGGGTTTGCGTTCGCGCTGGCCCAGTCGGGAATCGCGGAAGAAATCGTGCTGGTCGACGTCAACGCCGACCTCGCCAAGGGGCAGGCGCTGGACCTCGCCCACGGCGCGCCGTTCTACCGCCCCGTGAACATCCACGCCGACGCCGCCCCCGAGGCCTACCGGAACGCCGCCATCGTCGTCGTCACCGCCGGCAAGGCGCACCAGGACACGATCCAGGCGCTCGGCTACCTCG
>DAOTNL010000168.1:0-5656 GCA_035450765.1 Kiritimatiellia bacterium | reverse complement strand
TCGCGCATCAGTTCGATCACGGTTTTGACTCGATCAATGTCCATGTTCGGGCTCCTTGGGGGTCCAACTCCGGACCGTTATTCCGCCAAGTAAAACATTTTACCTGTCTCCCTGGCAAGAGGTTTTCATATCTACCCCATTTCCCGCCCCAAGCAAACAACAAAACCGCGCCGCGCCGCCTTTTTCGCCTTCGGCCGGCCGTCGAATTCTGCTAGGGTGTCCTCCGATGAACCCGAACGCCACCCTCCTGCGCCATCCCCTCATCGAGCACAAGCTGGCCATCCTCCGCAACCGCGACACCGACAACAAGCATTTCCGCAAGACCCTCAACGAACTGTCCTATCTCCTCGTCTACGAAATCACCCGCGATCTGGCCCTCCAGCCCGTCCGCATCCAGACGCCGCTGGCCCCCTGCGACGCCCAGCAGCTCGCCGAACAGGTGCTGCTCGTGCCCATTCTCCGCGCCGGCCTGGGCATGGTCGAGGGCATCCTCGACCTGATCCCGTCCGCCAAGGTCGGCCATGTGGGCGTCTACCGCGACGAAAAGACGCTTCTGCCCGTCGAGTACTACTGCAAGCTGCCCCCCGGCGCCGAAACCATGCGCACGTTCCTGCTCGATCCCATGCTCGCCACCGGCGGCTCCCTCGCCTACGCCATCGACCGCCTCAAGGAGCGCGGCATCCGCCAGATCACCGTCGTCTCCATCCTCGCCGCCCCCGAAGGCCTCGCCGCCCTCCACGCCGCCCACCCCGACGCGAAGATCTACGTCGCCATGCTCGACGAGCGCCTCAACGACCAAGGCTACATCCTCCCCGGCCTCGGCGACTGCGGCGACCGCTTGTTCGGAACCCTCTAGGAGCCCCATGAGCGCCCCCAAGCCCATCGTGTTCGGCGTCGCCGGCGGCACGGCCTCCGGCAAGACCACCGTCGCCCGCAGCATCCTCGACCAGGTCGGCGCCCATCGCGTCGCCTACCTGCCCCACGACGCCTACTACCGCGACATGTCGCACCTGCCCCTCGAACAGCGCGCGCAGCAGAACTACGACCACCCCGACGCCCTCGAAAGCAACCTCCTCGCCCGCCACGTCCGCGAACTGTGCGCCGGCCGCCCCATCCAGTTGCCCGTCTACAGCTTCGCCGACTATACCCGCAAGCCCGAAACCGTCACCGTCGAACCCGCGCCCGTCATCCTCGTCGACGGCATCCTCATTTTCGCCGAGCCCGAGCTGCGCGCGCTCATGGACATCAAGATCTTCGTCGACGTCGAGGCCGACATCCGCCTCATCCGCCGCATCGAGCGCGACACCCGCGAGCGCGGCCGCACGCTGTCCTCCACGATTTTCCAATACCTCGACACCGTCCGCCCCATGGACCTCGAATTCGTCCAGCCCTCCCGCCGCTACGCCGACGTCATCCTGCCCGGCGGCGGCCAGAACCGCGTCGCCATCGAAATGGTCGTCGCCCGCCTCCACGCCATCCTGAAAACCTGACGCCCATGTCCCTCGCGATCCTTGTCTCCACCTACGGCTACGCCGCCATCGCCCTGGGCGCGTTTTTCGAAGGCGAAACCGTCCTCGTCCTCGGCGGCCTGGCGGCCAGCCAAGGCTACCTTGCCTTGCCCGGCGTATGCGCCGCCGCCTTCCTGTCCACCCTCTGCGCCGATCTGGTTTGGTTCCACCTCGGCCGCGCCAAAGGCCCCGCCCTCTTGGAAAAACGCCCCTCTTGGAAAGCCCGGTCGGCAAAACTCTTCGCCCGCGTCCGCCGCCATCAGAACCTGGTGCTGCTCTCGTTTCGCTTCTGCTACGGCCTGCGGACCCTGACGCCCCTCGCCCTCGGCGCCACCGGCACTTCCCGCCGGCGGTTCCTACTGCTCGATCTGCTCGGCGCCGGCGCTTGGGCCGCCGCCTATGCCGCCCTCGGCTACCTCTTCGGCGGCACCGCCCAAGCGATCCTCGGCGACGTCCGCCGCTACGAACTGCGCATTTTCGCCGCGGTCGCCGTCGTCGGCGGTCTCGTCTGGCTCGTCCACCGCCGCCCCCGGCCGGTTTTACGTAGCACGTAAAACCTTTGACGCCGGTTTACGTAGCACGTAAAAGGTTTGGGTCATTTTTACGTAGTACGTAAAAAGTTTCGGAGAATTTTACGTAGAACGTAAAAACTTTGGACCCGGTTTTACGTAGAACGTAAAAACTTTCAAGGAGCCCGCCATGGACAAGACCCTGCTGCGATTCCATCCCGAAGTGCGCGACGCGCTGGCCGCCGGCCGCCCGGTCGTCGCCCTCGAAAGCACCCTGATCACGCACGGCTTGCCGTACCCCGTGAACCAGGAAGTGGCCAGCGGGATGGAAAAGGCCGTGCGCGACGCCGGGGCCGTCCCGGCCACCATCGCCGTCCTGAAGGGCCAGATCACGGTGGGCATCACGGCCGAGGAACTGGCCTATCTGGCCCAAGCCAAGGACGTGCGCAAGTGCAGCCGGCGGGATTTTCCGATCGTGCTCGCCCAAAAGGGCGACGGCGCGACCACCGTGGCGGGCACGATGATCGTCGCCCACCTGGCCGGCATCCGCGTGTTCGCCACGGGCGGCATCGGCGGCGTGCACCGCGGCCATCCGTTCGACGTCAGCGCGGACCTGCTGGAACTGGCGCAAACGCCGGTCGCCGTGGTCTGCGCCGGCGCCAAGGCCATCCTCGACCTGCCGCTGACGCTGGAAGTCCTCGAGACCCACGGCGTGCCGGTCGTCGGCTACCAGTGCGCCAATTTCCCGGCGTTCTACACGCGGGATTCCGGCCTGCCGCTGGACGTCCGCTGCGACCGGCCGGAAGACGTGGCCGCCATTCTCCGCGCGCGCGAAACGCTTGGATTCAACACCGGCACCTTGATCGCCACGCCGGTCCCGGCGGAACACGAGCTGCCTGCGGAAGTCGCGGAAAAAGCCATCGCCCAGGCCTTGGAGGAAGCGGAAGAGCGCGGCGTCCGGGGCAAATACGTCACGCCGTTCCTGCTGGCGCGCGTGAGCGAGCTGACGCACGAAGAAAGCCGCACGGCCAACGTGGCGCTGCTGCAAAACAACGCCCGCGTGGCCGCGTTGATCGCCGGCGCGCTGGCGACGTCGTAATCCAAGCGACCGGGACGAGGTCGTCCCGGCTCCAAACAGCCAGCGGGTTTCCGTCTTTGGAGCCCCCGACGACCCCGTCGGGGGAAAGAATCCGCCCTACTCGGGCACGTAGACGTTGACCTTGTAGAACCGCTTGTTGGTGACGGCGGCCGGATCGACCCATTCCTCGACGTTGCCGGTGCCTTGGATGCGGTTCGAGGGGCCTTGCAGCCACGTCGGCGTCACGAGCCCGTTGGTGGCGAACCAGACCAGGTGTTCGCGCTCGGGTTTCGTGGCGAAGCGCACCACGAAATTCGCGTTGGTGCGGCCGACGTAGGTCAAGTCGAAGTGCGCGTTCGGGTCGGTCGGATCCAGGTTGGCGACGTAGGCCTCGCGGAGGTTGTTGACGCCGTTGGAGGCCATGGTGGCGTTCACGTCGACCGTTCCGGGGTCGTAGCCGTAGCCGCTGAGCCACGAGTACGGCACGCCGTCGTTGTACTGCTCGCCCTCCGCGGCTTCGAAGCCGATGGCGAAGCTGAACGTGCCGCTGCCGGACAGTTCGACCTGGTGCGTCTGCGCCTGGTTGCGCATGCGCAGGGTGTCGAGATCGGAACCGTCCACCGCGTTGGTGTTGCAGGTCGCGCTGTAGCTCCCCCCGTAGGCCACCTTGGCCGCGACGGAGCGGGCGGGATCCAGGTTCGAAAGCGTCAGGACGCCGTCGGCGTGCTGCTCGTTGCCGAGATAGGCCTGGCCGCGCAGCAGCAGGCTTTCCAGATCCGGCGAGAGGCCGCTGCGGACGTACAGCGTGCCCAGCGAGGGATCGACGACGTACTGGACGGCGAACCACGTCGAGGTGGCGCCGAGCGTGACGGTCTTCGCGATCTTGTTGTCGGCCGAGGTCAGCTGCCAGCCGCCGGCGACCGCGACGTTCGTGTAGAGCACGTTGACGTAGCTGGCGGCCGTGCCGGCCGCGTGCCAGTCCTTGAGGGCCGAAGTGCGGTAGGAACCCACGACGCCGCCTTCCGTGTTGCCTTCCCCTTCCCACTCGGTTTCGGACCCCGCGTAGCTCGCGAAGTTGCCGATGGTCTGGATGGCCGCGCCCGTGGCGGGGTCGCGCACCCAGGCGGCGACCATGCGGCCGCCCAGCCGCTCGAACACGGCGAAGACGTTGCGGTTGTAGAGCAGGCTTTCGGCTTCGCCGTCGAGATCGACGTCTTCGGCGACCGCCGTCGCGTTGGTCCGCGCGGCCGCGCCGGCGAGCCATTGCTGGACGCGCAGGTAGAGGCCCGCCATGCGCGATTGCGACTGGGCCGCGGCGGCGAAGCCCGCCAAGGTCTTGCTGGCGGAATCGGGCGTGATGTACGTTCCGTCGCTGAACTTCGTCATGTCGCCCACCTCGCCGCCGTGGAACGCGGTTTCGAAGACGGACGCGTGCAGCACGCCGCGCGCCAGGCGGCCGAGTCCCGCATTCGTGACGCCGCGGACGCGATCCCACGCCTGCGACACCACGCCGCCGGTGTAGAGCATGCCGTAGGCGTTGGGCATCGCCACGCCCGGCCGGCTCTCGAAGACCTTGTTCAGCAGGCCTTCCTCCAGCCCCGAACCGACGTACCAGTTGTCGTAGTCGAGGCGCGTCATGTAGTTGACGTAGTTGTGGGACAGCTTCGTGGCCGGGGCGGCGCGGTTTTCGACGTACCACGAATTGCCCCAGCCGTCGCCGTCCAGATCGACCTGGTTGCGCAGGATGCTTTCGAGCGTCACGCCGTGGATCCACGGGCGGTTGGCCATCCAGATCAGGTTCACGTCGTAGGCGTCGGCCAGGCTCTTGCTGGCGAAGTCCTCCCAGTTGCTCAAGAACACGACGACCTGGTCCCAGTCGCCGCGCGCCTTGCGGTTGAAGAGGCGCCGCAGGGGCATGCCGAGGCCGCCGTCGTGGTTGGCGAAGCGGAAATCGTTCGCGCCGTTGTTGATCGCGAAGGTGTCCACGCCGCTGATGCGGTTGATCTGGTAGCCGCGCGTGCCGAGCGCCGCGGACCGGCCGTACCACTTGAGCAGATGCTCCATCTGGTCCAGCACCGTGGCCCGGAAGCCCAGCCCCGCGATCTTGCCGAGCACGTCGGCGTCCAGCAGCCGCTCCGGCGGCCAGAAGACGGAGTTCGTGGTGATGTCCACGCCGTAGATGGTTTCGAGGTATTCCGTCGCCAGCGCGACGTTGTTGGAAATGAATTGCGGCGTGAAGTACGGCAGCATGTTGTCCGAAAACGTGCTGGCCAGCAGCGCGACGGTGCCCGTGGCGGCCAGGCTCGCGATGCGCGCGTTCAGGGCCGGCCCGTCGCGCCACGGCTTGCCCGCGGCCGGATCGGCCTTGGCCCACTGCAGGGCCGACGCCAGCGTCGGCGTGACGTGCAGGTTCAGCGGAATGCCGAGAGTTTCGTGGGCGTCGAACACGCGGTAGTAGCCCGCGCCGGCGTCATTGTTGACCAGGTCCTGGATCACGCTGCCGGGCTGGATGGCCTGGTTGCCGTGGACGATCTCGGCGACGTTCGCGCGATGCGGCCGGT
>DAOTNL010000167.1:0-5692 GCA_035450765.1 Kiritimatiellia bacterium | reverse complement strand
AACCGCAATCCGCGGATTTCGATGGATTCCGGATGCGCCTCGACCAACCCGGCGAACTGGGCCAAGGCGGCCTTGACCCGCACGTACTTGTCCCACGGCTTGTGGCTGTGCTTGCCGACGAGGCCTTCGAGCGACGCGCGGTAGGCCCGGAAAATCGCCGGCCAGCCCGCGATTTCGCCCGGCAGCGTCCCGTCCATCAGGGCGATGAGTTCGGCGGTGATCGCGGCGGATTCGGTGGCGGCCTTGAACCGGCCGCGCACCTGTTCGAGCACGGCGCGGTCCGCGCCGCGATAGGCTTCCTCCGGCGCCGGCGCGGCCAACGCCGCAACGGCGAGGGCCAGAAAGAAAAAGACGGCGGCGCGCATGCGGTCCCGGTTCCCGTCAGGCGTTGCGTTCCACGCTGTAGCGGAACAATTCGGCGAAGGTATCCCGCGCTTCCTGCGCGCGGTGGCCGGCCGGCGCGGGCAGGCTGGCGATGCGCTCGGACGCCTCCAGCGCGAAACAATGCATGTACTCGCGCACCTTGGCCCGGGCGCCCGTCGCTTCCAGCGCCTCGCGCACGGCGCGCAGCCCTTCCGCGCCCGGCTCGCGGCTGCCGAATATGCCGTCGAGCTTCGTGCGCAGCGCTGCGTCCGCCGCCGCGAACAGGAAATGCCGCAGCAGGGTTTTCTTGTTCTCGCGCACGTCGGAATCGGCCCGCTTGCCGGATTGCGCGGCGTCGCCGAAGATGCCCAGTTCGTCGTCCTTGAGCTGGAACAGCACGCCGAGGTTTTCGCCGGCCTGGTCGAGGGCCTCGACGTAGGCCGGCCCGGCATCCGCCAGCATCGCGCCGATGACCAGCGGCAGCGAAAACGTGTAGCGCCCCGTCTTGTAGCGGTAGACCCGCAGGATCTGGGCCGGATCGGGATCCGAATCGTTCCCGCCGCCGCCGTTGCGCACGTCCTGCATCTGGGCCACGCCGACCCAGCACAGCTCCTGCGCGGAAAAAGCCGCGACTTTCCGCGCCCGCGCTTCGAACGCCGGCGGCACCGGCAGCGCGGCCAGCGCGTGGAAGCCCAGGAAAAACGCCACGTCGCCCGCGCAGACGCCCAGCGACACGCCGTGGTGCGCCGGATCGGCCGCGCAGGATTCCGCGGCGTCGCGCTCGTACTGCGCGTGGACCGTCGTCTGGCCGCGGCGCAGCACGTCGCGATCCATGATGTCGTCGTGGATCAGCAACCCCGCCTGCAGGAACTCCATCGCCGCGCCCGCGCGGTCCAGCACGACGTCCAGCGCGGCGTCGGGGGCTTCCGGAGCACACAGCTCGTAGCCCAGCCGCACCAGGATGCCCCGGATCATCTTGCCGGCGCGGGCGTAGGTTTCCAGCCGTTCGGCCAGTTGCGCGCCCAGCGGGCTGATGGCCCCCAGCTTCGGCGCGTTTTCCCGCAGGATCTCGCCGATGGCCCGTTCGATCCCGGGCCGGACCTTCTGGAAATACGCCAACATGCGCCGAAGCCTACCTCAGGAACCCTGGAAATGCCAAACCAACCGCAGAACGCCGAAAAACGCCGTTTGCAGGATCACGTAGAGTCCCGCCAGCCGGCCCGTCGTGCCCAGTTCGCAGGCCCGCTGGAGCTGCCGCGGATGGACCGCCGCCAGGACCGCCGCCAAAACGAACCACGCCGCGTAGTTCTGCAGCGGGATGCCGCCGCCGGCCCACGTCCAGTAGTCCAGCCGGATCGCCGCCGGCTCCATGACCCAGTCGAACGCCACGGCGATCGTCCCCGCCAGCAGAGGCAGCGCGAACCGCCGACCGGCGCCCGCGCGGGACGCAAGGATCCGGCCCGCGATGCAGACCGCCCCGTTCACCACCATCACCCAGTTGAACGCGATGATCACCGGCACGCCGAGCAGCTTCCAGCCGAGCGTCGGCCCGTAGCCGTATTCCCCGAACACGGCACCGGTGGCCACGCCGACCGCTTCCGCCGCGAAGGTCAGCGCATAGGCCCCCGCCGCCCAAAGCACGAACCGGCGGCCGTCCGCCGCCAGCGACGGCGCGGCCACGGCCGCGCTGGTCATCAGCAGGAACCCCGGCGTCAGGACCAGCATCCACGGCAGCGTGTGCGCCACGGCGTGCCCCGCGGCACCCACCGCAAAGAGCACCGCCAGCACGAAGGCCGTCGCCCGCGCATACAACCGCCAAGCTCCCGGAAGCGCTGCATTCATGATTCGTATTTCTCCGCCAGTTCCGCCGCCAGCATGCCCGACAGCAGCGCCAGCGGCATCCCGCCGCCCGGATGCGCGCTGCCGCCCGCGAAATACAGCCCCCCGATCCGCCGCGACCGGTTCGGATGCCGCAGGAACGCCGCCACCGGCGAATGCGACGCGATGCCGTACAGGCTGCCGAACGTCGAGCCCGTGTCGCGCTCGATGTCCGGCGGCGCGATGATTTTCTCCACCTGGATCAGCGCCCCGACGTCGCAGCCCAGCGCGCGCGACAGCCGCGTCAGCACCGCCTGCCGCGCCCGCGCCGCCAGCGCCGGCCAGTCCTGCCCCGCGTTCCGCGGCGCATTCAGCAGCACGAACCAGTTCTCGCCGCCGGGCGGCGCGTCGGCCGCCTCGACCTTGCTCGTGACGTTGACGTAGATCGTCGGTTCCGCCGGCACCTCCAGCCGGTCGAACAGCGCCGCGAATTCGGCGCGGTAGTTGCTGGAAAAGAAAATATTGTGCACCTGCAGCTGCGGGAAAGGCCGCGCCACGCCCCACAGGAACACGAGCCCCGAGGAGGACGGTTCCAGCCGGGCGTAGCGCCGCGCGGCCGGGGCCTCGGGCTGCTTCAGCAACGTCCGGTAGGTGGACAGCACGTCGGCGTTGCTCACCACGAAATCGCACGGGAACAATGTCCCGCCGACCTCCACGCCCCGGCAGCGGCCGTGTTCCGCGGCGATGCGTTCCACCCGCGCGCCGAACCGGAATTCGACGCCTTGTTCCCGCGCCGCGCGCTCCAGCGCGCGCGGCAGGGCCACGATGCCGCCTTTCAGCGCGTACCCCCCGAACGCGTATTCCACGTGCGGGATGATCCGCATCGTCGCCGGCGTGCGGAAGGGGCTCGACCCGTTGTAGGTGGCGTAGCGGTCGAAGAGCTGCACCGCGCGCGGATCCGCGAACGCGCGGGCGTTGGCCGCGTGCAGATTCGCGAACGGCGAGAGCCGCGCGGCGTTCAGCAGCGCCGTCAGGCCGCGGCGCGAGGCATACGTGGCCGGCTCGTGCAGGCTGCGCGTCAGGAACAGCTCGCCCGCCCACTCCCACAGGCGCGCGCTGCGCTCGAGATAGGCCTCCAGTTCGGCGCGCTGCGCCACGCCCGCCGTTTCCAGTTCGGCGCCGAAACGCGCGCGGTCGGAAAAACTGTTCAGCCGCGTGCCGTCCGCGAATTCGTAGGCGCACAGCGGCGCCAGCGGTATCGGCACGAGATAGTCGCGCATGTCCCGCCCCAGCCGCTCGAATAAAGCCCGGAAGACTTCCGGCAGGGTGAACAGCGACGGCCCGGTGTCGAACCGGTAGCCGCCCAGCTCCACCGAGGCCGCCTTGCCGCCCGCCTGCGCCGCCTGTTCGAAGACCGTCACCCGGTGCCCCGCCTTCGCGAGCAGCGCCGCCGCGGCCAGCCCGCCGATGCCCGCGCCCACGATGGCGACGGTCCGGCTCACGGTGCCGGCCTCCGACGCGAAGCGCCGACCCGGTCGTGGACGAGCGCCGTCAGCGCCAACATCGCGAAACTGAAGAAAAAATCTTCCAGCGGAATCGAACCGACCCGGACCGCCAGGTTTTCCGCGTCGTCGTAGAGCACGATGGGAATGCCCGTCAGGAATCCGTTGGCGACGAGGAACGGCAGATAGGTCAGCCCCAGCCCGATCCAGAAGTTGCGCGACCGCACCGTGGTCGGCACGAACGCCTGCAGCGCCGCCACCACCAGCCCGCACGCGAGGAACACCGTCGCCGTGTAGCCCAACTCGCGGTACAGGATCGCGAGTACGCCGAAAAAGGCCGCCAGGACGGGAAAAACCGGTCCGGGAATCCGGATTTCGCGGTCGGGGAAATACGCCCGCACGCATTCCAGCACGAACAGGCAGGCATAGGGCACGCAGACGAAAAACAGCCATTCGCCCGGCGGCAGATGCAGGAAGCGCGCTTCGCCCGCGTGCGCCGGATTGAACCCCCAGATGCCCCGCGCCGCCATCCACGCGTCCCACGCGCCGAACGCGACGACCACCGCGGCGATGGCCGCGAAAACCTGAGGCCACTTGCGCCAGAACGCCACCTTGCGGTCGAACGACAGCGCCAGCGGCAGCGCCAGCACCAGCAGATCGATGCGCACGTACAAATCCATGCTACCCCCGCAGCCCGTTCCAAAGCGCCTGAAGCACGATCCGGGCTTTTTTGGGCTTCACCTGGCGCGCGAATACCACGAACGGATCGGCCGCGATCTGCCGCGCGGTCCAGTTGTACATGTCGCCCGCGGTCCGCACCGCCATCCGCGGCCGCCGCGGGATGAACCGATAGCCGGCCTCCGCTTCCGCCTGCCACGCCGCGTAGCGCTCCAGGTGCCCCCGCAGGAACGCCGTCCACTCCGCCGGATGCGCCTGGGCCCACTCCCGCGACGGCAACCAGTCGTCGGGCACGTCCAGCAGGCGGACGCCGTCCCGCTCCAGCGGCAGATAGCGCCGCCCCAGGCCGGCGTCTTCCGCCGCGTCGCGGATGAAATTGATGACCTGCATGGCCCGGCCCAGCCGCTGCGCCGCGAACTGCGCCTCCGCCGGCAGGCGCATGATCTTCGCCATGTACAGGCCGATCACTTCCGCCGAGCCGTAGACGTACTCCAGCATCTCGGCTTCCGTCCGGTACAACCGCTTGGTCAGGTCGGCCGCCATCGAGGCCAGAAAGGCGTCGGTCCACGCCGGATCGAATTCCAGCCGCCGCGCCAGCGCCGTGAAATCGTCGATGATCGCGTCGTCCGCCGGCGCGCCGGCCCACGCCGCGCGGTAGCGCGCGACGAATCGCCGGAACGCCTCGGCTTCCTGCGGGATCGCGTCCACGAAGTTGTCCGCCACGCGCACGAAGCCGTAAAGCGCGAAGACCTCCGCGCGCATGGCGGGCGGAAAAAACAGGCTCGAATTGAAGTAGGTCGTGCTGCCGGCCTTGAACACCCGCGCCTGGATTTCGCCGCTCATGCTTGCCCCAGATCTTGCCGCACGTTCGCCGCGGCCACGTCCGCGGCGATCATCACCATCGGCACCCCGATGCCCGGATGGGTGTATTGCCCCGCGAAATGCAGGTTGGCCACCTTCCGGCTCCGCATCGCCGGCCGGAACACGGCCGTCTGGAACAGGGTGTGCGAAATCCCCAGCGCCGTCCCTTTCCACGCATGGTAGTCCGCCGCGAAATCCCGCGGACCGAAGATCCGCTGCGTCTCGATATGCGGCGCGATTTCTTCGCCGGTCATCCGCTCCACGTGGCGGATCGTTTTTTCGGCGTATTCGGCGCGCACCGCGTCGGTGTCGTCCAGCCCCGCCGCGATCGGCACGAGCACGAAGACGTTCTCCCGCCCCGGCGGCGCCATCTGCGGATCGGTCTTGGTGATGCACGAGACGTAGAAGCACGGATGGTCCGGCCAGGCCGGCTGCTTGAAGATCGTGTCGAAATGCGCGTTCCAGTCGGG
>DAOTNL010000166.1:3887-5698 GCA_035450765.1 Kiritimatiellia bacterium | reverse complement strand
TGTGCCGGATTTGTTCCTGCGCCGGGGGCTGCACACGATCGAAGGCGCTCCGCTTGCGTCGGCGCAGGGCGCCGTCCTGCATTTCAAGTACCTCCAGGACTTCAAGGAAAAGGCCTTTCGGGAGGCGGAGCGGGGGGCGTACTGGAATGCCTCGGCGGAGTATAAGGCCTATGCCGAGCGCTTCCGGCGGGAGGGAGATTTTTCCCTGTGGCATCCCGGCGCGCGGCGCTATGCGGATTGGCGGCAGCTGGTCGAACTGGGGTTGATGCGGGATTTTTAGTCGGCGGCGGCGGGCGCATGCGCGGGAACGGAAATCCGTTGCTCCACGCGCCGGGGGTCCCTATAGTGGACGGGCCAATGGAAAAGACGTTTCCAATCCGGTCCGGCCAGTCTGCGCCGGGATTCCGCCGGGGGGCGGCATGAACTTCAGCCTGTGGTCGTTCCGGTTTTTGCTCTGGTACATCTGCATCCTGCTGGTCCAGCCCCAGAACCGGTTCACGTTTCTTTGGCCGCTGCACATCGCGGACATTTCCTTCATCCTGGCGATCGGATTCCACGTGCTGGCGTGCCTGGAAGCGCAACGGCCGCTCGTGCGTCTGGGACCGGCGACCATCCTGACCCTGCTGCTGATGGTCTTTACCATGCTGTCCCAATGGTTCGGGGTATACCAGATCCACGCCGGCTGGTGCGCCACGACGGACTACATCATGAAGAACGCGGCGCTGCTGATCATGATCGAGGCCACGGCGATCACGGCGCAACGGGTCATGGCGACGCAACTGGTTGCGCTGTTCGCCACGTTGTGGTGGGTGAAAGGCGGCCTGCGTTTGTCGGCCATGGGGGCGACTTATTCCGGAGACCGTCTCATGGGCGCGGCGGTGTCCATGATCGAAAACCCGAACGGGTTCGCCTACATGATGTGCGTGTTCTTGCCCTTGTACCTGTGGGCTTACCAGCAGGCTCCAAAAAAATGGATCAAGGTGTTTTTCCTGGCCTGCGCGCTGGCCTCCATCTACATCGTTTTCCAGACCGGCAGCCGCACGGGCCTGGTGACGCTAGTCGCGATCGGCGCGTTTCTGCTGCCTTACTACGGCCGGAACCATTTCAAGGCGCTGGCGATCATCGCGGTGGCCCTGTACTTCATCCTGCCGTTGACCGGCGAAAAGAACATGGCGCGGTTCCGCACGATTCCGCAAGCGGTGGCGGCGTTTCTGAGCCCAACGCGCGTCCAGGAAGAAGGTCCGGTTTCGCAGGAAGACGAGAGTACCGAGGAGCGCAAACGCAAGAACATCGATTCCTGGGGCTTGATCAAGGAGAACATCGTGTTCGGGGTCGGGGTGAATGCGGACCCCAACAAGTTCGTCGAACGTTTCCCGATGGCCCGCGGCGAAGTGCACTGCGAAATCCTGCGGGCGGGCGTTATCATGGGCATCGTTGGCATGGGACTCTACGTGGGGTTCATCGTGCTTATTTTCGCCTGCGGCAACTGGTGCCGCGCGCATGCCGGTGGCTGGGCCACGTTGCACGACCTGGGGTGGACGTTCCAGATCCAAGCGGTGGCCATTGCCATCGGCGGGGCCTTTTGCCCGCAACCGTGGCATTCGCCGATGATGTTGCTGGCGGGCTCGGCCTCCGCTCTGTATGGCATCGTTAAGGCGGAGCAGGCCCGGGCCGGCAGGACCGGCGGCCGGGGCGGAGTGCCGGCGAGGCCGTTGTGAACGCGCCGCGCGTGGTCCATCTCGTGTGCGATTTAATTCGCGGCGGCACGGAAGGCCAATGCGCCCGCGTCGCCATGGGCCTGGCGCAGGAAG
>DAOTNL010000166.1:0-3787 GCA_035450765.1 Kiritimatiellia bacterium | reverse complement strand
CGCGGCGGCACGGAAGGCCAATGCGCCCGCGTCGCCATGGGCCTGGCGCAGGAAGGCTGGCCGCACCGGATCGCGGTGTTCCAGCGGCGCGGCTTTTTTCTCGAAGCCGCGGAAGCCGCCTGCGGGCCGGCCTACGAAGTGGCGATCCGCCATGCGGCGCGCGCGGCGACGCTGCGGGAAATCGCCCGGTTCGCGGAGTGGCTGCGCCGGGAGCGGATCGACGTGCTGCATGCGTGGGATGCCGATGCCGCGATTTTCGGCCAGTTCGCCGCCCGGTTGGCTGGCGTGAAGTTGGCGACCAGCCGCCGCGATCTGGGCCAGATCTATCCGCGCTGGAAACAGGTGTTGATGCGCCGCGCCGACCGGCGCGCGCTGCGCGTGGTGGCCAACGCAGAAGCCGTCCGGGACCATTTCGCGGCGCAGGGATTGCCGGTCGACAAGATCGTCGTGCTGCCCAATCTGCTGGATCTGGACGAGTTTGGCGGGCTGGCGGCCGCACCGTTCCTACAGGCGGAAGAATTGCCGTCCGGCCGGCGGCTGGTTGTCGTGAATCGCCTGGATCCTGAAAAAAACACGGGGTTGTTGATCGCCGCATTGCCGTTGGTCCGGCGGGAATTTCCAGATGCCGTCCTGGTGGTCGCCGGCGCCGGCCGGGAGATGCCGGCGCTGCGCGCGCAGGCCGCGGCGCTTGGCGTGGCGGAGGCCGTTTGTTTTCTAGGGGAAATCCACACGGTGCCGGCGTTGCTGCCGCTGTGCGAGATCGGCGCGCTGGTCCCGAGCCGCAACGAGGGGCTCTCCAACACGATCCTGGAATACATGGCAGCGGGATTGCCCGTGCTGGCGACGGATTGCGGCGGCAACCGGGAACTGGTTCAAGATGGCATCACGGGGCGCTTGGTGTCCGGTACCGCCAATCCCATGGCCGTCGCGGCGGCGTGGACAAGTCTGTTGCGGGATCGACACCAAGCCAAAGCCATGGGAACGGCCGGTCGGGAGTACGTGGCGCGTTGCCATGCGCGCGGACCCGTACTCGAACAATTCCGGCGCTTTTACGAAAGCCTCGGCAACCCGGCTTGAGCGGCTGACGTCGGGCCTATTTCTTGCCCATGCCCAGCACGCTGCCGAAGAAACTGGAAAAGACCGTCTGGAAGCCCAGCACCATGAACAGCGTGCTGGGAATGGCCACCCGCATCATCCGGGCGTAGTTCAGATGGCCGAAGTCCGTCCGGGCCCAGGTCCAAAGGGCCCAGCCGGCGCCGGCGAGCCCCAGCAAAATGGCCAACGCGCCCAAGGCCAAGCCGCGTTCCAGCGTGAAAACGCGGTAGAAGCGGTCGAACCATGAGGCAGGCGGGATCAAGCCTTCGTTGATGGCGAAGGTCTTGGCCAGAACCGAATACAGGACGGCCTGGTAGCCGCACAGCACGAAAGCCGAGGAGTACAGCAGCGTGTGGGCGTCGAGTTCGAGGGGGCCGATCTTGGCGCCCCACCAGGCCAGTCCGCCGATCAGGACGCCAAGGCCCATCAGCCCCAGCCCGGGGAACAGATACAGCCAGCTCGGGCTGTAGATGAACAAGTGCCGCAAGATGCGCCAGCCGTCGCGCAAGGTCTTCAGGTGCGGACGGCGCGACCGCCGTCCGTCGGGAGCCAGCGTGATGGGTACCTCGGCGATCCGGGCCCGCAGCAGGCCGGCCTTGATCATCATCTCGGCGGCGAATTCCATGCCGGTGCAGCGCTGGTCGAGAGATTGGTGCCAATCCTTGCGGAAGGCCCGCATGCCGCAATTCACGTCGCGGACGGGCACGCGGAACCAATGGCGGACCAGGAAAGAGAAGAACGGGTTGCCGATCCAGCGGTGGGACCACGGCATGGCTCCCGGCAAGATGCGGCCGCCGCCGGAGGGCGAGCGGCACCCCATGACGAGGACGTAGCCCTGCCTCAGTTTGTCCAGGAAGCGCGGGATTTCGGCGAAATCGTAGCTGGCGTCGGAATCGCCCATCAGGACGTATCGGCCTTGGGCGGCGGCGATGCCGTTCATCAGGCCGTTGCCGTAGCCGTTGCGCTGGGGGTTCGCATGCTGGGGCACCCGGATCAGCCGGGCTCCGCAGCGTTCCGCGATTTCGGGCGAACCGTCCGTGCTGCCGTTGTCCGCCACGACGATTTCGCCGGCAATGCCGTTTCCGCGCAGCGCGGCCTGCGCTGCGCGGATGCAGGTTTCCAGCGTGTCGGCCTCGTTCAGGCAAGGCAGGACTACGGATAATTCGATTGCGGACATCGTTTGCCTGGTTGTTCGGCCGAGGCGGGAAACGGATCGGCCGATTCACCGCAGGGTTCTGTAAACCGGCGGGCGTGTCAATGCCGAAAACATCGCCGTATCCGGCGCCATTGCGCTTGCGAAAGGTCCGGGAATATGGTGAACATGGCAATCGAATCGGCCCTGGCGCAGGGCCCCTGCATGCCATGAAAGACCTGCCAGACGATGCATTTGCCGGCGTGGACGGCCGTTCCTACGACGAAGATTTGGCGCGCGGGCTGGATTGGTCCGGCGAGAGCCGGGATTTTTTCGCCCGAGGCCGGCTTGCGGTCGTGGCCGACCATTGGCGGCGGCACCGGGAAGAGCCGCCCGTCCGGATTCTGGACTACGGATGCGCGGCAGGGGAAACCACGGCGTTGCTGGCCGACCGTTGGCCGACGGCGCAGGTCGTGGGAGTGGACACGTCGGCATCGCTCATCGCGGAGGCTCGGCGGCGGGTGGTTCCGGACCGCTGCTCCTTCCTTTCCATGAACGACGTGCCGGCGGATCGGTCGTACGACCTGATCTATTGCAACGGAGTATTCCACCACGTTGTTCCCGGCGAGCGCGCGGGGGTGCTGGAATGGATTCGTTCGCGGCTGGCGCCGAACGGATATTTCGCGCTGTGGGAAAACAACGGCTGGAATCCCGGGGTGCGCTGGATCATGAGCCGAGTGGCGTTCGACCGCGACGCCGTATTGCTTTCGCCGCCCGGGGCGATCCGGATGCTCCGCCAAGCGGGGTTTGCCGTCGTTTCGCTGGAATTCCACTTCGTTTTTCCCAAATGGTTGGGGGCCCTGCGGCCGATCGAGCGCTTCGTGCGGCGGTTCCCGTTCGGCGCCCAGTATCAAGTGCTGGCCCGACGCGCCGAATGACCGGAGCGAAATGCCGGCGCCATCCAACTTCGATTGCCGCCAATGAATCCCACGCAAAACCGGTTCCGTTGGTTCGTCCACGTCTCTTCCGTGTTCGGCGTCCTCGGTCTTCTGGGGGCGGCAGCGGTCTGCTGGCTGGCCGGGGATCTCTTTCCATACGAGCGGATCGGTCCGTTTTTGGCGGGGCAGTCCAACCGGGCCGGAGCCGCCTTTTTCGGCCCGGAATACCATGCCGGCGTGATCCAGCGCGCCAAAAGCGCGGGGCTGATGTTGGCGGCCAGCGCGTTTGGCCTTGCGGTTGCTTGGACATGGTGGGCGCGCCGAAAACCGCGTGTGGCTTCGACTTCTGCAGGAGAGGACGGCTGGTCGGATTGTTTCCGCGGCTTGTGGCGGACGCTGGGCGCGGATCGCGCCGCCCAGGCGATCGTCTTGGCCGCAGTCGGATTGCGGCTGCTGTATTTGTTCCAACCCGTTTGTTCCGACGAAGCCAAGGCGTACTATGCCTGGACCGCCCGGCCCTTTCTGCTGGCCATTTCCGATTACCGCGCGCCCCAGCATCTGTTGTACACGATTCTGAGTTTCCCCGTCGTGCGCCTGCTGGGCAGCGCCGAATGGGCGATCC
>DAOTNL010000165.1:0-5774 GCA_035450765.1 Kiritimatiellia bacterium | reverse complement strand
CTGGGGCGGCGCCTACCCCCTCTATACCCGCCAGGTCCGCGACGCGTTCGACTCCGTCGCTCCCCAGGCCGCCGAGGCCGCCCGCCTGCTGCGCCAGCTCTGGCCCGAATGTCTCCTCCTCGAAGACAAGCCCTTCGCCCGCGATCGCAGACCCGCCTTGATGTCCCGGCCCGACCTCAAGCGCTGGCACCCGCACGACTATGCCGATTTCATGTCCGCCGAAACCGAAGTGATCGCCGAAGACGACCGCTTCGTCCTCATGCGCCTGAAGAGTCCGGCCGAGCCCCTCCCGGAATACGTCAAGCTCGTGCGCCGCGATCTCCTGGCCGCCCACCCGCACCTGACCTTCCGCGCCCACGTCCCGCCCGGCGCGCCGCCCGCCGTCCTCTGGCTCGACGTCAACGGCTATCCGGCCGGCCACTGGACGATCACGGACAATCCGCAGGATCTCCGCCTGGCCGTGCCCGCCGCCTACTTCATCGATCTCCTGCCCAACCGCCTCCGCTTCCATGCCGCGGGCGACGCCCCGTTCATCCTCGCCGACTTCAACCTGGCCGCGCCCGGCCCCGATCTGCCGCCCCCCGCCGACTCCACCGTCCATTCCGCCGATCTGCCGTGGCTCGGCCACATCGAGAAAGTGCCCGACACGGCCGTGCCGCTGGAGATCCGCTACCGGAACGGATTCAAACTCCTGGCCTGCGAGCCGCTGCAAACGGTCGCCGCGCCCGGCGGAACGATCCGCTTGCGCTACTACGTGCATGCCCCCCGGGATCTGCAGATCGCCGCCAACACGACCGTCCGGACCCGCCTGCGCGCCCCCGACGGCCAATGGATCGAAGAAGGCATTTCCCTCGCCGACACCGGCGATCTGCAGGACCTCCGCTGCCAGCTCCAACCCGGCATCTTCGACTTGGAACAGGTCCTGGCGATTCCCGAACGCCTGCCGCCCGGCGACTACGAATTGACGGTGCTGCTGCGCAACCACCGCGAGAAACGCCTAACCGGCGTCCAGAACGGCGAGCGCGCCAAACTGTTCCCCGTCCCGATCCCGATCCGGATTCAGGCGCCCGCCGCGCCGTGAAACGTCGGCTCGACGCCGAATTCGGCCGCGAGGATTTCCACCAGCTCCGTCAGCGGCAGCCCCACCACGTTGGTGTAGGAGCCGCGGATCTGCCGGATCATGTAGGCCGCCCGCCCCTGGATCGCGTAGGCCCCCGCCTTGTCCATCGGCTCGCCGCTGCGGATGTAGGCGTCGATCTCCGCGTCCGCCAGCTCCTTGAATTCCACGTCCGTGGAAACGGCCTGCGCGCGCACGGCCGGCGCGCCCGCGCGGTCCGGACCCCGCACGCAGAAGCCCGTGACGACCTGGTGCACCTGCCCGCTCAGGGAGCGCAGCATCTCGTGCGCGTCGCTTTCGGACCGGGGCTTTTCCATGATCCGCCCGCGCAGCACCACGACCGTGTCCGCCGCGATCACCACCGCGCCCGGCGCCGTGCGCCCGGCCACGTCCGCGGATTTCTCCTGCGCGTTGCGCAGGACGTAGTCCGTCGGCGTTTCCCCGGGGCGCGCCTTTTCTTCCGTGGCCGGCGTCACCACCTCGAAATGGTAGCCCAATTGATGCAGGAATCCGCGCCGGCGGGGGCTGGCGCTCGCCAACACCACGGGCCGGGCTTCGCTGTTCGTCGCTTCCATGAAAGATCTCCCCGTTTCCGGCGCGGCGGCCGCTTCAGGCGTTTTCGCGCGGACAATTCCGCTTCTGGTCCCAGTAGGGCGACATGTTCCGCAAATTGGCCACCACCTTGGGAAAGATTTCCGCGATCCGCTTCACTTCCGCCTCGGTCGTGTAGGCGCTGAAGCTCAGCCGGACCGAGCCGTGCATCGCCGTGAACGGCACGCCCATCGCCTTCAGGACGTGGCTGGGCTCCAGCGACCCGCTCGAACAGGCGCTGCCCGTGCTCGCGCAGATGCCGTAGCCGTTCAGTTCGTAGAGGATGCTTTCGCCTTCGATGAAGTGGCACGCCATGTTCAGCGTGTTCGGCATGCGGTCCACGCCGCGGCCGTTGATCTCCACGTAGGGCACCGTCCGGAGGATTTCTTCCTCCAGCCAATCCCGCAGCTTCCCGATCCGGACCATGTCCGGCGCGTGTTCTTTCGCCAGCTCGCAGGCGCGCGCCAGCCCGGCGATGTAGGGCACGTTCTCCGTCCCCCCGCGCCGCCCGGCTTCCTGGTGCCCGCCGAGCAGGTACGGCCGCAGGGGCGTCCCGCGCCGCACGTACAGCGCGCCCACGCCCTTCGGCGCATGCATCTTGTGGCCCGAAAACGACAGCAGATCCACGTGCGCCAGCGCGCCGACGAGATCCAGCGGCAGTTTGCCCGCCGTCTGCGTCGCGTCCGTGTGGAAGACGATGCCCGGATCGGTTTCCTTCGCGATCCGCGCCCACTCGCCCACCGGCCAGACCACGCCCGTCTCGTTGTTCGCGTGCATCAGGCTCACGAGCAGCGTGTCCGGCCGCAGCGCCCGCACGTAGTCGGCCACGGCGATTTGGCCCTGCCGATCCACCGGCAGGATCGTCACCTCGTGGCCGCGGCGCTGCAGCTCGCGGCAGACTTCCAGCACCGCCGGATGCTCCACCGCGCTCGTCACGACGTGCTTGCGCTTCGGATTCGCCGCCGCCACGCCGAAAATCGCCGCGTTGTTGCTTTCCGTCGCGCAGGAGGTGAACAGGACTTCCGAGGGTTCCACTCCGCCCAAGAACGCCGCGACGGTCTTGCGCGCGGCCTTGAGCGCGCCGGCCACCCTCAGCGCGGGTTCGTACATGGAACTCGGATTGAAGAATTCCGGCCCGAAATACGGCTGCATCGCCGCGACCACTTCCGGCGCCACCGGGGTCGTCGCGTTGTTGTCGGCGAAAATCAGCGGGGAATCGCTCATGGCGGCCATCCGATCAGACGGGGATCACCTGGATCCGCTCGTCCACCTGGTCCTTGAGCGTCCGCTCCACGATGAGCTGGAGCGTGCGGGAAGCGCCCATGCAGCCCGCGCACATGCCGCGCAGCGCGCAGTAGACCTTCCAGTCCTTGATGTCCACCAGCTCGATGTCCCCGCCGTCGCCCTTCAGCACCGGGCGCACGGTCTCGTCGATGACCTTCTCGATCTTGCGGTAGAGCTGGAACGGCGAGGGGCCGGCTTCCGCGACGGGTTCCGCGGCGACGGTCGTGGGCGCCGGCTCGCCCGTGCCCCAGGTCTCGTTCAGGATGTCCTGCAACCCGCCCGGCGCGTAGCGGCACGCCCCGCACATCCCGCCGGCCTTCAGCGCCGACACGATGTCGTCGATCGTCCGCAGGTTCAGCTCCTTGATCTTGCGCCGCAGGTAGGGCTCCGTGATGCCGAAGCACTTGCAGACCACGCGGCCGTCGTCTTCCGCCGTCTCGCCGGTCAGCTTGACGCCTTGCGCGGCCAGATCCACGCCGCGCTTCTTGGCCCAATCGGCCACCGCCGCCTCGAGCGCCTCGGCGCCCATCACGGAACAGTGGATCTTCTGCTGCGGCAGGCCTTCGAGAAAATCCACGATGTCCTTGTTCTGGATCTTCAGCGCCTCGATCGGCGTCAGCCCGTGGCCCTCGATCAGCGCGCAGAGCGCTTCCGACGCCGCGATGGCCGAGGTGCAGCCGAAGGTCAGGTACTTGGCTTCGACGATGACGTCCTTCAGCGGATCGGCGTTCTTCTCCACCCGGAACGTGAACTTCAGGGCGTCGCCGCAGACGATGGACCCGTGCTGGCCCACGCCGTCGGCGTTTTCGATCTCGCCCAGATGCGTGCCGGGCTTGCCCTGCACCGCGTCCATGAAGATCCGCTTCGTTTTTTCGCTGTATTCCCAAGCCATGGAAAACCTTCTTTCGGTCGGAGAAAGATACGCTCCTCCGCCGAATTTTCAACTATTTCAGGCGGAATCCTAGCCTTGGTCCCGCAGCCGCCGGCCGTGGCGGAGGATTTTCCAGCCCTTGGTGACCAAACGCGTGAAAAACGGCGGGCAGTCGCCCACGTGGCTGATGACCAGGGCCCGATTCACGTAGCGGAAATCGCACTTCGCGCTCATCCGCTTCCACAGGTCGTAGTCGTCGAAGTAATCGGTCGGGTCCCAGCCCCCCACCTCTTCGATCAGCGACTTCTTGTGCACGACGTTGGCCGTGTTGATGAAATTGTAGCGAAGCAGCTTTTCCCGGTTCCACCGGTGCAGCCACGGCTGGAAGGGATTCCCGAAAATGCGCTTGCCGGTCGCTTTGTCGCGGTACTGGCAGCGGCAGTAGAACACGGGCTGCTCCGGATGCCGCGCGACTTCGCCCATCATGACGCGCAGGAAGTCCGGATGGTATTCGTCGTCGTCGTCCAGATAGGCGACGTACGGCGCCCGGGCCATCCGGAAGACGCCGTGGTTCTTGGCGATCGCGCCGTGCGCAATGGGCGGCGATTTCTCGGGCAGATTGTAGAACCGCAGCCGCGGATCGCCGAACGACGCCACCACCGCCGCGCTGTCGTCGGGCGTGCAGTCGCCCACGATGCACATTTCCCAATCGGAAAAATCCCGCTGGGCCAGGACGGATCGGATCGCGCGCGCCAGGACCGCCGAGCGGTTGTAGGTGCTCGTGACGATGCTGACCCGGGGCGCGTCCATGGTCCTTCCGCCGCTACAGTTTTCTCAGGACTTCCAGCGCCGCATCCACGTCCGAGGGTACCAGCACCAGGCCCTTCTCGTCGCCCGGCCCGCCGGCCGAATAGCCGTATTCGATGTTCAGGTTGTGCGCGGCCAGGGCTTCGAGCATGCGCGCCAGTTCGCCGGGCTCGTTGGCCACGCGGATCAGCAGCACCTCGCGCGCGGCCACCAGCTCGCCCGCGTCCTCCACGAGCTGCCGGGCCTTTTCCGTGTCGTCCACGATCAGCCGCGCGTAGCCGTGGCCTTCCGTGTCCGCCAGCGTCAGGCCGTAGATGTTGACCCCGTGCTTGCCCAGGAACGTCGCCAGCGCGGACAGCGTCCCCTTCCGGTTGTCGATGTACACCGTAAGCTGCGTGCCCTTGGCGAAAACGATCTTCGAGCCGGCCATGCGCGCCTCCTCAGAAAACCAGGCCGGCCCGCGCCAGCCGACGGCCCAGTTCGTCCAGCACGCGCGCGTCGTCGGCCTTCCCGGCCGATTCGAACGTCGCGCCGAAGCGCAGGTAGGCGCCCGCGTCGTCCCACGGCACCGTCGAGATGCAGTGCTCCTTGATCAGGTACTGCGACGCCTCCTCGGCGTTGGCGAACGTCCGCCCGCCCGCCGCGCCCTTCGGCGCCGGCACGTAGAGATAGAACGTCCCGCCGGGCATCTTGGCCTTGAAGCCCGCGCCCTTGAGGACCTTCACCAGCCCGCGCAGCCGCTTCTGGTAGTGCGCGCGGATCTTTTCGGAGAGCCGGATGTCCGCGATGCCCGCGCAGGCCGCGATCTGGATGGCCTTGAACTGGCCGCTGTCGACGTTGTCCTTCACTTCGGCCACCGCGGCCACCGTCCGCGCCGCGCCGGCCACGAAGCCCAGGCGCCAGCCGGTCATGTTGTAGCTCTTGCTCATGGAGTGCAGCTCGATCGCCGCCTCCTTGCCGCCCGGCCGCGACAAAATCGACAGCCGCGGCCGCCCGTAGATCAGCGTCGCGTACGCCGCGTCCTGCACGATCAGGATGTTGTGCCGCTGCGCGAAGGCGATCAGCTCGTCGAAGAATTCCTCCGTCGCCGCCGTCCCCGTCGGG
>DAOTNL010000164.1:0-5776 GCA_035450765.1 Kiritimatiellia bacterium | reverse complement strand
GCCGCCGCACTCGACGCTGTATTTCGCCCACAGCTTGAGAGTCTCGCCCACCGCGTGGACGTTGGGTCCGATGAACACGGCCGGCTCGAGATATTTCACGGCGCCGGCCGGATCGAGGATGTAGTCGCCGAAAGTGTCGCGCACGCTTTCGCCGCTGTTGGTCGGGCGGATCGGACCGGTCACGTCCTTGACCAGCTGGATCGCGTTCTCGCCTTCGAACAGCAACATCATCACGCGGCGGCGCTGCCCCGTGGCCGGATCGGGCCCGTATTCCCGGGCCACGTAGTCCGCCAGCAGCGGGCGGATGACCGGGTCGATCTCCGCGTCGCCGCGGATCTGGGCCGCGAAGGCCTCCGCCAGCTGCGCGTGGGGCGCGAACATCCGCGCCGCCACCAGGTCCAGCCCGGTGCGGCTGATGTAGCGGGCGATGACGCCGCCGGTGCGCGATTTGGACACCGTGTAGGGATTGATCAATACGAATGCCAGTTCCTTGGCCATGGGGTTCTCCTTTCCTCGAAATCCGTCGGGCTAGGGCGCCGACATCGCCTCGATCAGCTTGCCGAGCTTCTCGCGCTTTTCCTGCAGCTCGCGCTTGCGCGCGCGGACCTGCTCGACCACTTCCGGCGGCGCGCGGCCGACGAAGTTCTCGTTCTCGAGGCGCTTGCTGGTCGCCAGCAAATCCTGCTCCGTCTTCTGGAGCTGCTCGGCCAGGCGCTTCTTTTCGGCCTCCACGTCCACGTGGCCCGCGAGCGACATGAACAGGGTGCCCAGCGGCGTGATCACGCTGGGCATGGCCTTGGCCGGCGTGAAATCGGCCTCCACTTCCAGCTTGTCCGCCTTCAGGTACGGCAGATACGCCGCGCGGTCCGCGCGGACCCGCTCGCCGACGGCGGCGTCGGCCGGCCGCAGGACGAAATCGGCCGTCTGCGCGGGCGCCAGGCCGTAGTCGGCGCGCAGGTTGCGCGCCAGCCCGATGGCGGCGTGCTTGGCGTCCACGTACGCCACGGCTTCGGGCTGCACGCCCCAGGCCGCCAGCTCTTCCTCGTCCAGCGCTTCCGGCCAGGGGGCGATCATGATCGACTCGGCCATCGCCGCGTAGCCCATCCCCTGCCACAGCTCCTCGGTCAGGAAGGGCATGATCGGATGCAGCAGGCACAGCGCGCGCGACAGCACGTAGTGCATCACCTTGAGCGTTTCCGCCTTGCGGGCCGCGTCGGCTCCGTAGAGCGGCGGCTTGGCGTACTCGACGTACCAGTCGCAGAATTCGTGCCAGAAGAACTCGTAGATCGCCTTGGCGTAGTCGTTGAACCGGCAGCGCTCGACGTGCTCGTCGCAGGCGGCGATCGTCTTGTGCAGCCGCGCCAGGATGTGCTGGTCGTCCGCGGTCAGCAGCGCCGGATCGAATTGCGGGTCGCGCACGTCGGGCGCCGGCCCGCCGGTGTGCATCTGCATGAACCGCGCGGCGTTCCAGATCTTCGTGCCGAAGTTCCGGCCCAGCTCGAACTTTTCCTTGGAAATATAGACGTCCTGCCCCGTCGCCGTCAGGGCGATCAGGCTGAAGCGCAGCGCGTCGGCGCTGTAGTCGGCGATGATGTCGAGCGGGTCGATGGAGTTGCCCAGGCTCTTGCTCATCTTGCGGCCCTGGTTGTCGCGCACGGTGCCGTGCAGGTACACGCGGCGGAAGGGCACGTCGCCCATGAACTCCAAGCCGGCCATGATCATGCGCGCCACCCAGAAGAAGATGATCTCCGGCGCGGTGACGAGGTCGCTGGTCGGATAGTAGAACTTCAGGTCGTCGTTCTTCTGCGGCCAGCCGAAGACGCTGAAGGGCCACAGCCAGGAGCTGAACCAGGTGTCCAGCACGTCGGGATCCTGGTGGAACCGGTCGGATCCGCAGCGCGGGCACTTCTCCGGCTGGCCCTTGGCCGCCCACTCGTGCTGGCAGTCCGGCGCGTCGCAATAGAACACCGGGATGCGGTGTCCCCACCAGATCTGCCTGCTGATGCACCAGTCGCGGATGTTTTCCATCCACTCCAGATAGGTCTTGTTCCAGCGCTCGGGCACGAAGCGGACGCGGCCGTCCTTGGCGGCCTCGATCGCCGGCCGGGCCAGCGGCTTCATCTTCACGAACCACTGCGGCGACAGGCGCGGCTCGACCACCGTGCGGCAACGGTAGCAGTGCCCCACCGCGTGCGCGTGGTCGTCCACCTTCACCAGCAACCCCGCCGCCTGCAGGTCGGCCACGATCTTCTGGCGGCATTCCTCGCGGGTCAGCCCCTGGTACGGGCCGGCGTTCTCGTTCATCTCGCCCGTTTCGGTCATCACGTCGATCATGGGCAGGTCGTGGCGCCGGCCCATCTCGAAATCGTTCGGATCGTGCGCGGGCGTCACCTTCACCGCGCCGGTGCCGAACTGCGGATCGACGAAATCGTCCTCGATCACGGGAATCTCGCGGTTCAGCAGCGGCAGGACCAGCGTCTTGCCCTTGAGCTTGGCGTAGCGTTCGTCGCGGGGATTCACCGCCACGGCCGTGTCGCCCAGCATCGTTTCCGGGCGCGTCGTCGCCACCGTCACGAACTCGTTCTTGCGGCCGCCCTTCACCGGGTAGCGGATGTGCCACAGGTGGCCGGCGGTGTTCTCGTGCTCGCTTTCCTCGTCGGACAGCGCCGTGCAGCAGCGCGGGCACCAGTTGATGATGTATTCGCCGCGGTAGATCAGCTTCTTCTCGTAGAGGCGGATGAAGACCTCCGCCACGGCCTCGCTGAGGCCCGCGTCCATCGTGAAGCGCGTCCGGCTCCAGTCGCACGAATTGCCCAGCTTCTCGAGCTGGTGGAGGATGGTGCCGCCGTACTGTTCCTTCCAGGCCCACACCCGTTGCAGGAAGTCCTCGCGCGGCATGTCCCAGCGGCTCTTGCCTTCCTTCTTGAGCTGGCGCTCCACCACGTTCTGCGTGGCGATGCCCGCGTGGTCCGTGCCCGGCACCCACACGGCGTTGTAGCCCTGCATGCGCTTGCGGCGCACCAGCACGTCCTGGATGGACTCGTTCAGGGCGTGGCCCATGTGCAGGATGCCCGTCACGTTCGGCGGCGGGATCACGATGGCGTACGGCCGGCCGCCGCGCGCCGCGTCGGCGCGGAAGAAGCCCTTTTCCTTCCACCAGGCGTACCACTTGGCCTCGATGGCCTTCGGATCGACGTTTTTCGGCAGCTCGGACATGGAATCGCTCTATTTCTCCCCCGCCTGGCGGCGCTGCTCGTCGAGGAACAGCTTGTACTCCACGCTGTCCACGAGCGCCTCCCAGGAAGCCTCGATGATGTTGCCGCTGACGCCCACGGTGCCCCAGCGGTCGTGGCCGTCGGACGAATCGATCAGCACGCGGGTCGTCGCCTGCGTGGCGGTCTCCGGATCCAGGATGCGCACGTGGTAGTCTTCCAGCACCACCGAATCGATGGCCGGATAGAACCGCCGCAGCACCTTGCGCAGCGCGTTGTTGAGCGCGTCCACGGGGCCGTCGCCCTCGCCCGCCGTCAGCTCGGCCTGGCCGTTCACGCTGACCTTGATGGTGGCCGTCGTCGTCGCCTTGCTCGCGGCGTCCGCCTTCTGCACCACCACGCTGAAGCCCTGCAGCTCGAAGAACGGCACGTGCTTCTTGAGCACCTTCTGCACCAGCAGCTTGAAGGAGGCGTCCGCCGACTCGAAGGCGTAGCCGTTCTTCTCCAGGTGCTCCAGCTTGCGCAGGACGTCCTTCACCTCCGGCGAATCCTTCTGGAACACCAGGCCCATCTCGCCCGTCTTCAGGCGCACGTTGCTCGCGCCCGACAGCTCGCTCATCAGGATGCGCCGTTCGTTGCCGACCGCCTCCGGCGCGACGTGCTCGAAGCTCCTGGAGACCTTGCCGACGGCGTCCACGTGCATGCCCGCCTTGTGCGCGAAGGCGCTTTCGCCCACGTACGGCCGGCTCTTCAGCGGCCGCTGGTCGGCGATCTCGTCCAGCAGCACCGACACGCGGCGCAGCTGGTCGAGGTGCGGCTTGCAGGTCAGCGCGCAGCCCAGCTTGAGCGCCAGGCCGGGAATGATCGAGCAGAGGTTGGCGTTGCCGGTGCGTTCGCCGTAGCCGTTGATGGTGCCCTGCACCATCCGCGCCCCCGCCTGCACCGCCGCCAGCGAGTTGGCCACCGCCAGCTCGGAATCGTTGTGGGTGTGGATGCCGATCGGCACGCCGGGGAACCGGGCGGCCACCGCCGCCATGATCTCGGCCACTTCGGAGGTCAGCCGCCCGCCGTTCGTGTCGCACGGCACCAGCGCGTCCGCGCCGGCTTCCGCCGCCGCCGCCAGCGTGCGCATGGCGTAGTCCGGATCGTCCAGGTAACCGTCGAAGAAATGCTCGGCGTCGTAGACCACTTCCTTGCCGTGCTTCTTCAGGTAGCGCACGGAATCGGCGATCATCGCCAGGTTTTCCTCCGGCGTCGTCTTGAGCACCTTCTCGACGTGCAGCAGCCAGCTCTTGCCGAAGATCGTCGCCACCGGCGCGCCCGACTTCAGGATCGCCGCCAGGCCCGCGTCCTGCGCCGCCGCGACGCCCGCGCGCCGCGTGCTGCCGAACGCCGCCAGCCTGGCGTGCTTCAGCGGCACCGAGCGCATCGCCTCGAAGAACTCCATGTCCTTCGGGTTCGACGCCGCGAAGCCGCCCTCGAGATAATCGATCCCGAACTCGTCCAGGCACCGGGCGACGCGGATCTTGGCCGGCACCGAAAAATTGATGCCTTCGCCCTGCGCGCCGTCGCGCAGGGTCGTATCGTAGACGATGACCTTGTCCATGCGGTTCTCCCGGGCCCCGGCGGGCCCCGTTGCGGTTGAATGCTACTTCTTCTTCGCGACCGGCTTTTTGGCCGCTTTCTTCTTCGGCGCGGGCTTGCCCATGCCGAACGCGTCGTGCAGCGCGCGGACGGCCTGGTCGGCGTCCTTCGCGCGGATCGCGACGGAAATCTTGATCTCGGACGTCGAGATCATCTCGATGTTGATCTGGTTCGCGGCCAGCACGTCGAACATCTTGTAGGCCACGCCGGAGTGGCTCTTCATGCCCACGCCGACGAGGCTGACCTTGGCGATGTCGCCGTCGAAGTTCAGGCCCGCGGCCTTGATGTCCTTCACCAGCGGCTCGATCGTCCGCTTGGTCTTGTTGATGTCGTCCTTCGCGACCGTGAAGGAGACGTCGGTGACGCCCGCGGCGCTGACGTTCTGGACGATCATGTCCACGTTGATGTTGGCGGCGGCCAGCGCCTTGAAGATGCGCGCGGCCACGCCCGGGGTGTCCGGCACGCCCAGCAGGGTCGCCTTGGCCTGGTTCTTGTCGGCGGCGATGCCGCGGATGATCATCTGTTCCATTTGCTTATCCTCCTCCCGCACCAGCGTGCCGGGCTTGACTTCGAAACTCGAAAGCACTTCCAAAACCACGCCGTAGTTCTTCGCGAACTCCACGGCGCGCGACTGCAGGACCTCGGACCCGGCGCTCGCCAGTTCCAGCATCTCCTCGTAGGCGATCTCGTCGAGCTTGCGCGCCGAGGGCACCACGCGGGGATTGGCCGTGAACACGCCGTCCACGTCCTTCAGGATCTGGCAGCGGTCGGCCTTCAGCGCGGCCGCCAGCGCCACCGCCGTCGTGTCCGACCCGCCGCGCCCGAGCGTGGCGATGTCTTCCGCCGGATTGGTGCCCTGGAAGCCCGCCACCACCACCACCTGGCCTTGGTCCAGATGCTTGCGGATGCGCTTGGGGTCG
>DAOTNL010000163.1:0-5869 GCA_035450765.1 Kiritimatiellia bacterium | reverse complement strand
GAACCATGAGTCAAACAACAACGAAAAGTGACAACTTGAAACCAGGACTCGACAAGTTTTACGTGGAACGTAAAAACTTTCGCGCGGTTTTACGTGGAACGTAAAAACTTTCCGCACCCCCCATTTTCGCCGGATTTAGGCTTGAATTGCCCGCCAAAGGGAACAGAATGGCGCGAGTTTTTTTGAGGGTTGGAGACCGAACATGAATTTGAAGAAACCATTGACCGTCGAAACCATTTGCCTGGACCTGAAGGGCACCACCAAGGAGGCCATCCTGGCCGAGATGGTCGATCTGCTGGTGGCGTCGGGCCACATCCGGGACCGCGACGCCGTGCTCAAGGCCGTCCTCGAGCGCGAAAAGCGCATGAGCACCGGCATGCAGAACGGCATCGCCATTCCCCACGGCAAGACCGACAGCGTCGATTGCCTCGTCGCGGCCCTCGGCATCAAGCGCGCCGGCGTGGATTTCGGCGCGCTCGACGGCCAGCCCTCCAACATCTTCGTCATGACCGTGTCCCCCGACAGCCGCACCGGCCCGCACATCCAGTTCCTGGCCGAAATCAGCCGTCCCCTCAACGACGCGTCCGTGCGCGCCAAGCTCCTCGCCGCCACCAGCCCCGACGAAGTGCTGCATCTCCTGATCGGCTGACCACCCCCCTGCCGCGCCGCACGCCATGAGCGGTTCCGCCGAACTCCATCCGCTGGTCCAGTTCGTCTTCCAGCTCGGCGTGCTGATCGTCCTGACCCGCGTCGGCGGCTACTGGCTGCGGCGCTGGCTGCGCCTGCCCGGCGTGCTCGGCGAACTGATCGTCGGCATGCTGATCGGCCCCTACGCCCTCGGGCGGTTCGCCTGGCCGGGCCTGGGCCACCTCTTCGGCCTCGCCGCCGGCGGCGAAGCCGTCTCCCCCGAACTCCACGCGATCGCCACCTTCGCGTCCATCGTGCTGCTGTTCCTCTCGGGACTGGAAACCGACTTGTCCGCGTTCCTGCGCTACTCGGTCGTGGGCACCGTCGTCGGCATCGGCGGCGTGGTGTTTTCCTTCTATCTGGGCGCCGGCTGCGCCATCTGGTTCGGCCTGGCTTCCGGCTGGCTGGATCCGACCGCGCTGTTCCTCGGCGCCATCGCCACGGCCACCTCCGTCGGCATCAGCGCGCGCATCCTCAGCGAGCGCCGCAAAATGGCCTCCCCCGAAGGCGTCACCATCCTCGCCGCCGCGGTCTTCGACGACGTCCTGGGCATCATCGTCCTGGCCATCGTCGTCGGCATGGTGCGCACGGCGACCGACGGCCGGGGCATCGAGTGGCGGGACATCCTGCTCATCGCCGGCAAAGCGTTCGGGTTCTGGATCGGCGCAACGGCCATCGGCCTGCTCCTCGCCCGCCGGTTTTCCCGCGTCCTGAAATATTTCAAGAGCCCCGAAGCCATCGCGGCGCTGGCGCTCGGCTGCGCCCTGCTGCTGGCCGGGCTCTCCGAAATGGTCGGCCTGGCCATGATCATCGGCGCCTACATCATGGGCCTGTCGCTCTCGCGCACCGATCTCGTCCAGGTCATCCAGAAGGAAATCGAAGGCCTCCACAACGTCCTCGTGCCCGTGTTTTTCGCCACGATGGGCATGATGGTCGATTTCGGCGCCGTCCACGCCGTCCTCAAGGTCGGCATCGTCTACGCGGCCCTCGCCGTCGCCAGCAAGGTGCTCGGCTGCGGCCTGCCGGCCCTCTTCTGCGGCTTCAACCGCCACGGCGCCGTGCGCGTCGGCGTCGGCATGCTGCCCCGCGGCGAAGTCGCCCTCATCGTCGCCGGCATCGGCCTCACCTCCGGCGCCATCGGCCAGGACGTCTTCGGCATCGCCATCCTCATGACCCTTGTCACCACGCTGCTCGGCCCCATGCTCCTGGCCGGCAGCTTCGAGAATCCCGCCAGCGGCCTGCGCAAGCCCGGCGACGCCGCCAAGGCGGAGAGCAAGGAAATCGTCCTCTCCTTCCCCTCCCCCGACATGGCCGACTTCATGCGCGCCCGCATCGTCCGCGCCTTCCGCCAGGAAGAATTCTACGTCTACCGCCTCGCTCCGGACACCCCCACCTACCACATCCGCAAGGACGAGATGTTCTTCACGCTCGAAGGCGAAGGCGACACCGTCGTCCTGCGCGTCACCGCCCAGTACGAAGCGCTCGCCCGCCTCGTCGTCGTCGAAGAAATGCTCGCCTTGCGCTCCATGCTCCACATGGCCCAAGAGGGCGTCAACATCGAGTCCATGGAACACGACCTCGTCGCCGGCCTGTTCTCCGACGACGGAGAGGACAACCCATGATCCGGATCGCCGGCCTTGCGCTCCTGGGCGCGGCGCTTTTCGCCGGCCCCGCCGCCGCCCAGCCGCCGCCGCCCCCGCCCGCGCCGGAAACCCTGCGCCCCGGCGACGCCCTCTACGTGCGCATCTCCGGCGTCGGCGGCGGCCTGCCCGAATACCGCGAAGTCGTCGACCGCGACGGCCAGATCGAACTGCCCTACCTCGGCCTGATCGCCGCCGCCGGCCAATCCATTCCGGCCCTCGAAGCCGCCATGGCCGCGGCCTATGCCGAAGCCCGGCTGGGCACCAACCCCGCCGTCCGCCTCAGCTACGTCTGGCATTTCGAGCCCGCGCCCAACCGGGCCGACCTCAACCGCGCCGAAGACCCCCGCCGCCCCGTGCCCGTCGCCGGCGGCGCCCACGCGCCGGCGCCCGCCCCCTGATCCCTCCGTTTTTCTCTCGACCTCGGCCATCGGACTTCCGCCCTCGGATCTTCTGCCTCCTGTCTCCCGTCTCCTGTCCCCTGTCCCCCGTCTCCTGAAAAAAGTCGTGCCTCCCGCCCTCGTCTTTCGCTATGGTTGGCGGCCATGACCCCGGCGACCATTCGGGACCTGCTTGCGGCGCGGCGCCAGCCGACGCTCTCGCTGGAATTCTATCCGCCCAAGGACCCCCTCGGCTTCGGCATCCTGGGCGGTTCCATCGAGCGCATGCGTCCCGTCCGGCCCGATTTCGTCACCTGCACCTACGGCGCCGGCGGCTCGTCGCGGGAATTCTCCTTCGCCGCCTGGGAGCTGCTCGCGCGCATGGGCTTCACGCCCGTCGTCGCGCACCTGACCTGCGTCGGCGCCTCGCGCGCGGACCTGGTCGCGCAGATCGACCGCATCCACGCTTCCGGCATCCGCAACGTCATGGCCCTGCGCGGCGATCCGCCGCGCGGCGAAACCGAATTCACGCCTGCTCCCGACGGCCTCGCGCACGCGGCCGATCTCGTCGCGCTGATCAAATCGCGCCATCCCGACATCTGCTGCGGCGTCGCCGGCTATCCCGAAACCCATCCCGAAGCGCCCGACCTCGCCACCGACCTGCGCCATCTCAAGGCCAAGCTCGACGCCGGCGCGGACTACGTCAACACGCAGCTCTTTTTCGACAACGCCGCCTACTTCCGGTTCCTCGACGCCGCGCGCGCCGCCGGCATCCGCGTCCCCATCCTGCCCGGCCTCATGCCCGTCGCGTCGCCCGCGCAGCTCGACCGCGCGCTCGCCTTCAGCCGCGCCACCGCGCCCGCCGCGCTGCGCGCCGCGCTGGCCGCGCCCGATCCCGCCGCCGCCCGCTCCGCCGGCATCGCCTGGCTCGTCGCCCAGATCGACGGCCTCATCGCCCACGGCGCCCCCGGCATCCATCTGTATATTCTGAACCAAGCCAAAACCGTTTTGGACCCGCGCCTCGCCGAATGCCTCGCGCGCTGGCGCACCGTCCCTCCTTCCCCCCTTGACGATTGAAGATCGGATATTGAACGTTGAAAATTGATTTCCGTTGATCGCTGCCCCCTCGAAAGGAAAGGACCTGCATATGAAAATCCTCGTTACCGGCGGACAAGGCCAACTCGGCTGGGATTGCCGCGAAGTCTTCGCCAAGCACGAAGTCCTCGCCCTCGACCTGCCCAACCTCGACATCACCGATTCCGACAGCGTCGACGGCATCCTCAACCTGTGGAAGCCCGACGTCCTCGTCAACTGCGCCGCCTACACGGCCGTCGACCGCGCGGAAAGCGACGTCGCCAAGTCCTGGCACGTCAACCGCGACGGCCCGGCCCTGCTGGCCTCCCGCGCCAAGGCCCACGGCATTTTCCTCGTCCATATCTCGACCGACTACGTCTTCGACGGCGCCCGCCCGGTGCCGCAGCCCTACGTCGAGACCGACGTGCCCAATCCCACCAGCGTCTACGGCAAGAGCAAGCTCGCCGGCGAACGCGAAATCCAGGAACGCGATCCGCGCCACGCCATCCTGCGCACCGCCTGGCTCTATGGCGCCCACGGCTACAACTTCCTCAAGACCATCCTGCGCCGCGCCGTCAACGAGCCGCAGAAAGGCCTGCGCGTCGTGTCCGACCAGTACGGCACGCCCACCTGGTCCCGCCGCCTCGCCCACCAGATCCTCGCCGTCGCCGAAGCCGACGCCGCCGGACTCTTCCACGCCTCGGGCGAAGGCCACTGCTCGTGGTACGACTTCGCCAAGGAATTCATCTCCCTGATGAAGCTCGACTGCGAAGTGCGCCCCTGCACCACCGCGGACTATCCCACGCCCACCGTGCGCCCCGCCAACTCCATCCTCGAAAACGCCAACCTCAAGAAGGCGCGCCTCAACCAGATGAAAGACTGGCGCGAAGACCTCGCCGAATACGTCAAGCGCTACCGCGAGGCCCTCCTCGCCGAAGTCCGGAGCTGAGCCCATGGCCCGCAAATTCCAGAACCTGATGGTCACCGGCGGCGCCGGCTTCATCGGCGTCAACTTCATCCGCTGGCTCTTCGAACAGAAGGACGGCCCCGCCCGCATCGTCAACGTCGACAAGCTCACCTATGCCGGCAACCCCCTCTCCCTGCTCGACGTCGCCGAAAAGGCCGGCGACCGCTACGTCTTCGTCAAGGCCGACGTCTGCGACGCCGCGAAGATGAAGGAAGTCGTCGAGAAATACGAGATCGACGCCATCGCGCACTTCGCCGCCGAAAGCCACGTCGACCGCTCCATCGTGCGCCCCGACGAATTCGTCCGCACCAACATCTTCGGCACCTACGTCCTCCTGCAGACCGCCCGCGAGCACGCCGCCCAGATCAAGCTGTTCCACCACGTCTCCACCGACGAAGTGTTCGGCTCCCTCGGCGACCAGGGCTTCTTCACCGAAGACACCCCCTACGCCCCAAACAGCCCGTACTCCGCGTCGAAGGCCTCCAGCGACCATCTCGTCCGCGCCTACCACGAGACCTACCAGCTGCCCACGACCCTCTCCAACTGCTCCAACAACTACGGGCCCTACCAGTTCCCCGAAAAGCTCATTCCCCTGATGATTTTGAACGCGCTCGAAGGCAAGCCGCTGCCGGTCTACGGCGACGGACTGAACGTGCGCGACTGGCTCTTCGTGACCGACCACTGCTCCGCCATCTGGCGCGTCATGACCCAGGCCGCCTTCGGCAGCACCTACAACGTCGGCGGGCGCAACGAACTCGCCAACCTGCGCGTCGTCGAGAAAATCTGCGATCTCGTCGACGCCAAGGCCCCGCCGCTCGCCGGCGGCAAGAAGCGCCGCGAACTCATCACCTTCGTCAAGGACCGCCCCGGCCACGACCGCCGCTACGCCATCGACTGCTCCAAGATCGAGCGCGATCTCGGCTGGCAGCCCGCCGAAACCTGGGCCACCGGCTTCGAGCGCACCGTCGCGTGGTACCTCTCCCACTTCGAATGGTGCGCCCAGGTCCGCTCCGGCGACTACCAGAAGTGGATCGCCGCCCACTACTCCGCTTGATGATTGGATATTGGTCAATGGACAAAGTAAATGCGCCTTTGGCGGAGTAAATGCGCCGGGGGCGCAT
>DAOTNL010000162.1:0-5893 GCA_035450765.1 Kiritimatiellia bacterium | reverse complement strand
CGAGCCCACGATCCTCGAGCGCCTGACCGCCAAAGGCGTTCCCGTCTATGCCGTCGGCAAGATCGAGGACATCTATTGCCACCGCGGCATCGCCGAATCCGTCCACACCGGCAACAACGCCGATTCCCAGGCGCTCGTTGAAAAGTGGACGAAGGAAAAGACCGACGGCCTCATCGTTGCGAACTTCATCGACTACGACATGGTCTACGGCCATCGCCGCGACGCCAAGGGCTACGCGAAGAGCTTGGAATTGACCGACCAGTGGCTGGCGAAGTATCTCCCGCTGGTGCAGGAAGGCGACATGCTCATCATCACCGCCGACCACGGCAACGACCCGACCTTCAAGGGCACCGACCACACGCGCGAATACGTGCCCCTGCTGGTCTACCGCCCCGGCGAACCCGCCGAAAACCTCGGCATCCGCCGCGGCTTCTACGACGTCGCCCAGTCGCTGGCCAAGTTCTTCAACGTCCCCGCCATTCCGCGCGGCGCGTCGTTCGTCTAGGCTCGGAATGAAGGCCGCCGCTCCCTTGCTGGTTGGATCTTGAATATTGGATATTGAACATTGAGTTTTAAGGAGTCCTTATGGTTCCCCAATGGATTATCGAAAAGAAGCGCGACGGCCACGTCCTGACCGCCGAGGAAATCCGCTTCTTCATCAACGGCTACACCAAGGGCACGATCCCCGACTACCAGATGTCGGCCATGGCCATGGCGATCTTCCTCAAGGGCATGACGCCCGAGGAAACCGCCGTCCTGACCGACACCATGATGCACTCGGGAGCCATGGTGGACACCTCGTCCATCAAGCTGCCCAAGGTGGACAAGCATTCCACCGGCGGCATCGGCGACAAGGTCTCGCTCATCCTCGCCCCGCTCGCCGCGTGCGCCGGCCTCGCCGTCCCGATGATCTCTGGCCGCGGCCTCGGCATCACCGGCGGCACCCTCGACAAGCTGGAATCCATCCCCGGCTTCAACGTCAACCTCTCCGAAAAGCAGTTCATCGAGACCATCCACAAGTGCGGATTCTCGATGATCGGCCAAACCGGCGAGATCGCCCCCGCCGACAAGAAGCTCTACGCCCTGCGCGACGTCACGGGCACCGTGGCCTCGATCCCGCTGATCACGGCCTCGATCATGTGCAAGAAGATGGCCGAGGGCATCGATTCGCTCGTGCTCGACGTCAAATGGGGCACCGGCGCCTTCATGCGCACGATTGAAGACGCCACCGCCCTCGCCCAGTCCATGGTCCGCGTCGGCAAGGCCATGAACAAGGGCATGGTCGCGCTCCTGACGGACATGAACCAGCCGCTGGGCCGCACCGCCGGCAACGCGCTGGAAATCATCGAGTCCATGGAATGCCTGCAGGGCAAGTACGCGGACGAAGACCTCATGAACATCACGATGGCCCTCACCGCCGAAATGCTCGTGCTGGGCAAGAAGGCCGCGACCGTGGAAGAGGCCACCGGCATCCTGAAGAAGATCATCGCCTCCGGCGCCGCCTTCGCGAAGTTCAAGGAAATGGCCGCGCTCCACGGCGCCGACGTCTCCGCGCTGGACGACCTGTCCAAGTTGCCGAAGGCCTCCATCGTGAAGCCCTTCCCCGCGCCCGCCGCCGGCTATCTGGCCAAGGTGGATGCCGAATCCATCGGCCGGGCCGTCCTCGTCCTCGGCGGCGGCCGCCAAAAGACCGACGACAAGATCGACTACGGCGTCGGCACTTCCGGCCTCGCCAAGATCGGCGACCAGGTCGAAAAGGGCCAGCCGCTCGTCGTCGTGCACGCCAATTCTCAGGAAAAACTCGCGCAGGCCATGGCCTACGTCGAAAAGGCCTTCGAAATCTCGGCCCGGCCCGTCGCCGCGCCGAAACCCATCGTCGCCCGCATCACGGGCTGACGCCATCGTCCAACAGAAAGGAACCCCCATGATTCTCCGCAAACCGCTCGAAGCTTCCCTCGCCGCCGTGAAGAAGGCCTTCCCCAAGGCCAAGCCGCAGCTCGGCATGATTCTCGGCTCCGGCCTCAGCGAGGTCGCCGATTCCTTCGAACCGCTCGGCGTCCTGTCCTACGAGAAGATTCCCGGCCTGGGCAAGGCCGGCGTCGCCGGCCACGCCGGCCGTCTCGTCTGGGGCAAGTCCGCCGGCATCGAGACCTTCATCTTTCAGGGCCGCCGCCACGTCTACGAAGGCGTGGGCTGGGAAGCCGTCGCCACGCCCCTCTTCCTGCTGAAGAGCCTCGGCGCGAAAGCCGTTTTCCTCACCAACGCCGCCGGCGGCACGAATCCAAAATGGAAGCCTGGCGACCTGATGGTCATCGACGACCACATCAACATGATGGGCGTCACGCCGCTGCTGGGCGCGCACGATCCGTTCTGGGGTCCGCGCTTCCCCGACCAGTCGTTCATCTACGATCGCAAGCTGCGCGGCGTGCTGGCCCGCGCCGGCAAGAAGGCCAAGGTCGCCCTGCGCCACGGCGTCTATTTCGCCGGCACCGGCCCGACCTACGAAACCCCCGCCGAAGTCCGCGCCTGGCGCGCGCTCGGCGCCGACGCCGTCGGCATGAGCACCGTGCCCGAGGCCATGCTGGCCAACGCCGCCGGCCTGCGCGTCGTCGGCCTCTCCTGCATCACCAACATGGCCGCCGGCATTCTCAACCAGGCCCTGACCCACCAGGAGGTCTTCGAGACCTCCCAGAAGGCCATGGCCGGCATGAAGCGGCTCATCCTCCAGTTCTGGAAAGAACTGGCCAAGGAAACCCTGTAGGCAATCGAAAGGAACATCTCCCATGGCCAAGAAAGCGAAAAAAGCGGCGAAGAAAGCCGATGAAATGCAATACCACGTGCACCTGAAGCGGGGCGACGTCGGCCGCTACGTGCTGCTGCCGGGCGATCCGGGCCGCGTGCCGCTGATCGCGTCGTTCTTCGACAACGCGAAGGAAGTGGCGTTCAACCGCGAATACCGCACCTGGACCGGCACCGTCGCCGGCATCAAGGTCTCCTGCTGCTCCACCGGCATCGGCTGTCCCTCCACCGCCATCGCGGTCGAGGAACTGATCAAGTGCGGCGCGGACACTTTCATCCGCATCGGCACCTGCGGCGCCCTCCAGCGCGAAGTGAAGCTCGGCGATCTGTGCATCACCACCGGCGCCGTGCGCGAGGAAGGCACCACCCGCCAGTACGTGCCGCTCTCCTACCCCGCCGTGGCCGACCTCGACGTCACCCTGGCCCTGCGCCAGGCCGCCAAGAACCTGAAGCTGCCCGCGCACACCGGCATCGGCCACTGCAAGGACGCCTTCTTCATCGAGGACAAGGACATTCCCATCCGCGAGGACATCGACGCCAAGTGGAACGCCTGGTACCGCTCGAACGTCATCTCGACGTCGATGGAATCCGCCGCGCTGTTCGTCGTGTCGAGCATCCGCCGCGTCCGCGCGGGCGAAGTGCTCGCCACCATCGGCCTGACCTACGACGATGCCCCCATCATCGCCAAGGTCGGCGTGGAAGAAGCCATCCGCACCGCCATCGAAGCGATCAAGATCCTCGACAAGCAGGAACGGAAATAGCCTCTCCCGCCATGTTCTCCCGCGGCCTTCACGGGCTCGTCGCAGCCGTCCTGCTCCTGCAGGCCGGCTGCGCCGGTTTCCGCACCTGCAACGATACCTGGCTGGGCCCGGACAAGGCCAAGCATTTCGCCGCGGGGTTCGTCCTTGGCGCCGGCGGCGCCTTGGCCGCGCGCGATCTCGAGCCCGAAGAAGCGGCGGCGATCGGCTGGACGACCGCCATGGCTGCGGGCTTCGGCAAGGAAGCCTACGATCTGCGCGTCAAGGGCACGTGCTGGAGCTGGCGGGACGTGTTCTGGGATTTTCTCGGCGCCTCGGCCGGGGCCAGCCTGGCGCTGGCGGCCGATTGAGCGCCCGTCAAACCCACGCCGCGGCCAGCGCGCGCAGCTGTTCCGGCGTTTCGACGATCCGTCCGCCGCGATAGGGCGCGCGCCATTTCCCGCCGGCGCGAATCCGCGCGCGATAAAGCGTGGCATAGGCCATGTTCGGCGCGGCGGCGCCCTTGCCCCCCACGAGTTCCGCACCCCGCCGCACGTTGTCGCTCATCCAGGCCGGCAGGCGCGCCGCGTAGTCGTTGCGCGCCACTTCGCCGACGTGGCAGGCCAACGCCTTTTGCAGCGCGGCCACGTGGGACTTCTTCGCCGCCACCATCAGGTTCGGCCGTTCCAGCGGGTGCCAATATTCGGTTTCCACGACGTGGAAACCGCCGCCGGCCGCATCCATGGCCGCCACGCCCAGGCGATGCGTCGCCCGGTGCGTGGGATGCCCATCCTTCGCATGCGGCAGAAAAACCGCGTCCGGCCGAATCGCCGCCAAGACCGCCGGCAATTCCGCCGCGGGATCTTCCGCCGCCAGAAAACGCACCCCGAATCCCAGCGCGCGGCAGGCCGCGCGCAGTTCCCGGGCCCGCGCCGCGCGCCGGTCCGCGCGGCTGCCCAAAGTCGCCGGCACCACCCAGACCCGGAAACCGCATTCCTCCTTGAGGCGCAGCGGCAAAAGCCCCGTGATGCTTTCGTCGTCGGGATGGGGCGCCAAGATCAAAACCGTCGCTGTCATATCCGCTTCATATTCCTTTTGTTGCGGACGCGCCACTCCATTCGGCGCCGAAACGCTTGAATTCCATCGCCAACGGAGTAGATTTAACAGGTTGTTGATCGATGAGACTGATGCTCTACAACATGCGCTACGCGACGGGGGCGGGGTTCAAATTCCACCTTCCCGTCCCGTTTGGCGGCTTTTTCCGCAAGACCTCCAGGAATCTGGACTCTTTGATCCGATTCTTCCGCGAGCAGAAGGCCGACGTCCTGGGCCTGGTGGAAATCGATGCCGGTTCCTATCGCGCCGGACACCGCAGCCAAGCCGACGTCATCGCCCGCCAGCTGGGCAAGCGGCCGTTCTGCCGTTCGAAATACAGCTATCTGTCCTGGTGGAGCCGGCTGCCCCTGATGCGCAAGCAGGCCAACGCCTGCATCTCGGAGTATTCCGTCGTCCGCGAACGCACCCATTTCCTCCGCAAAGGCGTCAAGCGCCTCGTCATGGAGCTCGAGCTCGAAGACGTCGTCATTTTCATCGTCCACCTGGCCCTCGGTCGCCGCACCCGGGCCGCCCAGCTGGCCGACCTGGCCCGGCTCGCCAAAAACGCCCGCAAGCCCTATCTGATCGCCGGCGATTTCAATGCCTTCGCCGGCAAGGTCGAATTGCGGGATTTCATGGCCGAGTTGAAGCTGGCCAGCGCGAATCGCTCCGATCTGCCGACCTTCCCCAGCCGCGCTCCGCGCTGGCAGCTCGATTTCATCCTGCACAGCCCCGAGATCCGCGTCACCCACTTCGAGGTGGCCCGCGACGTCCGCCTCAGCGACCATTTGCCGCTGATCTGCGACTTCGAAGTCCTGCCGCCCGCGCGCGGCGCCAGCGCCTGAAGACAACCCCAACGGGACGGTTGCTTCCTGCCCGGCCGCCTGCTAGAATCGCGGTCAAAGGAGTGACCATTCCATGAAACGGCTTTTTGCTTTCCTCCTCGGTACGCTGGGCGCGGTCTGGGCGGCCCAGGCGGACATCCGGACGGATTGGGCCTACCACGCCATCGGCAACGGCGGCCGCGTCGCCGAACAGGTCCCCGGCGAAACTTTCGCGTTCCTGGCCAACGGCACCGACCAGATTCCGGACGGCGAAACGGTGACGCTCTACGTCCTGACCGCGCGGGATTTCGCCGGCGACATGGAAGAACAGGTGTTCGTGCGCTGGTGGGACGGCTATATGTCGCATTGGATCATGGGCGTCTGGGTGAAGAACGTCGCGCTGGATGCCGCGCGGCCGGAAACCCGGTTCCGGGGCTT
>DAOTNL010000161.1:0-5943 GCA_035450765.1 Kiritimatiellia bacterium | reverse complement strand
TCCTCCGCGGCCCTGCTGGCGGAAAATCCGCAGCCGACGGAGCACGAGGTGCGCGAAGCCCTCGCCGGCAACCTCTGCCGCTGCACCGGCTACGAGCCCATCGTCGCCACCGTCCTCGAGGTCGCCAAAAAATCGGCCAAGAAGAAACCCGCCGCCCGGAGGGCCCGGTCATGAGCAAAACCCGCATCGTCGGCAATTCGTCCGTCCGCGTGGACGGCCTGGCCAAGGTCACCGGCGCCGCGCAGTACGTGGACGATCTCGATTTCGGTCCCGGCCTGCTGCACGCCGTGGTGGTGGAAAGCACGCGCGCCCACGCCAAGCTCAAGAAGGTCGACGTCTCCGCGGCCGAAAAGGCCCCCGGCGTCGTCCGCGTGGTGACGGGCAAGGACTTCCCGTACATGTTCGGCCTCTACATGCAGGACCGCTACGTTTTCGCGCAGGACCGCGTGCGCTTCGTCGGCGAGCAGATCGCCGCCGTCGTCGCCGAAACCCCCGAGGCCGCCCTGCGCGCCGCGAAGCTGGTCAAGATCGACTACGAAGAGCTGCCCGCCGTGCTGAGCCTGGCCGACGCCCTGAAGAAGGACGCCGTGCTCATCCATCCGCACCTCGACCAATACAACAAGGTGCCGTGGTTCTTCCCGCGCGCGGGCACGAACATCGCCCACTGGCGCAAGACCCGCAAGGGCGACGTCGAAAAGGGCTTCAAGCAGGCCGATTTCATCCTCGAAGACGTCTACACCGTGCCGCGCTATGCGCACTGCCCGATCGAAACCCACGCCGTGACGGGCCTCTTCGACCTGTCCGGCCGCCTCACGCTTTGGGCGTCCTCGCAGTCGCCGTTCGCCCAGCGCAACGTGATGGCCACCGCGCTCAAGCCCTTCGGCCTGACGCACAAGGACATCCGCATCGTGACGCCGTTCGTCGGCGGCGGCTTCGGCGGCAAGGCCGGCGTCTCGATGGAAATCATCGCCGCGGTGCTGGCCATCGCGATGAAGGGCCGGCCCGTCAAGCTCAACTGGACCCGCGAGCAGGAGTTCATGAACACCTCGCAGCGGCAGGGCGTCATCGCCCGCGTCAAGATGGGCGTGAAAAAAACCGGCCAGATCGTCGCGCTCGAGCATACCCTGCACTGGGACGCCGGCGCGTCGGCGGAATACGGCGCCAACGTCGTCAACGCCGTCGGCCTGTCGGCCACGGGCCCGTACCGCGTGCCCAACGTCAAGATCGACTCCGTCTGCGTCTACACCAACATGCCGCCCTGCGGCGCCTACCGCGGCTTCGGCTACTCGGAATTCCACTTCGGCCTCGAGTCGCATATCACGCGCGTCGCCCAGGCCATCGGCATGGATCCGGTGAAGTTCCGCAAGCTCAACGCGATCAAGGAAGGCGATACGCTCGCCTACGGCGCGCACATGAACCCCGGCGACCTGCGCGGGGCCATCGACCGCATCGCCAAGGAAATCCGCTGGGGCAAGAAGGAAAAGGCCAAGCCCGGCAAGGCCGTCGGCAAGAGCCTCGCGTGCTTCTGGAAGGCGCCGGCCATGCCGCCCAACGCCTCCTCCGCCGCGTTCCTCAAGTTCAACGAGGACGGCTCGCTGAACCTGACCGTCTCCGGCATGGAAATCGGCCAGGGCTTCCTGACCGTCATGGCGCAGTGCGCGGCCGAAGTGCTGACCGTCCCCGTGGAGAAGATCCGCGTCGAGACGCCCGACACCGACCGCAACCCCTACGAATGGCAGACCGTCGGTTCCCACGTCACGTGGAGCTGCGGCAACGCCGTCCGCGCCGCCGCCGAGGAGGTCAAGACCAAGCTCCTCGCCACCGTCGCGCGCGCCAAGGGCTTGAAGGCCGAGGATCTCTACCTCGCCGACGAATGCGTCAAGAGCCGCAAGGACAAGAAGTTCGCGCTGCCGTTCCGCAGTTTCGTGATCGACGGCATCATGCGGCCCAACGGCAACTTCATCGGCGGGCCCATCCAGGGCACGGGCATGTTCATGCCGGAGTTCACCTCCGCGCTGGGCGATCCCGAAACCAGCCAGGGCGGGCACCCCAACGTGCACTACACCGTCGGCTGCGCCGGCGCCATCGTGGAAGTGGACAAGGAAACCGGCAAGATCACCGTCCTCAAGACCGCGCTCGCGGTGGACGCCGGCAAGGCGATCAACCCCGAGCTCGTCGACGGCCAGATTGTCGGCGGCATCGTGCAGGGCCTCGCCACCGCCCTCTACGAAGACATCCGCTACGGCTCCACCGGCCGCCTGCTCAATCCGAACTTCACGGACTACAAGATTCCGACCGCGCTCGACTGCCCCGGCGAAATCGTGCCGATCATCCTCGAGACCGCCCAGCCCGATGGCCCCTTCGGCGCCCGCGGGGTGGGCGAGCACACCATGGTCGCCTGCGCGCCCATGGTGGCCGACGCCATCGCCGACGCCGTCGGCGTGCGCCTCAAGACCATGCCGCTGACCGCCGAGAAGGTCGCGCTGGCCCTGCGCGGGATCGAGTACGACGACGTCAAGGGCGACAACCTCGGATTCTGCTTCCGCGGAAGGCCTTGCGACTATCCGTTCGGCACCGGCGGCGCCAAGTAGCCGCCCGGCAGGCGCGTTTTACGTAGTACGTAAAAAGTTTTTACGTACTACGTAAAAACCGCGCAAAGTTTTTACGTTCTACGTAAAACCGGGCGAAAGTTTTTACGTTCCGTGGAAAAAGTGGGATAGTGCCGCGCATGAACACCGTCGTTTCCGCCGCCATGATCCTCTGGATCTTCGGCATGGTGATCTACCTCACCAAGGACATGTAGGGCTCTCTTCGTGCCTCTTGCCGTCGCCAGGATCCTCACCGAGCTCGCGCTCGACCGCGAATTCGACTACCTCGTGCCCGCCGAACTGGCCGCGCAGGTGCGGATCGGCAGCGTCGTGCGCGTGCCCTTCGGCCGGCGCCGCGCCCGCGGCTTCGTCGTCGGCTTCGCGGAGACCTCCGCGTTTCCGAACCTGAAAGCCATCGAGGCCGTCGTCGATGCGCCGCCGCTGTTCGACGAGGCGATGCTGCGCCTCGCGCGCTGGCTCGCCGACTACTACGCCGCCCCGTTCGAGAGCGCCGTCGCCGCCATGTTGCCCGCCGCCGTGCGGCGCGACGGCGCCAAGTTCAAGGAACAGCTCGTCGCCGCGGTCCGTGCCGAGGCCGCGCCGACCGCGGAGGAAGAGGCCGCGCTGGCGAAGAAAAGCCCCAAGCAGGCCGCCGCCTGGGCCGCGCTGAAAGCGCGCCGCGAAGCGACTGCCGCCGCGTTGGCGGAGGAAACCGGCGTGGCTCTCGACGGCCTGCGCCGCCTTGAAAAGAAGGGCTGGATTTCGCTGGAAAAAGGCGTGATCCGGCGCGATCCCCACGCGCGGCTGACGGTCCTGCCGACGGTCGCCCCGCCGCTGATGGACGAGCAGACCGCCGCGCTGGCCGCCATCCGCGCGGAAATGGCCGCGCCCAAGCCGGGCGTCGTGCTGCTGCACGGCGTGACCGGCAGCGGCAAAACGGAAGTCTATCTCGCCGCCATCCAGGCCGCGCTCGACGCAGGGCAGGGGGCCATCGCCCTCGTGCCGGAAATCGCCCTCACGCCCCAGACCATGGAACGCTTCCGCGGGCGCTTCGGCGACGTCGTCGCGGTGCTCCACAGCCATCTCTCCGACGGCGAGCGCCACGACGAATGGCGGCGCATCGCCGCCGGCGAGGCGCGCGTCGTCGTCGGCGCGCGCAGCGCGCTCTTCGCGCCCGTGCGCCCGCTGGGCCTGCTGGTGGTGGACGAAGAGCACGAGCCCGCCTACAAGCAGGACGAAACGCCGCGCTACGGCGCGCGCGACGTCGCCGTCATGCGCGGCCATCTCGAAAACTGCGCCGTCGTGCTCGGCAGCGCCACGCCCTCGCTGGAGTCCTACCACAACGCGCGCGCCGGCAAGTACAAGCTGGTCAAAATGACCAAGCGCGTCGACCGCCGCGTCATGCCCTCCGTGCGCGTGGTGGACATGCGCGTCGAGGCCGAGAAGGCCGGCGGCGCGCACCTGCTCTCGCAGGAGCTGATCGAAGCCGTCCGCCTGCGCCTCGCGCAGGGCGAGCAGACCATGCTCTTCCTGAACCGCCGCGGCTACGCCACCACCGTGATGTGCCCCGTCTGCGGCCACGTCGAGACCTGCCCGCACTGCAGCGTCAAGATGACCTACCACAAGCATTCCGAAACGATGATGTGCCACGTCTGCGGCCTGGTCCGGCCCGTGCCGGCGCGCTGCTCCAATCCCGAGTGCCGCGCGCCCAACGTCAAGATGGCCGGCGTCGGCACCCAGCGCGTCGAGGCCGCCGTGAAGAAGATCTTCCCGCACGCGCGCGTCGTCCGCATGGATTCCGACACCACCGGCGGCAAGGATTCCCACGCGCAGATTCTCGGCAAGTTCCGCCGCGGCGACGTCGATATCCTCATCGGCACGCAGATGATCGCCAAGGGCCTCGATTTTCCGAACGTGACGCTGGTCGGCGTGATCTACGCCGACCTGAGCCTGCAGATGCCGGACTTCCGCGCCGCGGAGCGCACGTTCCAGCTCCTGACGCAGGTGGCCGGGCGCGCGGGCCGCGGCGACGTGCCCGGCGAGGTGTTCATCCAGACCTACGCCCCGTTCCATCCCGCCGTGCAATCCGCGCGCACGGCCGACTTCGAGACGTTCTTCGACCAGGAAATCGAATTCCGCCGCGAGCTGCGCTATCCGCCCTTCACGCGGCTGACGACGGTGCTGTTCAAGGGGCCGGACGAAGCCGCCGTGGACGCCTGTTCCAAGGATTTCGCCGAAAAGCTCAAGCCGCAGCTCCCGCCGACCGTGCGGGTGGGCGGCCCCGCGCCCGCGCCGCTGGCGAAGGCGAAAAACCATTTCCGCGCGCAGCTCCTGCTGTTCGCGCCGTCCGCGAAGGAATGCGGCGCCGTGCTGCGGAATTTCCTCAGGGCCTACAAGCCGCCCAAGGGCGTGACGCTCCACGCCACCGTGGACGCGCTGTCGCTGATGTAAGCCCGCGCGGGAGGGGGCCGGTTTCCGGAATTTGCCGCGAAATTTTCATCTTCAGGATATCGAAGTGGCTATTCAGTTGCGCCGCAGTAGATTGCGACATGAAAGAACTTTCGCCGTTCCGGGAACTAAGTGTTGACACTTACAGGGGGTCTCCATTATCTTTTTCGACAGTGGAACAGGGCTGGACGTCCGAAGCCCGAATGATTTAAAAAGAAACCCAACGGAGAAGACCATGAAAAAGACACTGTGGATCGCGATGGTCGGAGCGCTCGTCGCTTCCGTCGTCGCCGCCTCCGCCCAGGAAGTCCTGAGCGCCAATGCCGTCGGCTACATCAAGAAGACGCTGCCTCCAATGGGCGGTCTTGTCATGATGAGCATTCCGCTCGACAGCATGACCGACACGAACATCGTTTTCGGTCGCACCTCCGTTGCTCAGGAAGCGCCGCAGAGCTCGACGGTGTATTTCTGGAACGAAGGCTCTCAAACTTGGGGTGCTGGCGCAAAGGGTATCAAAGGGTGGGCATCAGCTCAATCCAACCGCGTTGTAGCCGCAGGCGAAGCTTTCTTCCTTAAGAGCCCGACCAATGCGGTCGATCCCATCGATGTGACGATCACTGGCGAAGTGCCTCCGACAATTGGTCAGCCGATGCTCTCCCGCGGTGTTATTGCTCAAGGGCAACTCGGTACGCTGGCCAATCCGTACCCGGTGGATTTCACTTTTGGCCAATCTCAAGTGGCAAAAGATGCTGCGCAAGGATCCGTTGTGTATTTCTGGTCTGAAGCGGCTCAAACCTGGGGTGCGGGCGCAAAGGGCCTTAAAGGTTGGGCGTCTGCTCAATCCAACCGCGTGGTGGCGGCGGGCGAAGGCTTCTTCCTGAAAGCCAGCAACGCGACCACCTTTGCC
>DAOTNL010000160.1:0-5960 GCA_035450765.1 Kiritimatiellia bacterium | reverse complement strand
GTCAGATTTTCCACGTGCGGTATCATGTTTCCGCCCGTTGGCCGCCGCGCGCATGCGCGCGCCAGTTCTGGCGGCAGCGTCCGCTTCATTTTTGCGATCCGCTGCGCGTAGCCGAACGTCGCCCCTACGCCCCGCCAACGGAAAAACCGCAAACAGAATTCCGCCGGCTTGGATTGCGCCAACGCCTCGTCCAGCGCCATCTGCCCGAACACGTCGAGCGGAGGCGAATCCAGAAGAACCCCTTGCGCAATCATGCTGCCGGCAGGACTACCAGGCCAGGTTGGGACTGCGCGCCGCGGCCAGTTCGTCCAGCCGCTTCACCGGCAACTCGTGCGGCGCTGCATGGACGCGCGCCGGATCGGACAACGCCTCGGCGTGGATCGCGCGCAGCGCGTCCACGAACGCGTCCAGCGTCTCCTTGGACTCCGTTTCCGTCGGCTCGATCATCAGCGCCTCGTGCACGATCAGCGGGAAGTAGATCGTCGGGGCGTAGAACCCGAAATCCAGCAGCCGCTTGGCCACGTCGAGGGTCTTGATGCCGTTGAGCTTTTCCGGCTCCGTTTGCAGCACGCATTCGTGCAGGCACGCTTCGTCCACGGCCGGCGGAAAGAGATCTTTCAGCTTCGCCCGCGCGTAGTTGGCGTTCAGGATCGCGTTTTCCGCGATGCTCCGCAGCCCGGCCGCGTCGTGCCCGCGCAGGTAGGCGTAGGCCTTCAGCGCCACGCCCACGTTGCCCGCCCAGCTCCGCATCCGGCCGATGCTGCCCCGCACGCGCGTTTTCAGGGCGAATTTCCCGTTCTTTTCCGCCACGCGCGGCACCGGCAGGAATTTCTCCAGCGCGGCCGCCACGCCCACGGGGCCGGAGCCCGGCCCGCCGCCGCCGTGCGGCGTCGAAAACGACTTGTGCAGGTTCAGGTGCAGCACGTCCACGCCGAAGTCCGCCGGCTTCGCCAGCCCCATCAGCGCGTTGAAGTTCGCCCCGTCCATGTAGAGCAGCGCGCCCGCCGCGTGCGCGGCGTCCGCGATCTCCCGGATCTGGCGCTCGAACAATCCCAAGGTGTTCGGCACCGTCAGCATCACCATGGCCGTCTGCGGTCCCAGCGCCGCTTTCAGGGCGTCGAGATCCAACCGCCCGTCGGGACGCGACGCCACGGTCTTCACCGCGAAACCGCCCAGCGCGGCGGACGCCGGATTCGTCCCGTGCGACGAATCCGCCACCAGGATTTCCGTGCGCTTCCGGTCCCGGCGCGCGCGGTGGTAGGCCGCGGCGATCAGGATGCCCGTGAATTCGCCGTGCGCGCCCGCCGCCGGCTGCAGCGTGAACGCCGCCAGACCCGTCAGCGAGCAAAGCATTTTTTCCAGCCGCCAGAGGACTTCCAGCGTGCCTTGCACCGCGGCGTCCGGCGCGGCCGGGTGCGCCGCCGCGAAGCCGTCCAGCGCCGCGATTTCCTCGTTGGCGCGCGGGTTGTACTTCATCGTGCACGACCCCAGCGGATACAGATGCGCGTCCAAGCAGTAGTTCAGCCGCGACAGCCGCGTGTAGTGCCGCACCACGTCGAACTCGGACATTTCCGGCAGGCGCGGCGGCGTCTTCCGCAGCGCGTTTTCGGGCAGCCAGGCCGAGGCCGGCCGTTCCGGCCGCGCGAACCGCACGCCGCGGCGACCCGGCACGCTCTTTTCGATCGAAAGTTTTTCGAGGAGGTTCATCGGGCCAACCTCCCCAGCGCCGCCGCAAACCGGTCGATTTCCTCGTCGGTGCGCTGCTCCGTCGCGCCGACCAGCAGGACGTTCTTCCAGGCCGGATCGTAGCCCCCCAGCGGAATGCCCGCCAGAAGACCCTCTTTCAGCAGCGCGTTGCGCACGCGCTCCGCCGGAACGGCACATTCCAGCGCGAATTCGTCGAAGAACGGTCCCGCGAATCGCAGCCGGAAGCCCGGCACCGCGGCCAGCTTTTCGGCCAGCCGGTGCGCCTTGTCCACGGACAGCTCGGCGACTTCCTTCAGGCCCTCCGGCCCCAGCAAGGCCAAGTGGATCGTGGCGGCCAGCGCGCACAGCGCCTCGTTCGAACAGACGTTCGAGGCCGCCCGCTCGCGGCGGATGTGCTGCTCGCGCGCCTGCAGCGTCAGCACGAAGCCGCGCTTGCCCTCGGCGTCGGTCGTCAAGCCGCAGATGCGCCCCGGCACGTGGCGCACGTGCGCCCTCTTGCAGGCGAACAGCCCCAGGTACGGCCCGCCGTAGTTCAGCGCGTTGCCGAGGCCCTGGCCTTCGCCCACGGCGAAATCGGCGCCCCAGACCCCCGGCGCCTCCAGCACGCCCAAGCTGACCGGATCGGCCACGGCGATCGTCAGCGCGCCCTGCGCGCGGGCCAGCGCGGCCAGCGCCGCACCGTCTTCCAGCAAGCCGAAGAAATTCGGCGTGGCCACCACCACGGCGGCCACCGTTTCATCCAGCCGCCGCGCCAGCGCGTCCGGCTCCAGCCGGCCCGTCGGACACGGAACCGTTTCCAAGATCGGCTCGCCCTTTGCCGCGAAGGCTGTCGCCAGCACGGCGCGCCAATCGGGATGCAGCGATTCCGGCAGCAGGATTTTCTTCCGTCCCGCGATGCGCGCGGCCGCGGCGACGGCTTCCGCCAGCGCCGTCGCGCCGTCGTAGAGCGACGCGTTGGCGGCATCCATGCCGTACAGCGCGCAGACGGAGCTCTGGAATTCGTAGATCGCCTGCAGCGTGCCCTGGCTGGCTTCCGCCTGGTACGGCGTGTAGGCCGACAGGAATTCGCCGCGCTGCGTCAGCGCCTTCACCGCGGCCGGCACGAACCGGTCGCGGGCGCCGCCGCCGGCGAAGCACGCCAGCGGCTTGTTTTTCGCGGCCAGCGCGCGCGCGTGGGCCAGCAGTTCCGGCGCGGCCAGCGCCGCCGGCCAGTCGTAGCCGCCCGCGCGCAGCTCCGCCGGGATCTGCGCGAGCAGCTCGTCGAGCGTATCTGCGCCGATCGCGCGCAGCATCGCGTCGCGGTCCGCGGCGGTATGCGGCGAGTACATGCTAGTGCGCCGCCGTGCTCTGGTAGGCCGCGAAATCCATCAGCGCTTCCAGTTCCGCGGGCTTGGACATCTTGATCTTGAAAAACCAGCCGTCGCCGTGGGGCGCCTGGTTCACCAGCGCCGGATTGTCCACGATCGCGTCGTTGACCGCGACCACCTCGCCCGAAACCGGCGCGAAGAAATCCGCCGCGGCCTTGACCGATTCGATGACGGCGCAGGGCTTGCCCTGCACGACTTGCGCGCCGGCCTTCGGCAACTCCACGAACACGATGTCGCTGATTTCCTTCTGGGCGTAGTCGCTGATGCCGACCGTGGCCACGCCGCCCTCGGCGAACGCCCATTCGTGGGTTTTGGCAAAACGACAGTTGGTTTCGTTGTACATATTGGCTCCTTTAAAAAAGGTTCGGAGTTCAGGGTTCAGGATATTAAACCGGCCTGATCCACCTGAACCCCGAATCCTGGACCCTGAATTACCATGTTTAGACCGAATTCTTCCGGAACGGTCCGCGGACCGTCTCGGCCGGGATCGTTTTGCCGTGGATTTCGACCTCCACGCGCGTGCCGGCTTCCCAGGCTTCCGGCGCCAGATAGCCCACGCCGATGCCGGTGCCGAGACTCGGGGCGAAAGTCGCGCTGCACAGCCTGCCGATGTTCCGGCCTCCGAGCCGGACCGCGCAGCCGGCGCGCGGCACGCCGCGTTCCAGCAGGCGCACGCCCGTCAGCTTTTCCTTGAAACCGGCTTCCTTGCGGCGGACCAGCGCCGCGCGCCCGACGAAATCGCCCTTCTGCAGCTTGACCACCCAGCCGCAGTTCGCCTCGTAGGGCGTCCGCGTCGCGTCGGCATCCGCCCCGTAGAGCAGATAGCCCGACTCCAGCCGCAGGGTGTCGCGCGCGCCCAGCCCGCAAGGCACCAGGCCATGCGGCCCCCCCTTGGCCATCAAGGCCTCCCAGAACGCCAAAGTGCCCGCCGGCGAGGCCGCGACTTCGAAACCGTCCTCGCCCGTGTACCCCGTGCGCATCACGAAGGCCGTGGCGCCGGCCCACGGCAGTTCGGCGATTCCGAACCGCGGCAGCGCCAAAGCCGCCGGAAAAATCTCGCCCACCAGCGCGGGAGCGGCGGGTCCCTGCACCGCCAGCATCCCGTAGCGGTCGCTGGCAGGGTCCAGTTCCACGGCAAAGCCGCCGGCTTGTTTCTGGAACCAGGCGAAATCGCCGTCCGCCGTCGCCGCGTTCACGATCGCCAAAAACCGCTCCGGCCCGAGGCAGAAGGTAATCGCGTCGTCGAGAATGCCCCCGTCTTCGGCGAGAATATGGGCATAGGTCCCCTTGCCCGGCTCCGCGCTCATGCGGTTGCAGTTCACCCGCTCCACGAACCGGTGGGCGTCCGTCCCGGAAATGAAAATCTGCCCCATGTGCGAGACGTCGAAGACGCCGCAGGCCGTGCGCACGGCCCGATGCTCCGCCAAGATGCCCGCGAACTGCACGGGCATCTCCCAGCCGTGGAAATCCACCATCCGGCCGCCGGCCTGCGCCAGCACGTCGAACAGCGGAGTCCGTTTCAACGAAAAGCCATTCACGGGGCGATATACTACCGCATGAAAACCGTTTCGCCAAGCCCTTCGCGGGACAGCCTGACGCCGGAATTCTCTGATTGTCGCCGGCCGGCCCGTTTTTGTATGTTTCGCCGGTGGCCATGCAAGCCCCCCGGGACAATTTCGATGCTTTTTGCAGCATTCTCGCCGGTTTCGCCGACGCGGCGGCGGCGTTTCTCGGCGTCATGCTGGCGACCTGGATCCGGTTCGATTCGGGCCTGATCCCGCTCCAGCACAACGAGATTTTCCCGCCGCGGGCCATGTATCTGGCGGCCGCGGTCGCGCTGGCGCCGCTGCTGGTCGTGATTTTCAAGCAAATCGGGCTCTACGTGCGGCCGCAGCTCGGACCGTTCGGCGACAAGCTGCCGCGCATCGTCCGGGGCGTCACGATCACGCTGGCGACGGCGCTGGCGCTGTCGTTCGTGGTGCGCCCGGCCGACTGGCCGCCCTATTCCCGCGCCGTGGCGTTCGTCGCGTTCTTCACCGTCCTGCTGCTGGTGCTGGCCGAGCGGTTCGCCCTGTTCCGCATCGAAATGCACTGGGCGCGCCGCACCGCGCCCATCCGCCGCGTGCTGATCATCGGCGTGGACGACCTCGCCGCCCGCATCCGCCGCGCCCTCGAGCGCGAACCCCGCCTGCGTTCGCGCCTGGCCGGCTACCTCCTGCCCGCCGTGCCCGGCGGACGCGAAATTCCCCTGTCCACCGCCATCACGCCCAAGCTGGTCAAGGGCCACATCGGCGAGCTCGAAAAAGTCGTCGCCGAGGAAAAGATCGACGAAGTCATCCTCGCGGACATGAGCATCTCGCACAAGCGCCTCACGGAAATCCTGTTCCATTGCGAGCGCAACCTCATCCCCTTCCGCATGGTGCCCGATCTCTACGGCGTGCTCACCTCGCGCGTCACCGTCAACCACGTCGCCGACATCCCCCTGATCGGCATGGCGCACTGGCCGCTGGACGCCTTCTGGAACCGCGTCCTCAAGCGCCTCGAGGACGTCGCCGGCGCCCTCGTCGGCCTGCTGGTCTCGCTGCCGGTCGTCCTCGTCGCCGCGCCGCTGATCAAGCGCAGCTCCCCCGGTCCGGTCTTCTACCGCCAGATCCGCTGCGGCATCGCCGGCAAGCCGTTCACCATCTACAAGCTGCGCACCATGCCCGTGGACGCCGAAGCCGCCACCGGCCCCGTCTGGGCCACCCCCGACGATCCCCGCCGCACCCGCATCGGCGAATTCCTCCGCAAGTGGAACCTCGACGAACTGCCCCAGTTCTGGAACGTGCTCGTGGGCGACATGTCGCTCGTCGGCCCCCGCCCCGAGCGGCCGTTCTACGTGCTGCA
>DAOTNL010000159.1:0-6095 GCA_035450765.1 Kiritimatiellia bacterium | reverse complement strand
GGCATCGGCCTCTACTGCACGCCGCTGAACCAGTTCGACGCGTCCGTCGCCGTCCAGCGCCTGCTTGCCGACCGATGAGCTACCGCCCCTACTATCCCCAGAACCCGGCCGGCCGCGCGGCGGGCTTCTTCGCCCAGCTGCCGCCCGTCTGCGCGACCCTGATCAAGATCAACGTCGGCGTGTTCCTGCTGTTCTGGCTGTTGCGGCCGGGCGCGCTCTACGGCCTGCTGGCGCTCTCGCTCAACGGCATCCGCCACGGCTACCTGTGGCAGCCGCTCACCTACATGTTCCTGCACGGCGGCTTCACGCACCTGCTGTTCAACATGTTCACGCTGTATTTCCTCGGGCCGGAGACCGAGCGGGCGATGGGCTCGAAGCATTTCCTGGCGATGTACCTGCTCAGCGGACTGCTGGGCGGACTGGGCTGGATCTGGCTGTCTCCGCAGCCCTACGCCCTGTGCGTCGGCGCGTCCGGCGCCATCTACGGCGTGCTGGCCGCCTTCGCCACGCTCTATCCCCGGCGACAGCTCACCTTGCTGATCTTTTTCATCTTCCCCGTCACGCTGCTGGCGTGGCAACTCGTCGCCGGCCTCGCCTTCATCGAATTCGTGCTGGCCAACAACGATCCCGCCTCCGGCATCGCGCACACGGCGCATCTGGCCGGGGCCTTCGCGGGCTTCCTCTACATCGACCAGTTGTTTGAAAGCACGCTGCTGCGCAAGCTGTGGGGCCGCGTGCGCGACTACGTCGCCCAGCGTCCGCACGTGCCGCGCGCCGCGCCGCCGCCGCCGGACCAGGCGGAAGTGGACCGCATCCTCGACAAGATTTCCGCGCAGGGCATCCAGTCCCTCACCAAGGCCGAGCGCCAGACTCTCCACCGCGCCTCGCGGACGTTCTAAGCCGCTTGCGGGCCGGCCGGGAGGACCAGCCGCGGCAAAGCCGCCCCCTGCGCCGCACCGTCGGCGGTCCATGGTCGTGCGTGTCCGCCCCCGCACTAACCCTGCTCGGCTGCCCCGCAAACGAAACCGCCGCCCGGAACGGGCGACGGCGGAGGGCGGAACGGATCCGCCGGGGTTACTGTTCCAGCCGCAGCTGGTAGTAGGACGGCATCGGCGGGGCGGCGTTGCTCCACGGCGACGTGCTCGCCGCGCCGAGGTTGGACCACGCCGCGTTCGTGCCGACGATGTTGGTGCTGCGCCAGACCGAAACCGCGCCGCCCGCATTGGGATTCGTCCAGCCCAGATACAGCACGCCGTTGGTGTACAGCGGCCGGGTCGTGAAGAACGGCGGATTCGTGTTGGCGCTGACGACGTCCAGATTGAACGTGCGCTCGGCGTAGCCGGAGAGGTTGGTGGCGCGCACGACGAAGTTGAACAACCCGGCGGAGCCCGGCGTGCCGTCGAGCAGGCCCGCGGCGCTGAGGTCCAGGCCGCCGGGCAACGCGCCGCCGACCACGCTGTAGGCCGTCGCGCCGGTCGCTTCGATCTGCACGGCCACGTAGGCCACGCCCGCCGTGCCGGCCGGCAGGTTGCTCGGCGTGACGAACACCGGCGCGGCGCCGACCGTCAGCGCGAAGTCGCGCGTGGCCCAGCCGTAGTCGTTGATGGCGCTCACGGTGAAGTTGGACGTGCCCACCGAGACGGGCGTACCGGTGACCATGCCGTCGGACCGCAGACCGAGGCCGGCCGGCAGGCTGCCGGCGTAGAGGTTGAAGGAATTCGCGTCGGCCGCCTCGATCTGGACGTTGTAGGCCACGCCCAGCACGCCGTCCGGCAGCGGGCTGGTCGTGATGAATTCCGGCGGACCGTTGACGTGCAGGCTGTAGTTGGTCGTCGCTCCGCCCGCCAGGTTCGTGGCGAAGAGCGCGAAGCTGGCGGTGCCGGCCACCGCCGGCGTGCCGGTGATCATGCCCGACGCCGTGATGCCGAGGCCGGCGGGCAGCGCGCCGGACGCCACGCCGAAGTTCGTCGGGTAATTGTCGGCCAGCACTTGGTACAGGTAGGGCTGGCCCAGCACGCCGCTGGGCAGCGGGTTGGGCGAGGTGAAGACCGGCGCCGCCGCCGGCGCGGAAACGGCGATCTGGAAGATCTGGGTGGCCCACCCGACCGCGTTCGTGGCGCGCACGATGAACTGCGGGGATTCCACCGTCGTCGGCGTGCCCGACACCCAGCCATTCGTCTCGAGCGACAGGCCCGCCGGCAGACTGCCGTTGATCACGCTGAGCGTGCCGCCGTTGGTGATGACGATGGCCTGCCCGTACGGCGCGCCCACCGTGCCGCCCGGCAGATTGGTCGTGATGAAGATCGGGGGTCCGGCCGGCTTCTCGAGCACGATCACCCGGAACCCGGTGTTCGTGGTCCGGCCGTACGCGTTGCTGGCGATCACGCCGAAGGTATAGGTTCCCAGCGCGGTCGGCGTGCCGCCGAGCGCGCCCGTATCCTTGTCCAGCGTCAGCCAAGAGGGCCAGCCGGCATTCGTGTGGTACGTGACCGCCGGATCGCCGGCCCACCGCACGAAGCCGTTGGAATAGGCGTTGTCGCGGAACGCGTCGGGCGTGACGGAATACAGGAAGCGCGGCGGCATGGCCGCGCAGATCGCCAAGGCATGGCCCCGGCCGGCGGCGATCGCCGACACGTTGTTGCTGGCGAAGTTCGGAATATCCGTCTGGCCGTGGAAGTTGTCGCCCCACGCCACGAGCGTGCCGTCGGATTTGCGGGCCAGGCTGAACACGTCGCCGGCGGCGATCTCGACGACGTCGCTGGTCGCCGCGGGCGGCACGTTGGTCGCGTCGGAAAACGAATTGGTGCCGTCGTAGCAGGCCCCCCACGCGATCACCCCGCCGTTCTTGAGCGCCAAGGCGTGCCACCGGCCGGCGGCGATCGCCGTCACGCCGCTGCCGGCTTCGACGGGCACGTCGTGGATGCCGTATTCCAGCGCGTTGGTCGGGGAAATGCCGAACACTTCGACGGCGCCGCCCTTGAGCGCCACGCTGAAGAAGCCGCCGGCGGCGACGTCCTCCACGCCGTTGGTCAGGCTGTCGGGCACGTCGCACTGGCCATAGGTGTTGCTGCCCCACGCCACCACTCCGCCGTCCTTGAGCGCCAGCCCGTGGGCTTCGCCGGCGGCGATCTTCGTCACGCCCGCGGTCAGCGCCACGGGCACGTTGGTCGCCGCCGAACCGCCGCCCCAGCCGATCACCGCGCCGTTGGTTTTCAGCGCCAGGCTGAACGCGCCGCCGCCGGCGATCGCGGCCACGCCGCTTTGCGCGGCCAGCGGAATGTTCGTCAAGCCGTTGGCGCCGCTGCCCCACGTCCATACCCGGCCGTCCTTGATGGCCAAGCTGTGGTCGTAGCCCGCGGCGATGGCCGTCGCATCGTCCATCACGTTGGTGGGCACGGGCGAAGCCTGCTTGTCCCCGTTCAGACCCCACCCCAGCGGATGCGTCGCCGCTTCGGCCGAACCGATTAACAACAATCCTCCCAGCATCCATGCGCCCAAGCGCGCCGCAACGGAATGGGAAGAGTGCTTCATATTGTTAATATGTCGTAAACGCATGGATTCCGCAAGCCCAACTTCGGCCCCGGTTTCGGCATGCCGCCCCCCGCCGCGGAAGACCGGATCCGCTCAGCGCGGGCGTACCCCCCAGCGGGCCAATTCCTTGGCCAAATCCCGGCACGAAAGCTGGCCCGGCGCGGTGGCCGCCTCCAGCGCGCCGTAGGCCAGGCAGGAGCCCGCCGCCGGCAGCGCCACCCGCGCGATCGCCCCCAAGGGCCCCATGCCCAGCGCGCAGATCGGGCCCTGGGCCCGGGCCGGCAGGGCGAACAACCGCGCCAGATCGGCCGCATGGCGGACCTGGGCGGCGATTTTCACGACGTCGGCCCCCTGCGCCCGGCCGCGGGCTTCGATCGCCGCCAGGCGCGCCGCGCCGGGCACGGCGCGGAAATCGTGGAACGAGCCCACCACGGCCACCCCGCGGCGGCTCGCGGCCTGCGCCACGAGCCCGAACGCGGGCGAGGCGATTTCCACGTCGACCGCCGCCGCCACGTCCAGCCCGCGCAGCAGCAGCGCCGTCCGTTCGGCCTCGCGGCCGCGCCACCGGCCGCCCTCGCGCGCGGACCGGACCGTCAGCAGCACCGGCCGGCCGCGCTGGGCGGCCGCCGCGCACAACCCGGCCCATTCCCCGCCGCACGGACCCGTCAGGTCCAGGCGCACCTCGATCCAGTCGCAGTCCGCCGGCGCGCGCCGCGCGCAGCGGCGCAGCAGCGCCTCCGTCGCGACGCACCCGACGATCAGCGGATTTTTTCCCAAGCGGCGATCCATGGTTCCCCTTCCTGTTTTTACGTGGAACGTAAAAACTTTCGCGCGGTTTTACGTAGCACGTAAAAACTTTCGCGCGTTTTTACGTGCCACGTAAACCGTCCGCGGCGGCTACTTGACGGCGTCGATGGCGACGGCCGCGCCGCCGTTTTCCGGCTTGTAGAACCCGCCGGACAAGCGGTTGTAGCTGGCGAACGTGACGTCGAACCACCAGTCGCGACCGACGCAATCCAGGCGGGCCGTGGCCGGGGGCGTCGCGCTCGAGACCGAGCCGGCAAACGCGCCGCTGAAGGTCGGATCGGAGAAGGTGTAGGTGCCCGAGAGGCTCGTGCCGTTCTGGTTCATCACCATCGTCAGGCCGCGCCCGCCGACGTGGCCCGTCCACGTGCCCGCGTAGGAGCCCGCGGGCGTTCCCCCGCCCCCGCCGCCGCCGGCGTCTTCTTCGTCGTCGTCCTCGCAACCGACCGCCAAGCCCATTGCCGCCACCGCCGCCAACAGCGCCAACCATCTGACCTTGCTCATGGGATCCTCCTGTTTCGCCGATTCCGGGGCGCGCCGTTCGCGCCCACGGCTTTCTTCTAGCACCGGACGCGGCGGCGCCGCAAGGCGTTTCGATCCGCAAAAGACGTTTTGCGTCCGGGCGCGCGCGTGGTATCCTGCGGGCCATGAACATGAGTCCCCTGTCGTGGTACGTCGCGCTGCTGGCCGCGGGCCTGCTGCTGGTCGCGGCCGAGGTGTTCATTCCCGGCGGGGTGGCGGGCGTCGTCGGCGGCCTGGCGCTGCTGGGGGCGATGGCCCTCGGGCTGTTTTCGTTTCCGCCGCCGTGGGGATTCCTCTCGGCCGTGGCCATCGTGGTGTTCGGCGGCATCGCGCTGCTGACCTGGGTGCTGGTGTTCCCGCGCAGCCGGACCGGCAAGCGGATCGCCCTGCGCACGGACGGCGCGGCGTTCAAGGCCGCCGCGCCGACGCCGGATCTCGTCGGCGCCGCGGGCGAAACCGCCACGGCCCTGCGGCCCGGCGGCATCGCGCTCATCGGCGGCAAGCGCTACGACGTGCTCGCCGACGGCGGCGAGTGGCTGCCGGCCGGCGCGGCCATCCGCGTGGCGGCCGTGCGCGGCGGGCAGATCGTCGTGCGCGGCGCGGACGGCGCGGCATGAAGCGCCCCCTCTCCAGCGCGTTCCTCTCGCTGGCGCTGCTGGCGGCGCCGGCGGCGGCCTACGAATGGCGCATCGGCGATACCACCAACGTCGTCGTGGTGCCCGCCGGCGAAACGCTCGCCTCGGAAGCCCTCCTCGCCGCGTACCACCTCGACGTCCAGGGCGCCGCCGCCCGCGACCTGTGGCTGCTGGCCGCCGGCTCCGCGCGCTGCTCCGGCGCCGTCGCCGGCGACCTGCGCGCGTTCGCCTCCGCCGCCACGCTCGCGGGAACGGTGGACGGCAACCTGTTCGCCTACGCCAAGGGCCTGCAGCTGGCGACGAATTCCGTCGTGCGCGGCGACGCGGCGCTCTTCGGCACGGACCTGATCTGCGAAGGCGCCGTCGCCGGCGACGCGCGCATTTTCGCGCGCTCCGTCACCCTGGGCGGCACGTGGGGCGGCGACGTCCGCGTGGACGCCGAGGAAATCCGCGTCGCGCCCGGCACGCGGATCGCGGGCGACCTCGTCTATGCCGCGCCCAAGCCCTTGGCGCTCGACGCCAGCGTTTCCGTGGGCGGCGCGGTGAAAGCGGCGGCGCGGTCCGGACCGGCGCCGGCGGCGCGGCCGGCGCGCTTCGCCCTGC
>DAOTNL010000158.1:0-6137 GCA_035450765.1 Kiritimatiellia bacterium | reverse complement strand
ACCAGGCCGACTGGCTGCTGCGTCACTACGGCTTCGCGGTGGAAGAGCTGCTGGGCGACCAGCTGCCCACCGTGGCCGCGGCGGACTCCGCGGACGCCTGATCCGCAGGCGCCCCTCCCGACGGCCCGGCCTTGCGCCGGGCCGTTTTTTTTGAGGTTTTACGTAGTACGTAAAACGCCGCCCCGGTTTTTACGTACTACGGACATAGCCGAGTGCCGAGCCCAAGCCGGCCGGCGCCGGGCTAACGCGAGGTCGATAGCGCCGCGCCTGGCGCGGCGGGCGAGCGAGGCTCCGCGCGCGGAGCGGCAAAAACTTTGCCGAAAAATTACGTAGAGGCGGTGTCTAGGGTGAAGTGCACGAAAGTTCCAAGGCCAAGCCTCGGTCCGATACAATCGAACCTGAGCAACAAAAAGGAGGCTGGCCTTGGAATACCGACATCTTACCCTGGAAGAGCGCACCGTCATCATGATTTACATGCAAAAGGGCCAACGGGTCGAAGCGGCGGCCCGGGCGGTGGAACGATCCGCCACGACGATCCGGCGGGAATTGGCCCGCAATCCGAGCCCCTATGAAGCGGTGGCCGCCCACGCCCGGGCGGCGGAAGTCACGCGCTGGCGGCGGCGGCGGAAACTCGACGACGCGCGGCTGCGGGCCGAGGTGGACCGACGGTTGCGGGAAGACCATTCGCCCTGGCAGGTCGCGCGCCGGCTGAAACGGGACTTCGGCCATTCCGCGATGTGGGCCAGCCACTGGACGATCTACCGGTTCGTCCGCGAGCAGCTGCGGCAGGGCGTCCGATACGGACCGCATCTGCGCAAGGGCGATCCGCGGTGGCGGCGGCCGTCCGGCAAGCCCAGTCCCCGGCGGCGCATTCTCGACGGCAAGTCCATCGCGCAACGGCCCGCCGCGGCCAATGCCCGGACCGAGGCCGGGCACATCGAAAGCGACACGCTGCGCGGCGCCTTCCGCAGTTCGTGGGGCCTGGCCACCCACGTGGACCGCAAAACCCGCTACGTGGTCCTGGCTTTGTTGCCCGACCGGTCGTCGGCCACCTATATCCGCGAAACCCGGCGCGCTTTCGCGCGCCATCCCGGACTGGTTCCCAAGACCTTCACCGTGGACAACGGCATGGAATTCAGTCGCCACCGGCAGATGGAGCGAGACCTGAAGGCCGCCGTCTACTTTGCCCGACCCTACCATCCCTGGGAACGCGGCCTCAACGAAAACACCAATGGGCTGTTGCGGCAGTACTTCCCCAAAGGCTGCAATCTCGCCCGCTTCACCGAAGCGGACATCCGCCGCATCGAAGAGCTATTGAACAACCGGCCCAGGAGATGCCTGGGCTATCGAACCCCGGCCGAAGCCTTGCATGCCGAACAATCGTGCACTTGATGTTTGACACTGCCAGAACGTAAAAACTTTGCGGGAGTTTTACGTAGAACGTAAAAACATTTGCACGAGGCGGATGGGCTTGCCGGCGGGCGCGGGGCGAGCGCGAGGTCCACGGCGCCGCGCAGGGAGCGGCCCGTTGCGGCTCAAGGCGAAAAAGGACGAAAAACAGCCCCAAAACGGCGGTTTTTCGTGTTTTGGAGCCCGTTTTGGCCGAAAAATGCCGTTTTTTGGCGATTTATGGGCGATTTTTCGGATTTTTTGCCCGTTTTCATGCCGGAAGGGACGGACGGCCCGCCGCCGCCGAAAACGCGCGCATTCGCGGGCGTTTGCTTGCGGCGCCCAGCCGTTTGCTGGTCAATCTCAGTTGCTGAATCGCTTAATACGAAGACGTCCCATGTAATTTGCGAAATTGGCAGTTGCGCGGCGCGGGCCGGTTGCGTACGTTGATCGTGCAGACAAGCGCAGAGTTTGTAGAGGTCGCCGGTAAACGGCGGCAGCCCGCACGGGTTGGATCCTCGAATCTGGGGTCTGCTTGTTATCGTGTGGTTGTTGGGAATCCGGAGGAAATTTTAAGGACGAATTTCAAAAATTCGTGTTGCCCGCAACGGTGCTTATGATAGATTGCCGGTAGCTCATCTGCCATGTGTAGAAGGAGTATTCGGCCCAGCTTAAACGGCTGGGCCAGCTTTTTTCTGGGACTGCTCGTATTCCCTTTGAAGTTTTCGGCGAGTATGGCCTCGATCCGTCGGATATGCCGTTATCAAGAGGGCATAGTTCTTACCGCGCAGGCCCAACACGACCAGAAAATCTTGTGCCTCGAGCCATAACAGCAAGCGCCGGTCGCCGTCGCGCCGGTTCTCCCATGCTTTGACGCATGGATCATGCGCATGTTCGATGATGGCTCGAATCCAGCCGATGCGCTCACAACGCCGCAGGTCGGGCGTCCGACCTTCTTCGACGTTGCCCTCTTGAATGACATGCCAAAAGGCCCATTCCCGATTCTGGTACTTGGGCTCTCTCCTCAAGCCGATTCTGCGCCCCCGCAAGAAGGGTTGCGAATCTATGAAATCCGCCTTGAAAACGGCATAGACCGCCGCTGAATAAGCGGCCCAACAGTTTCCATGAGAATCCAAGGCAATCAAGGGCGGGAGCCATGCGGGCTCTGTGCTCACGCCTCCGGCTCCTTGGGGCGCCAGATGAGGATGTTCGTCTTGGCCTCTTTCAGGAGAGTTGTCCGCGTCAGGGCGTATCCCGACCGCCGGCGCATTTGTTCCACCAAGGCCCGTTTTGCGGGACTCCCCGACGCCTTGCGGTTGGCATAGCAAACCGCCCCGATGAGCAAATCGGCCAATTGAACCAAGCCGACTTCGCGAGAATCGACGACGGCCAAAGAGGCGATGACCGCCCGATCGAAATCGTAGAAGTTGTTGCACAGCACTTGGTGCAGTTTCTGCGCGCGCGCCGCGCCCTGCGTGTCTTTGTAGTCGAGGAAGATGTGGTGTCTGGCGCCCGGCAGGATCAAGGTTTCCAGCATGTGGAAATACATTTTATAATACCACTCGTCGTGGGTTTGGCCCCGCATGTCGTGCTTCAGGATCGACTTGTCCGGCACGACCAGGGCGCGAAAATGGAGGTCTTCCGTCTGGAAAAACAGATCCATCGCCGCTTGATAGAATTCGAGCTTGGCGGGCGACACTTTGGTCCACTTGATCTCGAAAGCGTCGCTCAATCCGTGTTTCCGTTTCAAGTCCCGCAGGCGGACATGCAGATTGCGGACTTGGGCAGCGGGGCACCATATGGCCCCCAGAACCATCGCCGACGCCTCGTCGTGTTCCAGGTGGCAGCTCTCGTCGCAATAGATGTTGATGGTTTCGGTCATGGCGTTCCCCTCGTTGCCGGTGCGTGTTTTGACTCCGCGACCGCGCGTTCGTGGTTCAGCGCCAGCAGGGCGGCGAGGAGGGCGTCGTCGGTCAGGGCGGGGTCCCAGCCGTAGGCGGCGAAAACGGCGGCGTCGAGCTTCCGGTGCGCGAGGTCCAGCCAGGTCGGGCGCTCGTTGTAGAGTCGCGTCAAGTGCCGGGGCTTGCTGTCCTGCCCCGCCAGCCATTCGTCGCGCTTGGCGACCAGTTCCCGCGCGGCCTCGGCGATGGCCGTTTCCTGCGCCGGCGTCGGCCGCGGGAAGGGGAAGGTCTCGAAACTCGTCGTGGGCGTGTAGCGGGCGCCGGATTCTTCTTCCCGCAACTGCGTTCCCTGCGCACGTGCCCAGACTTCGTGAATTCGGGAGTGAAGTATGCCAAAGAAACAGTCGTCGGATCGGGCGAATACAAGCGTTCCCTGATTGCAGAGAATTTCCGGGCTCATCCATACAAAAACGCGATGCTTGGATACTCCAGGCGTGGCAATAAATCGGGGCAAATCCTTGAGTGCCTCCCGCATTTCAGGCCTTGGTCGGGCATATTGCCACCAGCACCCGCGATAATCATCCCGACGAGTTTCCCGTGCGGGTTTCACCACTTGTTTCACATACTCAAACGGCGCCTCATATTGCGCAGCCTCTTCCATCGGCATTAGGCCAAAGTCAATCGTCCAACAGCCACGCGAACCGCGAACCAAATCAATGGCGCTGGCGACGGGCCGTACCACATCGGAATTTGGGCGCTTGTTGGGATTTCCCGAAGCGGCGAGCATGGCGCGTGCGGTTTCGCCGTCGACGTCGAATGGCGCTTTCGGCGATGGCCCCATGAAACAAATGTTAAGGTTTTCGGCGAGCGCTTCTGCCTGCGTGACATTGGCAGCGCATGTCAAATCCGGATTGATGGTGGCAACGGTTTTGCCGTCGAGTGTGCGGGTTTCTTCAGAACCATTGTCGAAGGCGGCGATGCTGACATGGACGGTGGCCCCATCGAGGATCCAATCCTGATCCGAGACGGCCCAGAAAATGTCGCCGGATTCCTTGATGCGCTTGAGGACTTCGCGGTTGGCTCCGCCCCGGATGCCTTGCGTGGCGAGGAGGCCGGCGCGCTTGCAACCGCCTTTTTCGACGTGGGCGCGGGCTTTTTCGAACCAGTAGCAGCAGAGATCACCGAATGCAGGCACGCGGTCTTTGTAGACCTTGAAGAGCGTGTCCACGTAATCGCCGCCGAGTTCCTTGCGGATTCGGTTTCCGCCGAGGAACGGCGGATTGCCGACGATGAAATCGACCTTGGGCCAGTCGGGTTCCTTGGGGTGTTCGGGATCGGAGAGGTCGAGGATGGCGTCCTGGCAGCGGAAATTGGCGGACATGGCGCGGAGGATGGGTTCCTCGGGGGAGCCGAAGCCGTTGAACTTGAGCCACTGCAACCAGCCGATCCACACGGTCATTTGCGCGAGGTCGTGGGCGTAGGGGTTGAGTTCGATGCCGTAGAGCTGCCACGGGCCGACCATCGGGAAGAACGAGGCGAGGCCGGATTCCATCGAATGCAGATAGACGGTTTTCTCGAGGTCCTTGAGCTTCTGGAGGGCGACGTAGAGGAAGTTGCCGGAGCCGCAGGCGGGATCGAGCACCTTGACCGCTTGCAGGCGCGTCATGAAGCGCTGGATGAGGGCCTCGGCTTCGCCCATCGCCTTTTTCCGGGCGGCGGGAGAAAGCGGGGCGGGGGCCGCGCCGGGCTTCTTCTTGCCGGTGGCGAGGAGGGTTTCGACGATCTGGCGGGTTTCGTCCCACTCGCGGCGGAGCGGCTGCATGACGACGGCTTCGACGAGGACGTCGATGTCTTCCTTGCCCGTGAAATGCGCGCCGAGCTGGGAGCGCTTGGCGGGGTCCAGGCCGCGCTCGAAGAGGGTGCCGAAGATGGAGGGCTCGACCGCGCTCCAGTCCAGCCGGGCGGAAGCGGTGATGCGGGCGACTTCGTCGGCGACCAGGTCGGGGACGGTGGCGCCGTCGAAGAGGTTGCCGTTGAAGTGGAGGATGGTTTCGAGGCCGAATTCGCCGCCCGTGGCCATCGCCGCGAAGAGCTGGGCGAGGAAGCGGCCGAACTTGGCGGGGTCGCCGCCGGCCTTTTCGGTGATGCGGGTGAAAATCTGGTTGGGCAGCAGGCCGATGTCTTCGGCGAAGAGGCAAAAGACGACGCGGTCGAGGAAATGGGCGACTTCGGCGGAGTCGAGCCCGCGCTTGCGCATGGATTCGGCCATGTCGGCGAAGTGCTGGGCGGCTTCCTGGGTGATGGCGACGCTGGTCTTGCCGGGGCGGAGCTTTTCGGGATCGAAGAAAACGGCGCGGAGGATTTCGAGGCTGCGCGGGTCGCCGAGGCGTTCGAGCGGGATTTCGTGCGCGGCGGAAACGGTCTTGGTGAAATTGGTGTGGACGACGATGCGGTCCAGGTCGCAGACGACGAGCAGGGGCGGATTGGCGAGGGCGTCGCGGTACAGCAGGAGCTGGTCGTAGGCGGCGGAGAGGTCCTTGTGCTTGCCTTTGTATTCCCAGCCGAAGAAGTCCTTTTTCCAGACGTCGGCGAAGCCGTCGCCGCCGCCGTGCTTTTCCGCGCCTTTTTCGAAGCAGAAGGTTTCGCCGGTGGGATCGGCCTCGGCGGGGGTGGGGTGGCCGAGCATCCGGCACAGGTCCAGGAAATGCTCCTGCGCGGCGGAGCGTTCCTTGAGCTCGACTTTCCTCCACTTGGCGATGAATTCGGCGGCGTGCACGGGGCCTCCCAACCAGTTGGGAGCGAGACTAGCAAAAGCTAGCAGGAAATCGAGCGTTTCCTTGGGGCGGA
>DAOTNL010000157.1:0-6217 GCA_035450765.1 Kiritimatiellia bacterium | reverse complement strand
CGGCGGGCGGCTACTTGCCGCCGCGGGCGCGGCCGGTGGAGCCGCGGACCACGAGCGAGGTCGGCAGCAGGTCGCTGCATTCCGCGATCTCGCCCTTGACGAGCTGGAGCATGCGGTTGCAGGACTCGATGCCCACCTGGTAGAGGTCGTGGCGGATCGTCGAGAGGCCGGGGTTGACGTAGGCCGCCAGCTGGATGTCGTCGACGCCCATGACGGAGACGTCCTCGGGCACTTCGCGGCGGTTGTCGGCCAGCCAGCGCATGGCGCCGATGGCCATGCGGTCGTTGGCGGCCATGATGGCGGTCAGGTCGGGCATCTGGGCCATGAGCTTGGCGGCGGCGGCATAGCCGCCGCGCTGGCTCCACTCCTCGCCGCCGTCCACCCAGGCGACCTGCGCGGAGCCGGCGGGCCAGCCCTTGGCGACCCGGACGAATTCGTCGCGGAACTGCAGGCCGGTGTGGGTGTTCGTGCCGGCGATGAGGCCGATCTTGCGGTGGCCGAGGCCCAGCAGGTGCTCCGCGGCGAGGCGCGCCGAGGCGGCGTAGTCCACGCTGACGTAGTTGAGCTTCTTGCCGGGGAACAGATGGTTCACGAGCAGGAACTTGTAGGGACCGTTCTCGAACACGCTGAGGTAGTCCGCGTGGATGTCCGAGGCGATGAACAGCATGCCGTCGGCGCGGCGGCTGGCCAGCAGCTTGAGGTATTCCTGGGACTTCACGAACTGCGCGGTGGCGATGTCCAGCAGGATCTTGTAGCCCTGCGACGTCGCGCGCTCGTAGATGCCCGAAATCAGTTCGCCGAGGTAGATGTCGGAAAACACGCGCGTGAGGTTCGGCACGACCACGCTGAGGGTTTTGCTCGACTTGGAAGCCAGCCCGCGCGCGGCGCTGTTCGGGAAGAAATTGTACTTCTTCACCACGGCCATGACGCGGTCGCGCGTGGCCTGGCTGATGCGCGGATGGTTGTTCAGCACCAGCGAAACCGTGCTGAGCGAAAAACCGCTTTCCTTGGCGATGTCCTTGATGGTCCTGCGTTTCATCGGAGCTCCTTCGGGAGGGTTGATGCGCGAATCCTCCGGTAAATCGCTCGACGACGCAAGTAAAATGTAGCGCGTTTTACCGGTAAAACGGACCGGGCGGTCAGCCGGCGGCCGGCCGGTGCCGCAGGGCGCGGCCGGCCACGTCGGCCAGCACGGCCAGGGCCAGGACGAACAGCACGGCGCTCAGGCCGCCCACCAGGTGGCTGCCCCCCTGCGCGAAGTTGCGCCAGACGATCTGGCCCAGCGCCAGCAGGGTCGTGACGAACATGAAGACCATCGGCAGGAACACGAACCACGCGGATTTGCCTTGCCGGCGCAGCCAGCCGTGCACCATCAGCAGCGCCAGCGCCCCCATCAGTTGGTTCGTGGCGCCGAACGCCGGCCAGATCGCCTTCCAGGCCGGCATCATCGCTCCGCCCGCCCCCGGGATTTCCCGGAACACGACGAACGCCGGCAGCGCCAGCACGAGCAGCGTCGTCAACACCCGGTGGGACACCGTCTTGGCGTCGATGCCGGTCAGCTCCTGCAGGATGATGCGGCTCAGCCGCGTGCAGGTGTCCAGCGTCGTCAGCACGAAGGTGCTCACCGCCAGCATCGCGAAGGCCCGGATCCAGCCCTGCCCCAGCCCGAGCGGCACGAAGAACCGTTCGAGCCCCTCGGCGAAGATCGCCGGGGGCGCGCCCTGCGGCGCCTCTTTCAGCGTCATCACCGTCGCCAGCGCCAGCAGCGCCAGCACCGCTTCCACCAGCATCGCGCCGAGCCCCACGCGCTTGGCGGAGCTTTCCTTGTTGAGCTGCTTCGAGGTCGTCCCGCTGGCCAGCACCGCGTGGAAGCCGCTGACGGCGCCGCAGGCGATCATGACGCACAGCGCGGGATAGATGAACCCGTCGTTGGGCGAATGCCAGGCTTTCAGGGCCGGCCAGGCGATCTCGGCTCCGCCCGTCGCGGAACCCACCAGCAGGCCCAGCGCCCCGCCGAGCAGGCAGGCGTAGAGCAGGAACGAAGACAGGTAATCCCGCGGCTGCAGCAGCGCGTTCACCGGCAGGACCGACGCGGCCAAGCTGTAGCCCAGCAGGATGAGCGACCAGAAGTACTTGTCCGAGCCCAGCAGCGCCGGCACGACCGCGGGCGACAGCGGGAACACGTTGCCCAGCCACAGCCCGGCGAACACCAGCGGCAGCGCGACCAGCGTGGCCTTGCGCAGCGACACCCGCCAGCGGTTCAGCATCCGGCCGAACAGCACCGCCAGCAGGACGTAGAAGACCGACGCCGTCGCCACCACGCCGCCGACGCGCGCGCCGTCCGGCACCGCGTCGCCCCGCGCCAGCGTCGCGGGCGCGAACGTCGCCGCGGTCATGTCGAGGAAGACGATGATGACGTAGATCAGCACCAGCAGGATGAACAGCAGGAAGAGCCGGTAGGTCAGCGGGCCCATCGTCGTGCGGCCGATCTGCGCCAGGCTCTGGCCCTTGTTGCGCAGGCTGGCCATCATGGAGGTGTAGTCCTGCACGCCGCCGACGAAGATCACGCCCAGCACGATCCAGACCAGCGCCGGTCCCCACCCGAACAGCAGCGCCGCCGCGATGGGCCCCACGATCGGCCCGGCCCCCGCGATGGAACTGAAATGGTGGCCGAACACCACCGCGTCGGCGCCCGGCGCGTAGTCCACCCCGTCGTACATCGTGTGCGCCGGCGTCAGCCGTTCGTCCATCGCGTCCAGCTTGCGCTCCATCCACCCGCCGTAGATCTTGTAGGCGGCGAAAAACAGCGCGCAGCAGCCCAGAAACATCAGACTCAACATGGGAAACCCGCTTTCCTTGAAAAAACCGCGTTCCATTTTCCCCCTTCCCCGCCGAAAATCCAGTCCAATTTGGCCCGCCGTTTTTTGGACTTGCGCCGGCGGCGCCGGGCGGATAGGTTTCGCGTGCGATTCTCGGGCCGGAGTGGCGGAATGGCAGACGCACCAGACTCAAAATCTGGCGCCTTCACGGGCGTATGGGTTCAAGTCCCTTCTCCGGTACCAGTTCGGTTGTTTTGGATTCGCTGCAGCCGGCCCCGGCGGGGCCGGAAATTTGTCGATCCGGCGCCGTTTGGCGCCACCGCAGGTTTGTTGCGGGGTTGATTTCGGCGGAGAGGTGCCAGAGTGGCCTATTGGGCACGCCTGGAGAGCGTGTTTGCTCCACAAGGGCAACGAGGGTTCGAATCCCTCCCTCTCCGCCATTTTCCTATTTCCACATTTTGCGCGACATCCCCCCACGGCGGCGGGTATTGGATACGCAACACGAGATCGGTTCACGAACTCAGCGCGAATCGGGAATCAGGAGCCTCGCCGCCAAATGGCTGGAATCCTCGGGTTTGTTCCATGACCGCATGCCGGCAAAAAAAGCCGCGCCTCGCAGGCGCGGCTTCAATCGCGGGACGATTACTTTGCGGCTTTAGCCGGCACGGCCTTCTTCTTCAGGTCGCGCTTCTTCATCTTGCGGATTTCCTGCAGCCGCGCGGCGGTGTCCTTCCGGCGCAGGGGGATCTTGCCTTGCGTACCTTCCCAATTGACGACGGTCTGGCCGCTGACGTTCGCGAGCTGGGCGAACTCGGTCTGCGTCAGGCCCAGGCGCAAGCGGAGCTTGCGCACGCCCTTGCCCGTGATCCAAAATCCCTTGCGGCCGTCCTCGCCATCCGCGCCGGCCGCCGGATTCACCGCCAGCGGCAGCGCGCCGCCCCGGGACAAGGCCCGGCGCAGGTCGGCGACGTCGCGCTGCAACGCGGCCACCTGGCGGCGCAGATCGGCGATCATGCTCCGCCGCGCCGCGCTGACGCGCTGGACGGGCACGATTTCCTTTTTGACTTCCTTGCGGGCCAACCGGGCGATTTCCGCCTTCAGCTCTTTCATCAACGATGCCATGGTTTACCTTTCTTCGCTCGATGCATTGAACGCTCTGTTTGAGTTGAGAAAAATCAATCTAGTGGAATCCACGGGGCGGGTCTAGCGGAAAACGCCAGAAAATCGCGAATGGCGAATCCCTCGTTATTTAGGATCGCGTTTGGACGCGAAACGCGTGGGAGCCAACGGGGCCGGACAAACCGCGCTGAACGATCGAAATCTTCCGTTCAATCCTTGCCGGCCAGCGCCTGGGCGCAAATCGCCGCCGTCGTGCCCGTCATGATGCCGGACCCGAACAGCTGCCGGGCCCAGTCCGGAAATTGCGCCAGCAGGCGCGGCTCCAGCGTGACCGCCAGCCCCGCTCCCAGGCTCGTGGCCACCACCAGCGAGCTCTTGCGGCCGATGCCGTTGGCGCCCATCAGGCGGATGCCGGAGGCCGCCACGGTGCCGAACATCACCAGCGTCGCCCCGCCCAGCACCGCGCGCGGCACCAGCGTGAACACCCACGACACGGCCGGCACCAGCCCCAGCACGACGAGGAAGGCGGCGATCCACATTCCCACCCGCCGGCTCGCCACGCCCGTCAGCTGGATCACGCCGTTGTTCTGGCTGAACGACGTCGTCGGGAAGGAGCCGAAGATCGTCGCGAGCATCGAATTCAGCCCGTCCGCCAAGATGCCGCCGCTGAGGCGCTTTTCGTAGATCTCGCCTTCGGTGGGTTCGTCGGAGACCATGCTGGTGGCGGTGATGTCGCCGATGGTCTCGACGGTGGAGGCCAGGTACATCAGCGCGACGGGCAGCGCCCACTCCCAGCGGAACGCGAGCGGGATGCGGAACGGCACGGGCGCGAGGAACCACGCGCCGTCCCACGGCGGCACGCGCACGGCGCCGAGCAACGCGGCGACGGCGGTGCCGGCCACGATGCCGAACATCAGCGCCCCCATGCGCCACCAGGGATTCCGCATCCGGTTCAGCCCCAGCACCACCGCCGCGGTGAACGCCGCCAGCGCGACGTCGCGCGGCGCGCCGAACGCCCCGCCCTCGCCCCCGCCGATCTGCATGGCGGAGACCTTGATCAGCGTGAGCCCGATCAGCGTGATGACGATGCCGGCCACCAGCGGCGTGATCACCCGCCGCATCCACGGCAGGACCTGGCTGAACCCCACTTCCGTCAGCGCGCAAACCAGCCCCATGCCCATCATGAGCCCCAGCATCTGTTCCGGCGAATCCCCGCGCGCGGTGCCGGCCGCGGCCATGCCGGCGAAGATGGCGATGAAGCTGGAGCTGGTGCCCTGGATGCTCAACAGGCCCGAGCCAACGGCCCCGAAGCGCTGGATCTGGACGAACGTGGCCACGCCCGAGATGAAGAGCGAAGCCCCGGCCACCTGGCGCGTGAGCGCCGGCGGCGCCCCGCACAATCCGCACACGATCAGCGCCGGAGTCACGATCCCCGCGAAAATCGCCAAGAGGTGCTGGAACGCCGCGCCCAGCGCCACGCGCAGGGGCGGTTTGGATTCCAAGGCGAACAAGACGTCCGACGGTCCCGTATTCGGCATGCGCATGCGATTTTCCTCCGCGTGGCCCCCATCATCCCCGCCCGCGGCGCGAAATCCAAGCCGAATGCGGGGGAGACAACTACGAATAAATCGAATGGCGCGAATGGAGATCTGTACCAAGCAAAACCGCCGGGATCTCTTGCGGGGAGCCCGGCGGTGGATGTGATCTGGAACGGGATCAGGCGGCGGAGGGCGCCGGCTTGCCGGCGACCCAGGCGGCGGCCTGGTCCTTGAGCTCCTTGAACTTGCCGCTCAGCGAGGTCAGGCGGGCGTCCCATTCGAGGTTGATGGGCTGGTTCTCGACGCTGACGTGGAAGGTGGTCATGACCATGATGAGGAACAGCGGCTCGAGGAACGCGCTGCGGGCGTTGGCGGCGAACAGCAGGGCCACCAGGAACGTCCAGATCGCGGCGGAGCCTTCCGGGAAGAAATTCGCCACCAGCACCGCCGGCAGCATCATGATGCCCCACAGCACGACGGTGAGCACCTTGTCGAGCACGACGACCCAGATGGCGGTCTTGAGGATGGGCTTGGCGTTCTGGCAGTAGTAGATCAAGCCCTCCTGCCCGCCGCGCCACGGGTTGGTCTCGTTGCGGGCCAGCAGGTAGGAGAAGATGGTTTCGTCGATGTACGTCGAGGCGCCGTGCAGCAGGGCCTTGACGATGTTCATCAATCCCTGCATGCCGGGCACGGGCAGCAGGTTGGCCACCCAGTCGAGGGTGCGGTTGAACGCGCGCACGA
>DAOTNL010000156.1:0-6250 GCA_035450765.1 Kiritimatiellia bacterium | reverse complement strand
CCTTCCGCGCGCTGCTGGCCGCGGCGCTCGGGTGCAATCTCGCGTGGGGCCTCATCGACGGCGCGATGTACCTGATGGGCAGCCTGCTCGACCGCGGCCGGCGCAACCGCATGCTGCTGGCCTTGAAGAGCGTTCAAGACGAAGAGGCGGCCCTGCGCGCCATCGGCCGGGAACTCGACGCTCCGTTGGCGGCCCTCGCCACGCCGGAGGAACGCCGCGCCTTCTACCGCAGCCTGTGGACGATTTCCGCCCGCGCGCAGCCGGCCCGGGTCCGCATCGAACGGGAAGATTGGCTCGGTGCGCTCGCCAGCGGGTTGCTCGTGGTCCTGACGGCGTTTCCGGCCGTCGTGCCGTTTCTCTTCATGGACGATCCGTGGCGGGCGCTGCGCGTTTCCAACGGGATCTTGGTCGGCCTGCTGTTTGCCTGCGGGTTTTTCTGGGCGCGGTTCACGGGCGTCAACCGCTGGGCGGCGGGCGCGGGGATGATGGGGCTGGGCGTGGCGCTGGTCGCCGTCGCGATCGCGCTCGGCGGATAGGCCATGCGGTGGGGTTGCTGAGCGGGGGGCGCCCGCTCAGGCGTTTTGGCGGACGACGCCGAGGAGGGCTTCGCCGTATTGGGCCAGTTTCTTGGGGCCGATGCCGTGGATGCCGGCCAATTCGGCTTCGGTCTTGGGCGCGGCGGCGGCGAGGGCGTAGAGGGCCTTTTGCGAGAAAACGCAGTAGGCGGGCACTTTCTGCGCGGCGGCCTGTTCGGCGCGCCAGGCGCGGAGGGCTTCGAACAGGACGGGGTTGGCGGGCGCGGAATTGGTATCGATGGCGGCGGGCCTCTTGCCTTTGCGGTGGGATTTTGGCGCCGGTTCCACTTTGAGCGCCGCGGCGGAACGGGCGGCGAGGAAGGTCTGGACGTTGAATCCGTCGGCGCAGGCCTGGATGCCCGCGAGCTTGATGCGGGCTTCGGTCTCGGCCTTTTCCTTGGCGTTCAGGAGCTGGCGGCGCAGGGCCTGGTTGTCGAGTTCCCAGTCGGCGTCGGCGAGGGGATCGAGGATGCCGTTGCTCAGTTTTTCCGCGAAATAGCCGTTGGCTTTTTGGAGGCGATCGCGGAGGGCGGGATTGGTTTCGGCGTCGGGGTGGTCGGCCAGCAGGCGGTCGATCTGGAGCAGGAATTTTTCCCCGACGGCGACGAGGTCGGTTTGGGCGACGTCGTGCAGCCGGCCGAACGTTTCGACGAGGCCGGGCAGGACGCTGCCGCGGTTGAGGTCGGCGAGTTCGAGCAGGGCGTTGAGCTGGTAGCGCAGGCGGTGGAAGCTGAAGAGGCTGACGAGGAGTTCGCGCTGGTAGGTCAGGCGGTCGAGGGCGAGGCGGGCGGCGTCGGGCGCGCGCGCGGACATCTGGCGGACGTAGTCGGCGACGGCGGGATCGGCGATGATGCTGCCGGGCCGGAGGGGCTTGCGCAGGACGAGCCCTTCGAGCGTCTTGCAGCGGGAGAGGGCAACATAGACCTGGCCGTGAGCGAAAGAGGCGTCGGCTTCGATGATGGCGCGCTCGAAGGTGAGCCCTTGGCTCTTGTGGATGGTGATGGCCCAGGCGAGCTTGAGCGGGATCTGCTTGAAGGTGCCTTCCACGGTTTCGGCGATGCGGTGGGTGGCGGGGTCGACGGCGTATTTGACGTTGTCCCACTGCATGGGACCGACGGAAATGTCGGCAAAGTCGCCGGGGCAGCGGACGCGGACGACACCGTTGTCGATGGCCGCGACGCGCCCGAGCTTGCCGTTGAAGAAGCGCTTGTCGGGCGAGGGGTCGTTCTTGACGAACAGGACCTGCGCGCCGACCTTGAGTTCGATTTGGGGATCGACGGGAACAGACGACTCGGGAAAATCGCCGGCGATGTCGGCGGCGAAGCGGACGGCGGGGCCGGGGAGGGCGGCGAGCTTGGCATCGTTGAGGCGCTGGGCCTGCGCGTTGTGGGTGCACAGCGTGACGTAGCCGTCGCCGTCGGGTGGTGAAAAGTCCGGCACGTGGCGGCGGTTGAGTTCGGCGAGCGCTTCCGGGGAGAGGCGGTTTTCGCGGACGGCGTTGAGCAGATCGAGGAAGCGGCCGTCCTGCTGGCGGTAGACCTGGGTCAGTTCGATGCAGGCGTAGTCGGTTTCGCGCAGGGCGCGGCTGCCGAAAAAATAGGGTGTGTCGTAGAGGTCGCGCAGCAGTTCCCATTCGTCGTCCTTCACGACGGGTGCGAGCTGCTGCAGGTCGCCGATCAGCAGGAGCTGGACGCCGCCGAAGGGCTTGCGGCGGTCGCGGAAGCGGCGCAGGACGCCGTCGACGGCGTCGAGGAGGTCGGCGCGCACCATGCTGATTTCGTCGATGACGAGCAGGTCCATGCCGCGGATCAGGGCGAGCTTGTCGCGGGAGAAGCGGAAGTGCTGCTGTTCGTTTTCGCGCCCGGCCAGCGGCCCGAACGGGAGCTGGAAGAACGAATGAAGCGTGACGCCGCCGGCGTTGATGGCGGCCACGCCGGTCGGTGCGGTCACGACCATCTGCTTGGGCAGGCGGTCCTTCAGCGAGCGCAGGAAGGTGGTCTTGCCCGTGCCCGCCTTGCCGGTCAGGAACAGGTGCCGGCCGGTGTGCCGCAGGAGATCGAGGGCCAGGTCCAGCGCGAGATTGGAGCTTCCGGGATTTGGCATGGGGTCAGCATGCATCGGCGGCTGCCGGATTGCAATACTGAACTTTCGTTCAACAACGGTGCAATGCCAATGGCCATCATAATCGTAATCCTACTCGCAATCTTGCTCATCAGCATGATCGCCCATTGCCTGGCGCAATGCGGGAAAGAGGGCGGGATTGCGATTAAGAGGAGGATTACGATTGGGATTACGAGTCGCGCGGGGATTGACGGAAAACGAGGGACGGAGTACTTTCCGGCCATCGTCAGTGATGACAGGGAAAATAAGATGCGTGCGATCCGCTCCAATCTGAATGCGCAAACGCGCCCCTGCTTCCCGGCCCGCTAGTCGGTTCCGTTTCCGGCTCCGACAGCTTGTCCGAGATTTGCAGGCCCGGCCGATCCCGTTTCGCGGGATCGGGCTTGGCGCCCGTTTTCCCCGATTCCCTGTTTGTTGGAGCATGATTCCCATGACGAGAGATTTTCCGCCGCCCGCCGGCCTGCCCGGCACGGCATTCCTGTGTACGCATTGCGACCGCGCCATTCCCGGCACCGCGCCGGGGACGGTCCATCGAAACCACTGTCCACATTGCCTGTGGAGCCTGCACGTCGATCTGACCGCCGGCGACCGCCGGTCGGCCTGCCGCGGGCCGATGGAGCCGATCGCGATCGGCATCCAGGACAACGGCGAGTGGTCCATCCTGCACCGCTGCCAGCGGTGCGGCCTGATCCGCACGAACCGCATCGCGGGCGACGACAACGAGGTGCTGCTGGTATCCATGGCGCTGCGGCCGCTGGCGCGGCCGCCGTTCCCGTTGGACCGTCTCGGTGTTGCCGCGCTTCCGGAGGTGCAGCCATGAACCTGCGCGAATGGGGTTGGGACGACGATTGGGCGGCGGCGTTCGCGCTGCACGCGGCGGAAGGGCTGCAGCCGGCGCGCGTGGTGCGGCAGGACCGCGGCGCCTGGGAAATCCAGACGGAAACCGGCGTGCGCTCGGCGGAAGCGACCGGGCGGTTCCGGCTCGCGCTGGAAGGCGGCGAAGCGGAGATGCCGGCCGTTGGCGACTGGGCGGCGATCGATCCGCGGCCGACCTGCGACCGCGCGGGCATCGCGGCGGTTTTGCCGCGGCGCACATGCCTGGCGCGTCAGGACGCCGGGCGCGCGACGCGCGCCCAGGTGCTGGCGGCGAACGTCGACGTGGCGTTCCTGGTCGGCGCGCTGGACGCGGGACGCGGCTTCAGCCTGGCGCGCCTGGAACGCGCCTTGGCGCTGGTGCGCGCCGGCGGGGCCGAAGCGGTCGCCGTGCTGAACAAGGCTGACCTATGCGACGATATCGGCGGCCGGGTGCGCGAGGCGCAGGCCGCCGCGCCGGACGTGGCGGTGATCGCGGTCAGCGCGACCGAAGGCTGGGGCGTGGAAGAACTGCGGCCATGGCTGGCCGAAGGTCGTACGGGCGTGTTGCTGGGGCCGTCGGGCGTCGGCAAGTCCGCGCTCGCCAACGCGCTGCTGGGCGAGGCGCGGCAGGCCACGGGCACCGTGCGCGAAGAAGATGCGCGCGGGCGCCACACCACGACGCGGCGCGAACTGTTCCGGCTGCCGGACGGCGGACTCCTGATCGACACCGCGGGCCTGCGGGAATTCCAGCCGTGGGACGCGGCCAGCGATCTCGATGCCGTCTTTCCGGAAGTGGCCGAACTGGCGGCGAAATGCCGCTTCCGCGACTGCCGGCACGAAGGCGAGCCCGGCTGCGCGGTGCAATTGGCGCTCGGCGACGGCGGCCTGGACGCGCGGCGCTTCGAGCATTACTTGCGGCTCAAGCGCGAGCAGGCCTACCAGGCCCAGAAACGCAATCTCGGCGCGCAACTGGCCGAAAAGACGCGCTGGAAGCAAATCGCCCAGTGGCAAAAGGAATTCATGCGGCACCGGGAAAAATGAGCGGGCGCTATTTTTCCTCGCGGTTGGCGCGGAATTCGACGCGGGAGAGGATGCGGAGCTGGTAGAGCGTGAAGCCGACGAGCAGGCAGCCGAGCACCCAGGCGGCGGCGGTGGCGGGGCCGAGGCGCAGGAAGATGAAGGCCTTGTAGAAGATGTGCAGGCCGGCGACTTCCGTGCCGGCGCCGCCGGCGGTCATGGCCAGCACGTTGGCCTCGGCCTGCCAGGCGGCGATGAACACGCCGACGAAATTGATGATCAGCAGCGGGCGCAGGGTCGGGACGATCACGAACAGGATCTTGTCGGTGAAGGAGGCCCCGTCGATGTCGGCGGCTTCGTAGAGGTCGTCGGGGATGCCTTTGAGCGCGGCGAGGTAGATGAGGCAGCCGGGGCCCATGCCGGCCCAGAGCATCGGCAGGACGCACGAAAACAGCGCGGTGCGCGAATCGTCGAGCCAGCGGACGGGTTCGGGGAGCGTGGCGAAGAACATCCGGAAAACGGGTATTGTTTTATAAAACAATACCCGGTTTTCGGGAGAGGAAAATCCCCAGATTTCGCGCAGGGTGCCCAGCGGCGCGGCGGCGAGCAGCAGACCCGCCGCGATCACGAACAGCGCGGGCTTCCACAAGTTGTGGTTCAGCAGGCGGCGCGCGAGATGGAGCGCAAGCCCCAGCGCGGCCAGCGACAGCAGCAGCCAGCCCGCCGCGGGCATCGCCATGACGAGGCGGTTGAGCAGGCCGGCTTCGGACGGCTCGTAGAACGTCTTCCACAGCAAAATAACGACGAGGCCGGTGATCGAGGCGGGCAGATAGAAGATCACGCGGAAGAGGATTTTGCCGCGCGGGACTTCCTGCAACAAAATGGCCAGCAGCACGGGCGGGATGAAGGTCATCGAAATGACGAGGAACGCATAGCGGGCGGAGGTCAGCAGCGCGCGCCACCAGTCCGGATCCCACAGCAGGTTGGCGAAGTTGTCGAGGAACACCCAGGTCGAGGCGCCGAAAATCCGGTAGTCGAAGAAGGCCATCGCCGCACCGCGGAACAGCGGCACGTAGCTCCACACGGCAATGGTGGCCGCCGCCGGGAGCAACAGCAGCGCCATGACCCAACGACGGCGCAGAGTATTCAGAATCCAGTATCCAGAATTCAGAATGGAGGATTTTGTTCTCTGGATTTCATTCTGACTCCTGACTCCTGACTCCTGAATACTCTTTCTGTTCGGCAGAAAAATCCGGACCATCTGGCGGATGGCGAGAACGACGCTGGCGGCGAGCGCCAGCAGCAGGGCGCCGGCCGCGGCGCGGCGGACGCGGAGTTCGCGGGGCGGGACGAGGCCGAGCATGTCGGCGTCGGCCTTGCGGCGGGCGTCGCGGAGCAGGTCGAGCAGTTGCGCGCGGCGCGCGTCGGGCTCGGTGGCGAGCTGGCCGGAGAGGGCGAGTTCCTCGGCGCGGCGGATCGGGACGGTCAGGATGTCGTAGATGACGTTGGCGTTGCGGCCGTAGGGTTCGGGACGGCCGTCGGCGAGCGCGATGGCCAGGCAGTCGCGCCATTCGGCGGGGATCGTGGCGGCGACGGATTCGTAGCCGTGGGCGCGGAGCCGGTCGGGATGCAGGAACCGGCCCAGGCCGCCTTCGACGAGGTGTTTCACGCGCACGGCGTCG
>DAOTNL010000155.1:0-6301 GCA_035450765.1 Kiritimatiellia bacterium | reverse complement strand
CGCGCGCGGCGTCGGGCTTGCCCAGCGCGCGGCCGCGCGCGGCCATCATGTCGAGCAGGCGCTCGTTGGAAAGCAGGGAGGCCACGACCGCCGGCAGGTCGCGGTCGCGGTCGAGATGGATGGCCGCGCCGTGGCGCACGAGCGTTTCGGTGTTGCCGCGCTCCTGGCCGGGCAGGGGCCGGATGATCAGCATCGGCGTGCCGGACGCCATGGCTTCGGCGGAGGTCAGGCCGCCGGGCTTGCCGATGAGCAGGCTGGCGCGGCGCATGATGGCCATCGCGTCCTTGACGTAGCCGCGGATGCGGATGGGGTGCCGGAACTTGTGGCGCGCGGCCAGCAGCTGCTTGCGCAGGCGGCGGTTGGTGCCGGTGACGACGTCGATGGTGAAGTCGGCGGCGGCCCGGTCGAGCTGCCGGATCGTGGCGTAGCGCGCGCCCAGGCCGCGCGAGCCGCCCATGACGAGGATGCGCCGGCCGTTTTCGCGCGTGACGGTGCGCTTGCGCGCCGCCAGCACGTCGGCCTGGATCGGGATGCCGAAGACGTGGATGCGCTCGGCGGGCGTGCCGAGGATCATCAGGCGCTGCATGGCGGTTTCGGCGGGCACGACGTAGCGGATGTGTTCGTCGGGCGGCACGTGCCAGAAGCGGTGGGGGAGGAAATCGGTGATGACGCCCCACAGCGGGATGGGCTTGCCCTGCCGCCGGGCGTAGGCGGAGAGGACGGAAAACGGATGGGCCTGGGTGCAGACGATGGCGTCGGGCTGGAAGGCGTCCATCAGGATGCGCAGCTTGAGGCTGTTGCCGCGCTGGACCAGGGGCCGGATCCATCTGGTGAGCCAGTCGAACCAGAAGTTGTCGTAGAGCGCCTCCCACAGTTCCGGCGTGCGGCGGATCGTGGTCATGTAGGCGTATTGGACGATGGCGCTCCAGGTGGGATGCGTCGTTTCGAGCAGGTCGAGGCAGCGGGTTTCCGCGATGGGATTGAGCTTCTTGATCTGGGCCTCGATGGCGCGGGCGGCGGCGTGGTGGCCGCTGTTGCGGACGAGGTAGCAGATCAGGATGCGCGGCGGCGGGCGGGTCATGGGGTGGATAAAGCGGGAGTTGGAATGGCGGAAGAATGGAAGGACGGGGGGGCGGCGGCCAGTTCTTCGGCGTGGTAGGAGGAGCGGACATGGGGGGCGGCGGCGACGCACGCGAAGCCCAGCGCCAGGGCCTCGTCGCGCCAGCGGTCGAATTCTTCGGGCGGCACGAAGCGCGCGACGGGGTGGTGCGCGCGCGAAGGCGCGAGATATTGGCCCAACGTCAACAGCGCGACGCCGGAAGCGCGCAGGTCGCGCAGGGCGGCGCGGAGTTCGGCGTCCGTTTCGCCCAGGCCGAGCATGAGACCCGATTTCGTCCGCGCGCCGGCCTGCGCGGCGCGGCGCAGGACGGCGAGGGAGCGGCGGTAGTCGGCCTGCGGGCGGACGGACGGCTGGAGGCGTTCGACGGTTTCGAGGTTGTGGTTGAAGATGTCGGGACGCGCCGCCAGGACGGCGTCGATCGCAACGGACTCGCCCTGGAAATCGGGCACGAGCAGTTCGACGGTCGCGCCGGGCAGCCGCGCGCGGACGGCGCGGACGACGGCGGCGAAATGGGCCGCGCCGCCGTCGGGCAGGTCGTCGCGCGTGACGGACGTCACGACGACGTGGCGCAGGCCCATGGCGGCGGCGGCTTCGGCGAGCCGCGCGGGCTCGGCGGGATCGGGCGGCGCGGGCCGCGGATCGTGCGGGATGGCGCAGAACCGGCAGTCGCGCGTGCAGGCGTCGCCCAGGATCAAAAACGCGGCGGCGGCATCGTGCCAGCACGCCGCGCGGTTGGGGCACTTGGCGCCTTCGCAGACGGTATGCAGGCCGTGGCGGCCCAGGAGCCGCTTGACGCGGCCCGCTTCCGCGCCGGGCGGAAGCGGGCGGCGGAACCAGCTGGGCAACCGCGGCCGCATGGCGGGGACGCTAGTCGAGCTCGTGCGAGAGCAGGCCCGTGCGCAGCTTGGGCTCGAACCAAGTGCTCTTGGGCGGCATGATCTGGCCGGCGTCGGCGATGGCCATCAGCTGGTCGATCGTGGTGGGGTACATCGAGAACGCCACGGCGTAGCCCTTCTGGTCCACGAGGCGGACGAGTTCCTGCGGCCCGCGGATGCCGCCGATGAACTTGATGCGCTGGCTGGTGCGCGGATCGTCGATGCCCAGCAGCGGGTGCAGCACGCCGTTCTGCAGCGTGCTGACGTCGAGCAGATCGACGGGATTGGACGACTTCACCTCGGGCCAGCTCAGGCCGTACCACTTCTTGCCGAGGTACATGCTGACGTTGCGCGGCGACTTCGGGCTCGGATCGGCGTTTTCCGTCACCGTGAAGATCGCGCGGATTTCCTTGAGGAATTCCTCTTGGGACAGGCCGTTGAGGTCCTTGACCGCGCGGTTGTAGGGCAGGATCTTCAGCTCGGAAGCCGGGAAGAGCACGGCGAGGAACCAGTTGTATTCCTCGTTGCCGGTGTGCTTCGGGTTGGCGGCGCGGCGCTCGGCGCCCACGCGCACCGCGGAGGCGCTGCGGTGGTGGCCGTCGGCGATGTAGCTGACGGGCACCTTCTCGGCGAAGAGCTTCTCGATCGCGGCGGCGTTTTCGACGGGCCAGACCTGGTGGCGCACCTGCAGTTCGTCCACGAAATCGTAGAGCGGCGCGGACTGCTGCGGAATCGGGGCGAGGGCCGCGCGGATTTCGGGGACGTCGCGGTAGGCGATGAAAACGGGGCCGATGTTGGCGTTGATGGTCGCCGTGTGCTTCGTGCGGTCGTCTTCCTTGTCCTTGCGGGTCAGCTCGTGCTTCTTGATGACGTCCTTGATGTAGTCGTCGATGTGCGCGCAGCAGACGAGGCCGGTCTGGGTATGCGCGCCCATGGTCTGGGCGTAGAGGTACATCAGCGGGCGGTCTTCGCGGACCAGCCAGCCGTTCTTCTTGAAGTTCGCCAGATTCTCGGCGGCCTTGGCGTAGACGGCGTCGGCGTAGAGGTTCGTGCCGGCCGGCAGGTCGATCTCGGAGTGGTTGACGTGCAAAAACGACATCGGATTGCCTTCCGCGAGCTGGGCGGATTCGGCCGTGTCGACGGTGTCGTAGGGGGGCGCGGCGACTTTGCCGGCGAGATCGGGGCGGGGCCGCAGGGCGGAATAGGCGTGGATGCGCATGGGATGTCCTCTTTTTTTCCTGTTTGACCAATTGGTTGTATAGACCCACAATCCTATGAATATGACCGACGCAAAGCAAGATGAAGCCGGTTTTCCCGAAGTGAATGTCCGCGTCCGGCTCAAGCCGGGGCGGGAAAAACAGCTCCTGCGCGGCAGCGCGTGGGTGTTTTCGGGGGCCATCGAGGAAACGGACGGGTCCGGCGCCGCCGGGGCGGCCGCCGACGTGTTCGACGCCGCCGGGGAATGGGTGGGCCGGGGCCTGTGGCACCCGGAGGCCGACATGGCGGTGCGGCTGTTCACGCAGAATCCGCACGAAGCCCTGGACGAAGCCTTTTTCCGCGGCCGGGTCCGCCGCGCGGTGGAGCTGCGCCACCGCCTGTTCGGGAAGCCGACCGACTGGGTGTCCACGACGGCCTACCGCATGGTGTTTTCCGAGGCCGACGGCCTGTCGGGCCTGATCGCGGACCAGTACGCCGACGTGGTGGCCCTCCACGTCGGCGGCAAGGTCTGGGAACCCTGGATCCCCGCCGTCGTCGCCGAACTGAAGGCCGCGACCGGCGCGAGCGCCGTGGCCGTGCGGGCGGACGCCGACGCCGTGAAGCGCGAAGGGCTCGCGGAAAACCTCGGCGGCGAAACCGTGCCGGAGGCGGTGACCATCCGCGAAAACGGCTTCGTTTTCGAAGCCGGCCTGGCCGGCGGCCAGAAGACGGGGTTCTATCTCGACCAGCGCGACAATCGCCGCAAGGTGGCGGCCTACGCGCGGGGCCGCGACGTGCTGAGCGCCTATTGCTACACCGGCGCGTTCGAAGTCTGCGCGGCGCACGCCGGCGCCAGGAGCGTGACGGGCTGGGATTCGTCCGAGCCCGCGCTGGCGCAGGCCCGGCGGCACCACGAGCTGAATCCCTCCGGCGTGCCGGCGAAGTACGAGACGGCCGACGTGCCGCACCGCCTGCGGCAGGCGCGCGACCGCCGCGAAAGCTGGGACCTCATCGTGCTCGACCCGCCGCGGCTGGTGACGCGTCGCGACGGGCTGGAAAAAGGCCTGCGCGCCTACAAGGACGTGAACCTGCTCGCCATGAAGCTGCTGCGGCCCGGCGGCATCCTGGCGACGTTCTCCTGTTCGGGACTGGTGGACATGGCCGATTTCCGCAAGATGGTCGGCTGGGCCGCGCACGATGCCGAACGCCGCGTGCGCATCCTCGAAACCCTCGCCCAGCCGGCGGACCATCCCATTCCCGTCGAGGCGCCCGAATGCGAATACCTCAAGGGACTCGTGTGCGTTGTGGATTGATCGCCGTCGCGCTGCTGGCGTTCGCGCTGGCGGGCTGCGGCCGCCGCGGAACCGCCAATGCCCCCGCTGCGCCGGCCGAATTGCGCCGCGTGGTCTGCGCTTCGCCGGCCGTGGCCGAAATCGTCTTCGCGCTCGGGTGCGGCGACCGCGTCGTCGGCGTCAGCGAATTCACCGATTGGCCGCCCGAGGCGGCCGCGCGGCCGACGATCGGCAGCGCGTTCGCGCCCAACCGCGAACGGATCCTGGCGCTCGCGCCGGATGGCGTGCTGACGCAAGGCCAATCGGTGGCGCTGGAGACGTTCGCGCGCGCGCAGGGCATCGGTTTCCGGACGGTGCCGCTGGACACCTTGGCGGATCTGCGCGCCGCGATCGCTTCGTTCGCCGAAATCCTCGGCGTGCCGGACCGCGGCCGCGAGCTGCTGGAGCGGATGGACGCGGATTTCGCGGCGCTGCCGGCGCGCGAACCGGTTTCGGTTTTCATCGCGCTGGGCCACGCGCCGGGCGATTTCGCGGGGCTGATGACGGCGGGGCCCGGCACGTTCCTGTCCGAAATCGCGGCGCTGGCCGGCGGGAGCAACGTGTTCGCCGACGTCGCCGTCCTCTGGCCGAAAGTCTCGCTGGAATCGCTCGTGCGCCGCCGGCCGGCGCTCGTGCTGGACGTCCAGTCCGTGCCGGCGGACGCCGCCCGCCGGGCGGCGCTGGTCGCCGACTGGGAAAAGCGGGGGTTCCGGGCCGATCAGGTGCGGATTCTGGACGAAGCGGCGCTCCTCAAGCCCGGCCCGCGCGCCGCGCAGTCCGCGGCGATCGTGGCCCGCGCCCTGGATGGAAAATAACCTGCGGATGGGCGAGAAATCGCCCCCGTTTTCCATTTTACAAGCGGCCTGGCGGACTCTCGCTTATTATAATAACCGAGAATGTCCGGCGGCGAAATAGTACATCGATTTTCTATATAAAATGCAATAATTGCTCTCGGTTATTATAATAAGTGAGAGTGATAGAGGGGGGGGGAGCGAGTGGGGGGCAGGGACCGGAATCATTCCGCCGGCACGGGCCAGAGGAACTGGCCGTTCTGGCGGAAATGCAGGAGCGTCCGGACGGATTGCTCGGACTTGCGCTCGACGGCTTCGGCGGTGTTGAACGCGTTGTGGGGGGTGAGCAGGACGTCGGGCCGCTTGCGCAGGCGCAGCAAGGCCTGGTTGTCGGGCGTGAGCGCGTCGAGGCGACCCGTGCGCAGCGCCGGGGCGAGGGTGGCCTCTTCGTTGTAGACGTCGAGCGCCACGCCGGAAAGCAAACCTTCCTCCAGCGCCGCTTCCAGCACGGCGGCGGGGGTGAATTCGCCGCGCGCGACGTTGACGAGGACGGGTTTGCGCCGGGCCTGCGCCAGCACCTCGCGCGTGAAGTAGCCGCGGTTGCGGCTCGTCAGATTCATCGCGCACACGACGAGATCGGCATCCGCCAGGGCTTCCGCAGGCGAACCATATGCCACGTCGGCGTGGCGCCGCACGGGATCCACTCCGCGCACGTCGATCCCGAGCGCGCCGGCGATTTTCCAGATCTCGTAGCCGATGTTGCCGACGCCGAAGAGCGCCATTTTCTTGCCGGGATTTTCGCGGCCGGTCAGGTGGTCGCGGCGGAAGCGGTCGAACTCGGCCAGTTGCCGCGGCAGGCGGCGCAGCAGGGCGGTCCACAGCAGCAGGGCCTGTTCGGCGACGGCGCGCACGCAGTAGAGCGGCAGATAACCGAGGGCCGGGCAGGCGGCGCCGGCGGCGTCGCGATAGGCGTTCAGGTGGTCGTAG
>DAOTNL010000154.1:0-6340 GCA_035450765.1 Kiritimatiellia bacterium | reverse complement strand
GTCGAAAATGGATGACCTCCCAAAAGGCGATCCGCGAGCCGGCGGCGAAGGCCAAGCTGGACAAGCGGGTGCCACCGCACACGCTGCGGCACAGTTTCGCGACGCATTTGCTGGAGGGCGGGACGAGGATCCGGGATTTGCAGGATCTGCTGGGGCATTCGGACACCTCGACGACGGAAATCTATCTGCACACGGCCAAGCAGACGGGAGTGGGCATCCGCAGCCCTCGGATTAAGGCGCCGTGGGCCGCGATTTGCGGCGGCGGAGGGGGCCGGGGGGGCGGGTTTGTGAGCGGGTTTGTGCCGAAAAGGGGTTGAGTTTTGGCGGGGAGCAGGCACAATGGCGGGCAAGTTTTGGAGGAATGAACATGCGCAAAATCACGATGGTATTGGCGATGGCGGTGCTGGCGGCGGCGACGGGGGCGTGGGCCCAGGACGTGGCGGCGTTCGACGCGCGCTACAACGCGGTCCTGAGCAAGCTGCAGAGCATGGGCCACGGCTACTATTCCGAGAAGGAATGGGCGGACATCGACCGCGCGGTGCAGGATCTGGTGAACGACGCGGCCGCGCGCAACGACGGCGACGCCTACGTGAAGGCGGTCGTGATCAAGGCGATGGTGTTGAGCGACATGCGCCGGCGCCACGCGGAAGCCAACGACGTCTTGCTGGCCGCCCGCAAGAAGGTCGCGAAGATGCCGGGCGTGGATGCCTCGAAGCTGTTCGTGAAGCAGGCGGAAGTGCAGGCGGAAGCCGGCAACGCCGCGGCCGTCGCGGACCTGATCAAGGAATACAAGGCCAGCAAGTACTACGATCCCAAGCCCTACGCCTGGTCGGGCGGGACGAAGCCCGGCGATCCGCTGCTGGTGGCCCGGCCCGGCGCGACGGAAGGCGATTCGATCTCCCTCACGATGATGGAAAAGGCGCTGGTCCGCGCCAAGAGCGCCCCGGGCATCCGTTTCCCGGACGCGACGCTGACGGACATCGCCGGCCGGCAAGTCTCGCTTTCCGCCCTGCGCGGCAAGGTCGTGCTGGTGGATTTCTTCGCGCGCGGCTGGAAGGTCTGGGAAGAGAACCTGCCGCAGACGATCGACGTCTGGAACCGCTACCACGCGGCGGGCTTTGAAGTGGTCAGCATCTGCCTCGAACCCAATCCGCAGGGACTGGAAGCCCACCGCCTGCCGTGGTCGGTGGTGGCCGGCGCGCCGGCGCTGACGAAGCCCCTGGGCATCTTCGGCGAAACGACGAGCTATCTGCTGGATCAAAACGGCATGGTCATCGCGCGCGACCTGCGCGGCCAGGATCTGGCGTTCGCGGTGCGCCGCGCCTTGGGCAAATAGGCCGGCGGATCGCCGCATGGCCTCTCCGGTGCTCCATGGGTTGGCCGGAGCGGGATTGGCGATCGCGATGGCGGGAGGCAAGGGCCTCCCGCTTTTCGCGTCTTGGCGCAAGACGGGGGTTTATCTGGCGGCCGGCGCCGCGCTGGCCTGCCTGCCGGACGTGGATTATCTGCCGGGGCTGCTGCGGGGGTACCTGAACACGACGCACCAGCAGGCCACGCACAGCCTGGCGTGGGTGCTGCTGGCCGCGTTCGGGATTTGGCTGCTCGGACGCGCCGTCCAGCCGGCTTGGTTCGGCAAACGGACGCTGGCGCTCCTGCTGGTGCTGATCGGCAGCCATCTGGCGATCGATTGGATCACGGCGGACCATTTCGCGCCGTACGGGTTTCCGCTGTGGTTTCCGTTCTCCGAGGCGCGCACGCTCGGTCCCGCATGGCTGCCGGCGTGGGAGAAAACCTCGCTGGCGGATCTGGCCGGGGGGAACAACCTGCGCACGCTGGGCATCGAATTCGGGGCAGGGCTGGCGTTCGCGGCGGGCTGCGCGGCGGCAAAGAGAGGCTGGACGCGGCGCGGTTCCTCGCTATGATCGGCACCATGAGCGAGTTATCCAGCATTCCGATGCCAGAGACCTTGGGCGTCATCGCCGGCTTGGGGTCCTATCCCTGGCAACTGGCGCGTTCGGCGCATGCGCAGGGCGTGAAACGCGTCGTGGCGTTCGCCTTCAAGGGCGAAACGGAACGCGTCATTGCCAAGCACGCCGACGAAGTGGTCTGGATGCATTTGGGGAGCCTGCAGGCGCTGCTGGACGCGGTGCGGGCGAAAGGCGTCACCAAGCTCGTGATGGCCGGGCAGATCAAGCCGACGCGGCTGTTCAGCCTGCGGCTGGACGCCAAGGCGCTGGCGGTGTTGCGCACGCTGAAGGTCCGCAACGCGCACACGATTTTCGGGGCCATCGGCGACGAACTGCGGGCCATCGGCGCGGAACTGCTGCCGGCCTATTGCTTCATGGAAACCGAAATGCCCGCGGCCGGGACGCTCGGCCGCCGCGCGCCGGACGAGCGGGAGCTGGCGGACATCCGGCTCGGCGCGAAGGTCGCCAAGATCACCAGCGGGCTGGAGATCGGCCAGACGGTGGTCGTCAAGGAAGGCACCGTGCTGGCCGTGGAAGGCTTCGAGGGCACGGACGAAACCATCCTGCGCGCCGGGCGGCTGGGCGGGCCGGGGGCCGTGGTGGTCAAGGTGGCCAAGCTGGGCCACGACATGCGCTTCGACATCCCGATCGTCGGGCTGCGGACGTTCAAGATGCTGAAGAAAGCCAAGATTTCGTGCCTGGCCGTCGAGGCCAAGCGGACGATCCTGCTGGAGCGGGAAAAACTGGCGGCGGAAGCCGACCGGCTGGGCATCGCGTTCGCGGCGTTCGACACCGCGGCGACGGAGCCGGTCTAGGCGCGCGGAAACCGCAACGGGAGCAACCGATGGGCGAACCGAAGAAGATCCGGACGGGCGTCGTGGGCGTGGGCAGCCTGGGCCAATGGCACGCGCGCATCTATTCCGAGATGCCCGACGTGGAACTCGTGGGCGTGTACGACGCAGACAAGAAGCGCGCGCAGGAAATCGCCGAGCGCTACCGTACGGCGGCGTTCAAGACGATGGAAGAGCTGGCCGACGCGGCCGAGGCGCTGAACATCGTCGTGCCGACGGACAAGCACCGCGCGGTGGCCGGGATGGTCATCGAAAAGGGCAAGCACGTGCTGGTGGAGAAGCCCATCGCGGCCAGCACGGAAGAGGCCGAAGAGCTGGTCGAACTGGCCCAGAAGCGCGGCGTCATCCTGCAGGTCGGACACGTCGAGCGGTTCAATCCGGTGCTCGAGGTCGTCAACAAGGCCCAGCAGAAACCCCTCTACGTGGAGGCGCTGCGGATCGCGCCGTATCCGCCGCCGCGGTTCGGCCTGCTGCCGCGCGGAACGGAAGTCAGCGTGATCCTCGACCTGATGATCCACGACCTGGAAATCATCCTGCACCTCGTGCAGTCGAAGGTGGTGGACATCCGGGCGGTGGGCGTGCCGATCTTGAGCAAGAGCGAGGACATCGCGAACGTGCGGCTGCGGTTCGAGAACGGCTGCGTCGCGAACGTGACGGCCAGCCGCATCAGCATGGAGAAGCAGCGCAAGATCCGCATGTTCCTGCCGGATTCGTACGTCTCGCTGGACTACCAGGAGCAGACCGGCAAGATCCTGCGCAAGAAACTGCTGGGGATCGAAAAGACCGAAGTGCCGATCCACAAGGGCGAGCCGCTGGCGCTGGAGCTGCGGGCGTTCGTGGATTGCGTGCGGAACCGCTCCGAGCCGGTGGTCAGCGGCGAGCACGCCGCCGAAGCCCTCAAGCTGGCGGTGGCGATCTGCCAGAGCATCCGGCGGGGACAGACCTGATGGCCAAGAAGGTCATGGTCGTGGCCGGGGAAGTCTCCGGCGACCAGCACGCGGCGCGGCTGGTGCGCGATCTGCGCGCGGTGCGGCAAGACGTCGAATTCTTCGGCATCGGCGGCGACGCCCTGCGGCGCGAGGGCGTGCGCACGGTCGTGGACGCGCGCGAGATGGCCGTGGTGGGCTTTTTCGAGGTGCTGGCGCGGTATCCGTTTTTCCGGCGCGTCTTCCGGCAGATGATCGACCTGCTGGCGGCGGAGAAGCCCGACGCGCTGCTGCTGGTGGATTATCCGGGCTTCAACCTGCGCCTGGCGGAAAAAGCGCACGGCATGGGCATCCCAGTCTACTACTACGTGAGCCCGCAGGTCTGGGCGTGGCACCGCAGCCGCATTCCGAAGATGGCGCAGATCCTCGACCTGCTGATGGCGATTTTTCCGTTCGAAGTGGACGTGTTCAAGGGCACGGGCCTGAAGACCGTCTTCGTGGGGCATCCGCTGGTGGAATCCACGAAGCGCACCTGGGCGGCGCCGTCGCCGGAGCTGCCATGGCCGGCGGGGAGCCGGCGGGTGGGCATCCTGCCCGGCAGCCGCCGGCAGGAAATCCAGCGGGTGCTGCCGCCGATGCTGGCGGCGGCGCGGGAACTGCGCCGGCGCGATCCGCAGACGGCGTTTTTGATTCCCGCGGCCAGCGACGAAATCCGCGGCCTGATCGAAGCGCAGCTCGCGGCGCTACCGGCGGACGAGCGCGCGGCCATCGGGGTGGTGACGGGCCAGATGCGCGAGGTGGCGCGGCAGGCGCACGCGGCGATGGTGTGCTCGGGCACGGCGACGGTGGAAACGGCACTGATGAAATGCCCGCAGATCGTCGTCTACCGGACGACCGCGCTGACCTATTGGTTCGGGCGGATGATCATCCGCGTGAAGTGGCTGGGGATGGTGAATTTGATCGCGGATCGGACGGTCTGTCCGGAATTCATCCAGGACGCCGCGACGCCCGCCGCGATGGCGGACGCGCTGGAGCCGCTGCTGGCCGATACGCCGACGCGGCAGGCGCAGCTGGACGGCCTGGCGGAAGTGGCGCGGGCGCTGGAAGGCGCCGGGCCGCTGCAGACCGCCGGCGCGCTCGTGGCCGAAGCGCTCGGCGCGTGACGGTTTTACGTACTACGTAAAACGGGGGCGGGATTTTTACGTAGTACGTAAAAACTTTCAGCGAGTTTTACGTAGAACGTAAAAACTTTGCCGAAAAATTACGTAGAACGTAAAAACTTCCAGCGAGTTTTACGTCGAACGTAATAACTTTACGGGCGGGGCGAGCCGCCGCGGGGCGGGCGGCGGGGCAGGTTGCGGGCGCGGCGGATGGCGTCGGCGCCGTGGGCTTCGCGGATGCGGTCGACGGCGCGGTCGAGGTTTTCCTTCTTGGCGCGGGTTTCGACGGGCAGGTCGAAGAGATCGAGCTGGCGCGAGCCGGCGCGTTCGGTCAGGCCGGTGACGCCGAAGCCGATCAGCCGGACGGGCTGTTCGAGCGCGACGTCCCGGAACAGGGCCGCGGCCAGCGCGTGCAGGTCTTCTTCGATCCGCGTGGGCCGCGGGAAGGGCCGCTGGCGGGTGAAGGTCTCGAAATCCTTCCAGCGGATCTTGAGGCGGCCGCCGGTGGCGAGCCGGCCGTCGGCGCGCAGGCGCCGGGCGACGTCCTCGACGAGCTCGAACAGGATCTGGTCGAGGGCGCCGCGGGATTTTTCGTCGTGGAGGAAGGTGTGTTCGCGCGAAATCGTCTTTTCGCGGACGTCGAGTTCGATCTCGCGGGGGTCGTCGCCGAACGCGAGCGAGCGCAGGTGGGCGGCGCTATGGGGGCCGACGACGGACTGCAGCAGGGCGAGCGGGGCGTCCTGGACGTCGCCGATGACGTGGAGTCCGGCGCGGTCGAAGGCCTGGCGGGTGACCTTGCCGACGCCCCAGAGGCGCGTGACGGGCAGCGGGCGCAGGAAGGCGACGATGGATTTCCGGTCGAACGGCAGGACGGTGAGGCCGTCGGGCTTGCGGAATTCGGAACCGAGCTTGGCGAGGAACTTGTTGGGCGCGACGCCGACGGAGCAGGTCAGGGCGAGTTCGGCGAAGACGTCGGCCTTGATGCGGCGGGCGATTTCTTCGCCGGTGCCGTAGAGGCGCCGGGAGCCGGTGACGTCGAGGAAGGCTTCGTCGATGGAGAGGCCTTCGACGTAGGGCGTGTAGCGTTCGAAGATGGCGAAGATCTGGGCGGAGACCATTTCGTAGCGGGGCATGTCGGGCGGCAGGAAGACGGCGTGGGGGCAGCGCTGGCCGGCCTCGCGGGAGGGCATGGCGGAATGGATGCCGTAGGTGCGCGCTTCGTAGGAGGCGGTGGCGACGACGCCGCGCTGGTCGGGCGGGGAACCGACGACGACCGGCCGGCCGCGGTATTCGGGGTGGTCGCGCTGTTCGACGGCGGCATAGAACGCGTCCATGTCCACGTGGAGGAAGACGCGGGGCGGGGCTGCGGCTGCCGGCATGGCCGCCTCCGGGGTCACCAGAGGACCGGCTCGTTGGCTTCGGTCTTTTCCGGGAGG
>DAOTNL010000153.1:0-6382 GCA_035450765.1 Kiritimatiellia bacterium | reverse complement strand
GCCACCGCGCTGTTCGTCATCGGTCCCGACGAAGGCCTCCCTTTGCTCGCCGAGCGATTTCCCGGAATCGAAGCCCTGTTCCTCGTGCGCGACGGCGCGGAAGATTTCCGGGAAATCGCCACGGCCGGATTTGGGCTCCGGCGCATGCCCTAGCCGGCACCGTCGCGCCGAACTGCCGGTCTGGTCGCGACGTTTGCCGGCATGCGAGTTGTCTGCTAGGGTACAGGCATGGATGCCGATCGGCTCATCTTCGATTTTGCGCTGGTGATGGCGCTGCTGCTGGTGGCGCCGCTGCTTTCGGTCAAGTTGCGGCTGCCGGACATCGCGGGCCTGATCCTGGCCGGCGTCATCGTCGGCGAACATGGCCTGGGATTGTTCCGCCTCGATCTGACGTTCCAGCTGCTCGGCAAGGTGGGCTTGCTCTACCTGATGTTCCTCGCCGGGCTGGAGATCAATCTCGACGACTTCCAGCGGTACCGGAAGCCGAGCCTCGCGTTTGGCTCGCTGACTTTCCTCATTCCGCAGGTGCTGGGCACGCTGGGCGCCGTCTGGCTGCTGGGCTTCGGCTGGCCCAAGGCCATCTTGCTGGCCAGCATGTTCGCCTCGCACACGCTGATCCCCTTTCCCATCGTGCAGCGGCTGGAGCTAGGCCGCAACCGCGCCGTCACCACGACGATCGGCGGCACCATCCTGACCGACACCGCCGCGCTCCTGGTGCTGGCCGTCGTCGTCAGAAGCCAGGACGGCGGCATCGGCGCCGCTTTCTGGGCGCAGCTGGGCTTGTCGCTGGCGGCCTTGGTTGCCGGCGCGATTTTCGTCCTGCCGCGCATCGGCTACTGGTTTTTCCGCCGCGCCGCGCCCGACGGCGCCGCGGAATTCGTGTTCGTCCTTGCGGCGACGTTCCTGATCGCCTATGCCGCCGAACTCGCGGGCGTGGAACCCATCATCGGCGCATTTCTCGCCGGCTTGGCGCTCGGCGCGGTGGTCCCGGGCCGCGGCGTGCTGATGAACCGCCTGCATTTCGTCGGCAACGCCCTTTTCATTCCGTTTTTCCTCTTCTCCGTCGGGATGCGCGTGGATCTGCGGGTGTTGCTCACCGGCCTCGACGGCTGGCGGATCGCGCTTTTCATGGCGACGGGCGTGACCGTCTTCAAATGGCTGGCCGCCCGTCTCGCGGGCCGCTGGCTGGGCTATTCCCGCGACGAAACCGGCTTGGTGTTCGGGCTGAGCGTCAACCAGGCCGCGGCCACCCTCGCCGCCGTGCTGGTCGGCACCCAGGTGGGGATCTTCGATGCCGCGATTCTCAACGGCACCATCCTGATGATCCTCGTCACCTGCCTGATCGGCCCCTGGGTGACGGAAAAATGCGCCCGGCGCCTGGCCGCCGAAGCGGACCTCCAGCCAGCCGGCCCCCGGCACGAATCCGGCCGCATCCTGATGCCGCTGGCGTCTCCGCACCGGGTGGACGCCATCGTGGATTTGGCGATGATGCTGCGGCCGGACCGGACCGAAGAACCCATCTACCCCCTGCACGTGGCCTCGGCGGGTCCCGACGATCCCGAGCGGGTGGCCGAAGCCGAACGCCTGCTGGGCGGGGCCGTGGCGCGCGCCGAAGCCGCCGGCGTCCACGCCATTCCGTTGGCGCGGCTGGACGCCAGCGTGGCCGGCGGCATCCTCAACGCCGCGACGGAATTCCGCGTCGGCGCCATCGTGCTGGGCTGGCATGCGCGCATCCGGGCGGCCTCGCTGCTGCAAAGCATCCCCGACCGGGTGGTGACGCAAAGCAGGCAGGCCGTGCTGATCTATCGCCCCGGCCCGCCGCTGGCGACCGCCCGGCGCCTGTGGGTGCTGGCCCCGCCCCTGATCGAGCGCCATTCCGGCCTTCCCAACGCCCTGCAATTGGCCCGCCGCATCGCCGCGCGCGCCGGGGCGCGCCTGTATCTGGCGGCCACCGACGCCACGCGCCGGGCCATCGAGGCCCTGCCCGGAAACCGTCCGCCCCCCGGTTCCAAGGCGCCGCCCGCCTTGGCCACGTGGGCCGCCGTCGTCGCCGCGGTCGAACAAGCACGCGCCGCGGGCGACGCCGTCCTGCTGCTCAGCGTCCGGCGCGGCAATCTGGCCTGGCAACCCAGTCTCGAACGTCTGCCGGTCGACTGGGCGCTGCGCTGGCCCGACGGCAATTTGATCGTGCTGTTTCCGCCCTTGGACGTGCAGAACGAAGAACCCGAGCAGACAGCGGAAACGGATGCGGCCCCGATCCGCGACCTGCCCCCGGTCGTGCCCGTGCCGCTGACCGCGGCTACCTTGCCGGCGGCGCTGCCCGAAATGCTCCGGAGCGCCCTGCCCGAATACCGGGGAGCGCTCGATCCGCTCGTCGCCGAACTGATGGGATTCCCTCCGGTGCCGCTGTCGGCCCAAGTCGCCCTGCTGCATCTTCACACGCCGTTGATCGATTCCGCCCGGATCGCCGTGGGCCGGCGGGAAGCGGGGCTGGACCTGCCCGGTTTCGCGGCGCGACCGACCGAACTGGCGTTGCTGCTCAGCCCCCGTTCCTGCCCGCCCGAACAGCACCTGCGCACGCTGGCGGCCATCGCCCGCGCCGCGCGCGCCGGCTCCCTCTGGCCCCGCGCCTGATTCCGCGCAGCCGGCTCTCCGGACAACAAAAAGCGCCGCGTCCCGGAGGGGGCGCGGCGCGTTCGGCGAACCGCCGGATTACGGCGCCACGATGCGGTAGTAGCGCTTGGCGTCCACGGCGTTCGTATCGGACAGCGTGACGTAGCCGCCGGTGCCGATTTCGCTGTCGGCTTCCAGCCAGACGACGGGATCCGCCTGCAGATCGAGGCTGTATTCCATCCGGTAGTCCTGCCCCAGCACCGACAGGAACGTCGCCGTGGCCGGCGCGCCGTTGCTGACCGCGAAGGTCTGGAACTGCGGCAGCGGATAGACGTAGATTCCCACGGCCTCGCCGTCGCTGCCGTCCTTGTCGGTGGCGTAGAAGACCACGCTGTATTCGCCCGTCGGCGCGGCGGCCAGCCATTGGAAGGTCCCGTTCTGGTTGGTCGCGTTGAACGTGGCCCCCGCCGGCAGGTTGCTGGCCGTCAGCGTGACCGCGTCCGCGTCCGTCGGCACGGCGGACACCTGGAACTGCAGGTCGTAGCCGACGAACGTCTCCTGGCCACCGATCGCGTTCAGCACGGGCGGCGTGCCGCCCCCCGCCGCGGTCGTCACCACGCTCGTCACGGCGGAGTACGGGCTGTTGGACGAGGCGTTGTAGGCCCGGGCCCGGTAGTAGTAGGTCACGCCTTCCGTCAGGCCCGTCACCGTATGGGTCGTCACGTTGCCGACGTCGCGATTTTCGTAGCCGGGGACGTAGGACGGCGAACTGCCGCCCGCGCTCCAGCCTTGGACGATGAGGTTGGACACCCCCACGCCGACTCCCAAGCTGGCATCCGGGGCGGTCCAGCGGATCCGGGTCTGGGCTCCGCCGAGATTCGCCGTGTCGGTCACGGTCGGAATCGTCACGAAGGTGCTGCCGCTCGAGGGATACCGCACGCCGATCACCGTCCAGTTGGCGCCGTTGTCCGCCGAGATGGAAACCGTGATGTTCGACTTCGTGGTGCCGCCGAACGTGCGGGCGCGGAAGTCCACCGTCAGGTTGGTGAAGCCCACCGTGGAGAACGCCGGCGAGACGATTTGCGCGCCGACGTTGGTCATCTGGACGTAGGTGGTGCCGCCGAGCGCGACGCCCGACCAATCGCCCGTGATCAGGGCCGGCGAGGTTGCCGCGTTGCTGGCCAGCAGGCTCTGGACGCTGGCGCCGCCGCCGCCCGTGAAGGTGGCGTTCGTGCCGACGTCGAGGATATAGCCCGTGGCATTGGCCGAAGCCAGCCAGTTGGCGTTGAACTGGTTCGCATCCACCAGGCTGGCCGCCTGGATGACTGGAGCCAGCAGTTCCGTGCTGGCTTCGCCGACGGTGATGGAAATGGTCTCCTCGTCCGCGCCGTCCTTGTCCGTGGCGACGAACGTCACGCTGTAGACGCCGGTCGGCGAAGCACTCAGCCACTGGAAAGTACCGATTTCGTTCGTGACGTTGAAGGTGGCGCCGGCCGGCAGGTTGCTGGCCGTCAGCGTCACCGCATCGCCGTCGGTCGGCGTCGCGACGACCTGGAACTGGAGGTCTTCATCCACGGTCACCGACTTGTTGCCGACGGGATTCAGGACGGGCGGCGTCGGCAAGGCCGGGCCGGAGCAGTCGTTCGTGTGCGAGCCCAAGCCGCTGAAGGTGTTGATGGGATAGGCATCCCATTCCGTCGATGGATCGAACGCATCGTCGATCGTGACGTCGCCGACTTTGATCGCCGCCTTGCGACGCAAGGTCTGGTCCAGCGTGGACACTCCGTTGTTGGTCCAAGCATTGCCCGGATCCGCTCCCGTCTGGCCGATGCTATCCAACACCGTTCCGCTGGCCCCGCCCACGCGCAGCACGACGGCGTCGTCGCCGTTGAACGTCAGCAGCGTGCTGGTCTGGTTGGCCAGAGCCAAAAGCGCGTTGGAAGCCGTGTTGAGCGCCAACACGTAGGTCCCAGCCGAAGCGACACTGCCCGAAAGGCTGATCGCGTAACTCGGGCTGGATGCGCCGTTTTGATATCCTTGGACCACGTATTGCCCCGCGGCCAGATCGATCGCCGAAGCCGTCGGGTTGAAGATTTCGACCGCCTTGTTGTTGCCGGAGCCTTCGACGTATTCCGAGAAGATCACGGCGCAGTTGGTATCCACGGGGGCGGATTCGCTGACGGTGACGGAGATGGTTTCCTCATCGGTGCCGTCCTTGTCGGTGGCGGAAAACGTAACGTTGTAGACGCCGAGAGGTCCGGCATTCGCCCAAGTGAACGTGCTGCTGGCGGTGCCGGCGTTGGTCGCCCCGGCAAAAGTCGCGCCGACGGGCAGGCCGGTGGCGGTCAAGGCGATCTCATCGCCATCCACCGGCTCGGAGGCGGAGACTTCGAACGTCAGCACGTTGTTCGTGACGACCGACTTGTTGCCGATGGCGGCCAAGACGGGCGGCACGTCCACCGCCGCCAGGGTCGTGGCGTTCGTCGTTTCCGAGTACGGGCTGTTGGACGTCGAATGATAGGCCCGCACGCGGCAGTAGTAGGTCACGCTCTCGGTCAAGCCCGTCACGGCGACGGTCGTCACGTCGCCGACGTCCCGGTTCTGGAAGCCGGGCACGTAGCGCCGGGCCGGCGCGCCTTGCACGATCTGGAAGTTGTCCAGATAGAACCGGTTGTTCGACAGCCCCTTGGCCGCAATCTGGATCTTGGACGCGGCCGTTCCGCCGGTGATTTCGAGCGTCTGGGTGGCCAGGGCGCCGGGCGGCGTCAGATCCGCGCCCACCTGCACGAAGGTTGTGCCGTCCGCGGCGTGCAGGACCTGCACCAGACCAACGTCCGAGCCGTACTTGCCGAGATCGAATTTCAGCGTCGCCTCGCCGCCGTTGGCGGACAAATCCACCGTAGGCGTCGTGAGATAGCCCTTGGCCGAGCTGGACCCCAGTTTGGCCGTCCCGCTGTTTTCGAAAACTTTCGCTCCGGTCCAGCCGGCGACCTGCATGTAATCGTCCAGACTGCCGCTGACGTCCGTGCTGCCATTGGCCGCGGTGAACAGCGCGAAATTTTCGCTCAGGTTCGTGGCGCCCCCGCCCCCGGCCGCGAACTCGCTGTTGGTGGCGACGTCGATCCGATAGCCGGCGGCGTTGGCCGAAGCCAGCCAGTTGGCGTTGAACTGCTGGCGCTGGACGTCGCTCGGCGCCTGGATGACCGGCGCCAGCAATTCCGGAGCCGGCTCCGCCACCACGATGGAAACGCTTTGCGTCGCCGTCGCGAGGCCGTCGGAAGCCACGAAGACCGCCGCGAACGTCCCGGTTTCCATGGGCGTCCAGGTGAAGGTGCTTTGGATGGGCGCCGTTCCGCTGGCGGGCGGGAAGGCCGCATCCGCCGGCGCGGAATTCGTCTGCAGCGTCAAGGCGTTGCCATCGGCGTCGTTGGCCGTCACCGCGAAGGACATTTCGATCCCGATCGTGGCGTTTTGGGCGATGCCGCCGGCGACGTGCTGACCACCGAAGCGGAAACCTATGCCCGCCTCAAGTTCGCCGATGGCAGCGAAGTGGTGATGCGTCCCGCCTCCCAGTTGCGGGTGGACGAATTCCGCTACAACGAGAGCAAGCCGGAAACCGGCAACATGGTCGTTTCCATGCTGCGCGGCGGCCTGCGCGCCATCACCGGCCTGATCGGCAAGGCCCGCCCGGACAACGTGCGCTTCAACACGGTCACCGCCACCATCGGCATCCGCGGCACCCATTTGGGCTTTTTCCTGTGCGAAACCT
>DAOTNL010000152.1:0-6439 GCA_035450765.1 Kiritimatiellia bacterium | reverse complement strand
GAACGACGCATCCTGCCAAGTCAGCGCCACCCCGCCGGCTTCCGTCAGGTTGGCGTTTGGCGCGCGGGGCGCCGCCGGCAACGACGGCATCTGGATGCAGGCGATTTCGCCGTAGTCCGATAGGCCGTCGGGCCACGTCGCCGCCACCCGGTACTCGTAGAACTGTCCGGGCAAAACGGTCGCGTCCGTCCAGGCGCGCAGCTCCCCGTTCGTCAGGAGCAAGGTGCCCCATTCGCCTTGGGGCTCACGCCGGGCCAGCACGAAACCCAGCGGTGTCCCGCTGCAGTCCCACGTCGCCCGCGCCGTCGTCGGCTGTTCGGCCACGAGCGCCAGGTTTTCGGGCACGTAGAATCGGTCCAGATCGCGCGTGTCCAGCGTGAACAAGCCCGACTGCGGCGACAATCCGCCGCGCGTATCCAGCGTGAAGAGGGCCGAAACCGTCCCCACGTCCGGATCGCGCGTGTCCAGCGCGAACACGGCGGAAAGATTGTTCTCCAAGATGCGCGTGTCCAGCGTGAACAGGGGACTGATCTGGCCAAGGGCACCCCCAGTCCAGCCGGCCCACGCCACCACCGCCAGCGCCAAGGCCGCCAGCCGGTTGCCGCCCCGCTTCATGGCCGGCTCCTCGCGCCGATCGCGCTGCGTCCTGGTTGCGCTGCTTTCATGTCCGTCCTCAGCGGATAAACAGGTCGAAGGCGTACCCTTCCCCGGTCCCGCTGTATTCCCGGAGGATTTCGTAGCCGCTGCCGTCCAGGTTCGCGCGGGAAACGGCGCGGTATTCCCAACTGACGTAGTCGTTGATCAGGCACAGGTACATTTTGTTGTTGGCCACGTCCAACTTGATGGCAATGCAGAAGACGTACGGGGCGGGAACCGTCAGGATCGTCTCCAGCCCGCTGCCGTCGAGATTGCAGCGGTAGATCGTGCCGTTGCCCGGCTCATCGGAGAAGTAGATCTTCCCGTTGACCAGATCGAGAGTCATCGCGTCGCCGCCGTTGGCGCGGATGATCTGGGTCAGGTTGCTCCCCGTGTAGTCCACGCGCCAAATCCAGCGGCACTGGTCGCAAGTGCCGTTGTAGGCCGCCCGGAAATAGACGTGCTGGTGGGCGGGATCGACTTCGATCTGTCCGCGCTGGCCGATCATCGGCGACAGCTGGGCGGGCGACACGATCCGCTTCCAGCCTTGGGCGCTGCCCTCGTTGTAGGCATACAGCCCGTTGTAGTACAGCCCGGCGAAAATGGTGGAAACCGCCGGGTCGTAGGCGATCCCCTGCCCGCCGCTGTATCCCGGACCATTCAGCAACTTGCTGGCGGCGCCGCCCTGCAGCGTGTTGTACGCCCAGACCGCCGATCCGGAAAACCACGTCGAGAACAGCAGCCGGTTGTGGGTTTCGTCCGTCGTCAGGAAGCAGGATTTCGGCAGGCCGTCGTACAACAGCGTGTTGGCGGTACCGTCGAGGTTCATGCGGTACAGCTTCGTGCTCGACACGTAGTAGATTCCGCCTTGGGCCTCCGCCGCGGTCGCGTTGATGCGAACCAGCATCTGCGTCGAATACTGGTTGTTCCAATCGGCGCGCGCATCCCACGTGAACTGCCGCAAGCTACCGTCCGCCGGGATGCCCGGTCCTACGTCGCTGCCGGGATAGAACGTGTTCGCCGGCACCGTCCACGTGGTCCCCGCGTCGGAAGAAATGTCCACCGCGACGTTTGCCGCCCCGCCGTTAGTTTCCGCCATGCGATAGGTGACCGTCACTTTTTTGTTCGCGCTGTCCGGCACGACGCCGACGTCGTAGACGGGAACGGTTTCGCTCCAAGCGAGACCGCAAGCCAACACCAGAACCCCCAACCCGCAAGCAACGCTTTTCATGGTTTCTCCTTGGCGGGATCGGCGCGTTCCGCGACTTGCGCCCAATCCAACGAAGACGATTCTAGCACTGGGCAAACCAAATTGCATTAATTATATGTTAAATAATTAATGTAAATGGGAGTACAATTAGGATCCCGGGGCGCAATCCAATTCCGCCCAGCGGGCGAAAAGCCGATCCAGTTCCTGCGGAATCGACAAGGTGCGGGACGTCGCTGCCTGGATCTCCGCCGGAGCGCTCTTGTAGAAACCAGGTTCCGCCATTTGCCGGTGCAACTCGTCCAGTTCGGCTTCCAGCGCGGTGATCCGCCCGGGGATTTCCTGTAGTTCTTTCCGTTCTTTGTTGCCGAGCCTCCGCGGCTTGGCAGCGGCCGGTTCGGCGCGGTCCGCGCGCTGCGGTTCTGGCTCGGGCTCGACCCGCTTGCGCTGCGCCAGCCAATCGTCATAGCCGCCCGGATATTCGCGGACCAAGCCGGCCCCTTCGAACGCCAGCGTGCTGGTGACCACCTCGTTCAGGAACTGGCGATCGTGGCTCACCAGCAGCACCGTGCCCGAATACTCCACCAGCAAGCTTTCAATCAGCTCCAGCGTTTCGATGTCCAAGTCGTTCGTCGGCTCGTCGAGCACCAGCACGTTCGCCGGCCGCGCGAACAGCCGCGCCAGCAGCAGGCGGCTGCGCTCCCCGCCCGACAGCACCTTGACCGGGCTTCGCGCCCGCTCCGGCGAGAACAGGAACTCCTCCAGATAGCCGATCACGTGCTTGCGCCGACCGTCCACCGTCACGCTCTCGTTGCCGTCGGCGACGTTTTCGAACACCGTTTTCTCTTCGTCCAGTTCCGCGCGCAACTGGTCGAAATAGGCGATTTCCAGCTTGGTCCCGTGCGCCACCGTCCCCGCGTCCGGAGCCTCCTGCCCCAGCAGCGTGCGGATCAGGGTGGATTTTCCGCAGCCGTTGGGACCGAGAATGCCCACCTTGTCGCCGCGGCAAATGGTCAAGTCGAGCCCGCGGAACAGCCAGCGGCCATCGTATTGCCGTCCCAGCCCCTTCGCGACGACGACCTTGTAGCCCGAGCGGTCCGCCTCCTGCAGCGTGGCCTTCACGGTTCCACCAAGATCCCGCCGCGCGGCGCGTTCCGCGCGCAGCTTGAGCAGCTCGCGCACGCGCCCCTCGTTGCGGGTGCGCCGCGCCTTCACGCCGCGCCGCAACCATGCTTCCTCCTGTGCCAGTTTCTTGTCGAAGACGGCGTTCTGCCGCTCCTCGTCCGCCAGCGCCGCCGCCTTGCGCTCCAGATAACGGTCGTAGTCGCACGCCCACGACCGCAACCGGCCCCGGTCGAGTTCCACGATGCGCGTGGCCAGCTTCCGCAAGAACGCCCGGTCGTGCGTGACGAACAAAATCGCCCCCGGAAAGCGCAGCAGGAAGGTTTCCAGCCATTCGATGGATTCCACGTCGAGATGGTTGGTGGGCTCGTCCAGCAGCAGGAGGTCCGGTTCCGCCGCCAGCGCCTGCGCCAGCAGCACGCGCCGCTTCATCCCGCCGGAGAGCGCCGCGCACTCGGCCGCCGGATCCAGTTCCATCAGCGAAACCGTCTTGCGGGCCTGGAGATCGCGGCGGTCCGCGGCCAGATCCGGCCGCGCCCCCCGGCGCACGACGTCCAGCACCGTTCCGGCCAGGTCTTCCGGCACGACTTGCGGCATCATCGCCACGGCAAGATCCCGCGCGCGCACCACCTCGCCCGCGTCCGGCGCGATTTGGCCCGCCGCGATCTTCAGCAGCGTGGACTTGCCCTCGCCGTTGCGGCCCAGCAGGCAGACCCGCTCGCCGCGCTCGACGTTCAGCGTCGCGCCGTCCAGCAGCCACGGCCCGCCGAACCGCACCGAAACGTCCTGGAGACTCACCAACGCCATCCGGAATATTCCGTTTAGCCACAAAGAACGCAGAGAACACAAAGAAGCATCATTGCTGCCGTCCTTCTGATTTTTACGGCTATTTTCCCCCGCCGGGTTTGAAAACGTACTTGCGAATTTGAAAACGAAAAGCTCCGAAGTTGATCAGCAAGCCGTGTTCTTTCCGCGATGATTTCAAATACCCTAAAATCTGGGCCTCGTGATCCGCAATGATCGTTTTGGCAGCCTTCAGTTCAACGATGATTTCGTCCTCAAGCAGCAAATCTGCAAAGTAGTCGCCAATCAATGTTCCGTCCTCGTCGAAAACCTGGATCGGACTCTGTTGTTCGGCCTTGATCCCGATCTTTTGCAATCGATGGGCCAAGGCATTTTCGTACACCTTCTCCAAATGGCCATGGCCATGGTAGACATGGATGTCAAACGCCATCTGCCTGACCTGGTCGCATAACGCCTTGATCCGATCCTCTTCCATAGATCTCCTCCGTTTGTGATCTTTGCGTTCTTTGCGGCCATTATCGAAACGCAAGCCGCCCCCTCCTCGCGGAAAGGGCGGCTGCCGCAAGGCCCCTTGGCCGGCGGATTTAGCCCGCGAAGCTCGAGCGGATGAACACCAGCACGAACAGCGCGACGGTTTCGATGACACCGAGGGTCATCAGGTAGTTGCCGAAGCCCTGGCCCGTCTCCGCGAGCGCGTCGGCGCCGGCGGCGCCGGCCTTGCCCTGGAACCAGGCGGAGACGCCCATGCCCAGGCCGCCGCAGATGCCGCCGATCAGCATCGTCGCCCAGCTCTTGGCCACGATGGCCGGATCGCCCGCGGCCGTCACCATCCAGCCCATCAGGATCATGCCGTAGATGGTCTGCGACAGGGGCGCGCCGATGAAGGTGATCAGGATGAACGGCGCCGCCTTGCTCTGGGCGTAGCACTTCTTCCACGCGCCGATCGCCGAGGAACCGGCCAATCCCGCGCCGATGGACGAACCCACCGCCGCCAATCCCAGCGCCGCCGCCCCGCCCGCCTTGCTCAATGCTACGATCGTATCTGCATCCATGTTCGCTCTCCTCGATTCCGGGCGTCGCCGCCCTCTTTTTTAAACTCTCCGGGTTCCTATGCCGCCGCCTCGGGCTTCGCGAACGGCCGGTAGGCCGACCCGCTCCAGGTGATGCCCTTGTGGTTCGAAAACTCCAGCGTGTTCAGGCGGATGCCGTGCACCAGCACGCCCATCACGCACAGCAGGACGTTCAGGGTGTGCGCCAGGAACGCGAACACCGCGCCGAGGACCAGGCCCCACCAGGGCTTGTCGCCGGCGAAGATCATCGTGTTGAACGCGTTGGCCACCGCGAAGCCGGCCGTGCCCACCGCGTAGAGACGGACGTAGGACACCACGTCGGTGAAGTTGCCCACCAGGTTCAGCGGCAGCAGCGCCAGGTTGAACCAGCCGTCCTTGATTTCCTTCGGCGGCATCATGAAGAGCAGGATCAGGGCCGTGCCGAGGGCCATCGCGCCGCCGAGGCCCTTCCACAGCAGCGCGCTTTGCGCGTCCGTCAGGTGCAGATATCCCACCATGTTGCCGTTGAGCACCATGCTGTCGGCCAGGAAGAACATGAACCAGGTCGTCAAGACCCAGCCGAACTGCTCCAGCGCCTTCAGTTTTTTCGCCCGCACCAGTTCCGCCACGTTCCACAGATGGCCGACGGTGATGTGGACCGCCCCGATCAGGAAACACAGGCCCATGACGTTCGGGGCGGCCTTCTCCGGATCGGTCAGGAACGGGATCTGGATCTTGTCGAAGCCCGCCCGGGCGAGGATTTCCGGCGAAATGCCGAACACCGTGCCCGTGACGAGGCCCCAGACGATGGTGGCCGCGCTCGTGACCAGCAGCAGGCGAAACGCGTCCGTCGGCAACTTCTTGCGGGCCCAGAGCGTCAAGCCGATGAAGATCGCGCCGTAACCGGCGTCGCCGATGATCATGGCGAAGAACAGCGAGAAAAAGAGCATGAAAACCGCGCTGACGTCCGCCTCGTGGTAGGCCGGCAGGATGTCGATGCCTTGGAACACGGCCTTGATCGGCGTGGCCCAGCGCGGCGGGCTCAGCTTGACCGGCACGTCGTCCTGCGGACCGGGATCTTCGATGAACAGGCCCCAGCCGTGCTTCTGCGCGGCCGCCTGCACGCGCGCGACGTCGGTCGCGGGCACGAAGCCGCGCACGTAGGCGATTTTTTCCGCCGTCCCCATCCCCGCGCGGACTTCCTGGAACTTCACCTCGGCCACGGCCGCGGCCAGGGCCTTTTCCAGCAACGCGCGGTCGCCGGCGGTCCGCTTCAATTCCTCGGCGATGCCGGCCAAGCCGACGTCCAGCCGTTCGGCTTCGAAACGCAATTGTTCCGTCGCGCCCTCGGGCAGTTTCTGTTCTTCGGCGCCGGCCCAGTCGAACGGCTGGCTCGCGAACAGCGCCCAGTAGGCATCGGCCTTGCGGACGTCCATTTTCCGGGCGGTCACGCCCGCGGGCAGCGGCAAGACGGATTTGGCGGGCGCCCGGTACAGCTTGAGGACGATGCCTTTTTGGGCCAGCGCGCGGACGTCGGCGGGATCGAACGCGCCGAACGGCGCGATCCGCTCCAGTTCGGCTTCCAGGAATTCGAGCCGCTCCTGCCATTCCTTGCGCGCAT
>DAOTNL010000151.1:0-6546 GCA_035450765.1 Kiritimatiellia bacterium | reverse complement strand
GCCAGAATTTCCTGATCGACCGCAACGTCCTGAACATCCTGCTGGCCGCGGCCGAACTGCAGCCGACCGACGCCGTGGTCGAGGTCGGCCCGGGCCTCGGCGTCCTGACCGCGGCCCTGCTCGAACGCGCCGCAGCCGTGACGGCCGTCGAGAAGGACAACCGCCTCGCGCCCTACCTCCGCAAGCGTTTCGCGGACGAACCCCGGCTGACCTTGATCCACGCCGACGTGCTGGACTGCGATCTGCCGGCGCTGTTTCCGCGCCCGGGCGGCAAGCTCGTCGCCAATTTGCCCTACGCCATCGCCGCGCGGCTGATGGTCGAACTGGCCGCGATTCCCCACCCGCCTGCGTTGCTGGTCGTGACCATCCAGCGCGAAGTGGCCGACCGACTCGAGGCGGCGCCCTCCTCCGACGACTACGGGTTGCTGTCCATCCTGCTGCAGCGGCACTACGAGATCGCCACCGTCAAGCACGTGTCCCCGTCCTGCTTCTGGCCGCCGCCGGAGGTGCAGTCGTCCATTTCCAAGCTCGTGCGGCGCCCCGCGCCGCTGGGCGGGCCGGCCGACGAACTGGCGCTGCGCGACCTGTTGCGCCACGCGTTCTCGCGGCGGCGCAAGACGATGGCGCGCTCCCTGCGCGACCTCGTGGCCGATCCGCTGCCGGCGCTGGAACAGGCCGGGATCGCCCCGACCGCGCGCGCCGAAGAACTGGCCCCCGAAACCTGGCCCGCGCTCCTGCGCGCGCTGCCGCCGGCGCGCTGACCCGCGGCCGGCGCCGGGCATGAAAAAACCCCGGCGGGGGAAAACCCGCCGGGGTTCGTTCGAATCCGGATTTAGCGGCGAGGGGGGCGTTCCTGCGCCTCGTTCACGCGAACCGCGCGGTCGACGATTTCGGTGTTGTTCACCTTTTCGATCGCGCTGTTGCCTTGTTCCTGATTGGGCATTTCAACGAAGCCGAAACCGCGGGAGCGGCCGGTTTCCTTGTCTTTGATCACCCGCGCGGAGACCACTTCGCCATACGGCTCGAACGCCGCACGCAGATCGTCATCCGTGGCCCGAAACGAGAGATTCCCAACGTATATTTTCACGTAACTATCAACTCCATGTACCACGGGCCGCCGGTTAACCCGCCCCCCGCAAATCGGCGACCCATGAACATGCGGAAGGTATGTCGCGGAACCTACGCGAGCGGCCCGAGGCCCGGCAAGACAAATCCGCAACAATTTTGGCGCCCGCCGGCCCGCCGCCGATTCTGCTTTTCCTCCGTCCGGCCTTGGGCCATGCTCGACCCATGAGCGATCCATCCATCCCCGCCCTGCCGGAGCGCCTGCGCCTGGACAAACCCCTCGTCGTCTTCGACCTCGAAGCCACCGGCCTCAACAAGCGCACGGACCGCATCGTGGCGATCGCGCTCGTGCGCTACGAGCCCATCGGCACGACGGAACAGGTCAGCTACCTGCTGAATCCCGGCATCCCCATCCCCGAAGACGCCGTCCGCATCCACGGCATTTCCGACGCCGACGTGAAGGACGCGCCCTCCTTCGCCGAGATGGCCGAGACGCTGGCCGAGCATTTCGCCGGCGCCGATCTGGCCGGCTACAACGTCCTCGGCTACGACATCCAGATGCTGACCGAGGAATTCGCCCGCGCGAACCGGCCGTTCTCCCTCGACGGCCGGCGCATCCTGGACGCGCAGCGCATTTTCTTCCGCAAGGAACCGCGCGACCTGTCCGCCGCCCTGCGCTACTACTGCGGCGAGACCCATGAAAATTCCCACGACGCGCTCGGCGACGTGCTCGCGACCATCCGCGTCCTCGCCGGCCAGTTCCGCAAATACGACGACTTGCCCGCGGACATGGCCGGACTCCACGAGTACTGCGACCCGCGCGATCCGTCCTGGGCCGACCGCGCCGGCCGCCTCAAGTGGGCGAAAGGCGAGATCGTCTTCAACTTCGGCAAGTTCCAGGGCCAGTCGCTGCGCGACGCGGTCGCGCGCGATCCCAACTTCATCACCTGGCTGCTGCGGTCCGATTTTCCGGACGACACCAAGCAGATCGTCCGCGACGCGGTGAGCGGCAAATTTCCGGAACCGCCGCCCGCCGACGCGCCGCCGGCCTGAGACCCGGCCACGCAAAAGGCCGCCCGGAGCGGGCGGCCTTTTTTTGCGCCGAGGAGGGCCGGATCAGGCGTCCATCACGCGCTCGACGGTCAGGTCGGGACCGAGGCGCTCGCGCATTTCGGCTTCGATGCCGTTCTTGAGGGTCATCATCGCGTGCGGGCAGGAGTGGCAGGCGCCGTGCAGGCGCAGGTTCACCGTATTGCCTTCCATGGAAACGAATTCCACGTCGCCGCCGTGGCCCTGGATGAGGGGGCGGATTTCCTCGATGAAGGCTTCGACTTTTTCCTGCATGGCGTTTTCTCCTTTGAAAGGTTGGCGCAACCTACTCCACCCGCCCGCGATTATCAAGCCCCGCGCGGGCACGAAAAAACGACGGCGAATCCAGAGTGGAATCACCGCCGTTCATGCGCCGAACCGCATTGCACGGTCCGGCATCGGGAAGAATTTACTTCTTCGCCTTCTTCGCCGCCTTCTTAGCGACCTTCTTGACCGCCTTCTTCGCGGGCTTCTTCGCGGCCTTCTTAGCCTTCTTCACTGCCATTGTGGATTTCCCCCCCTTCCAACCTGACGCACCAAGGCGGTCAGGGTATTCTTGAAGTGGATCCTGGAAACATTGTCCGGTGTTTCGGTTTCGCTTAAATGGCAGGCCGAGATGGATCCGGCGCGCGGCGCGCGGCCGAAATCGCGAAGGTCAGACAAAAATTTTTTCGTCATCTTCATCTCGTTGATCAACACAGTAATGCGAAGTTATTAACAGCGTCAACGTTTTTTGGAAAATTTTTTCACTTTTTTTTCGCCGCGCAAACTTCTTCCAGCGCGCGCACGAGCGTCGCCGCGCACTTCGTTTTCGCCGCGAGCGCGACGCGCCGCGCGCGACCGTCCGCGAAATAGATCGTCAGCGCGTTGCGCTCCGCTTCGAAACCGCGGTCGGATTTCGAGACGTCGTTCGCGGCGATGGCGTCGAGATTCTTCTCGCGCAGCTTGCGGCGCGCCTCGCGCGCGAGGCCGTGCGTTTCCGCGGCGAAGCCGCAGAACGTCTGCGATTTTTTCTTCAGCGGCGCGAGCGTTTCCAGGATGTCCGGCGTGGGCTCCCACGCGATGCGCGGCGGGCCGGCGCTTTTCTTGAGCTTGCGGCGCGCGGGATTCTTCGGGCGCCAATCGGCGACGGCCGCGGCCATGACGAGCAGGTCGCACCCGCGCACGCGGCGCTTCACGGCGGCGAGCATGTCTTCCGCCGTCGTCACGCGCACGAGCTCGACGCCGGGCGGCGGCGCGAGCGCGACGGGCCCGCTCACGAGGCAGACGGCGTGGCCGCGCGCCCGCGCGGCCGCCGCGACGGCGTAGCCCATCTTGCCGCTGGAGCGGTTGCTGACGAAGCGCACGGGATCGATGGCTTCCCGCGTCGGCCCCGCCGTCACCAGCACCTTCACGGCGTCAGCGCTCCCCGATCGCTTTCGCCACGGCCCGCACGACGGCGTCCAGGTCGGCCAGGCGGCCTTCGCCGACGTCGCCGCAGGCCAGTTCGCCCTTGCCCGGCGGCACGACGATCGCGCCGCGGCGCTTGAGCGTGGCCACGTTTTCCTGCACGGCCGCGTTCTGCCACATGCGCACGTTCATGGCCGGCGCCACCAGCAGCGGCGCCTGCAGCGCGAGCGCCGCGCAGCCGAGCACGTCGTCGGCGAAGCCGTGCGCCAGGCGCGCGAGGGTCTGGGCCGAGCACGGCGCCACGACCATCGCCGCGGCGCCTTCCGCGAGGCCGAGGTGCACGTAGGTGTCCGGATCCTGTTCCGCGAAGGTGCCGTGCGGCACCGGGTGGTCCGTGAGCGCGCGGAACGTGAGCGGGCCGACGTACTGCGTGGCGCAGGCGGTCATGACGACCCAGACGTCCCAGCCCTTTTTGCGCATGAGGCGCGCCAAATCCGCCGCCTTGTAGGCGGCGATGGAACCGGTCACCCCCAGCAGCACCTTCGGGGCCTTAGCCACGGTATTCCTCCCGGCGGTTGTCGTTGCGGTGGCGTTCGGCCAGGATGATCGCGCGCATGTTGTCGTAGGCCTCGGCCAGATCGTCGTTGACGACCATGTACTTGTATTCCTTCCAATGGGCGATTTCCTCGCGCGCCTGCTTCATGCGCTTTTCGATGACCTCGAGGGCGTCGGTGCCGCGCGCAACGAGGCGGTTGCGCAGGATTTCCGCGGAAGGCGGCACCACGAAGATGTCCACCAGGGTGCGCTTGAGCGGATCGCCTTCCGGCGCGTCCGCGATGCGCTTGCGCACGGCGGCGGCGCCCTGCACGTCGAGGTTCATCAGCACGTCGCAGCCGTCTTCCAGCGCGGCCACCACGGGCCCCTTGGGCGAACCATAGCGGTTGCCGTGGACGACGGCGCTCTCGATGAAGCCGCCCTCGCCGAGTTTCTTCTCGAAATCGGCCATCGTCATGAAGTAGTAGCTCTTGCCGTCCACCTCGTCGCCGCGCGGCGCGCGCGTCGTCGCGGTGATGGCGTAGTGGATGTCCTTGAATTCCTTCTGCAGCTTGTCGCACAGCGTCGTCTTGCCGGCGCCCGAGGGCGCGGAAACCACGAAGATGATGTTGTTCCAGCAGGGCTTGATTCCGTTCATGCGTCTTTCCTTTCCCTATTCGACGTTCTGCACCTGTTCGCGGAAGCGTTCCAGTTCCGCCTTGGCGGCGACGACGCGCCGGGCGATCTCGGCGTCGTTCGCCTTGGAGCCGATCGTGTTGATCTCGCGGCCCATTTCCTGCACGAGGAAATCCAGCGCGCGGCCGACCACGCCGCCGGCCTTCAGCGCGTCTTCGGCCTGCCGGAAGTGGCTGTCGAGCCGGACGAGTTCCTCGGCGACGTCGGCCTTGTCCGCGAAGAGCGCCACTTCCCGGAGCAGGCGCTCGTCGGCGGCGAGGTCGCTGCCGGGCAGGGCGGCGGCGATCCGCTTGAGCAGGTTCGCGCGGTAGGTTTCCGCGACGCCCGGCGCGCGGGCGGCGATTTCGCCCACCAGCTTCCGCAACGTCCCGAGCCGCGCCCGCAGGTCGCGGCCGAGGGCGGCGCCTTCCTTCTTCCGCATGGCCTGGAGTTTCGCCAGCGCCGCTTCCAGGGCTTGCCGGACGGTCGGCCAAAGGGCTTCCAGGTCGCGCTTGCCGTGTTCGAGCACCACGAGGCCCGGCAGCGAAAGCAGGGCGGAGGCCTGCAGATCGTCCGGCAGATCCAGTTTTTGGGCGGCGGCGCGCAGCGCGCCGACGGCGGCGCGGGCGAGGCCGAGATCGACCTTGGCGCCGGCGGCCTGCGCGGCTTCCGCCCACGTCACGCGGATTTCCCCCGTCACCCGCCCGCGCGACAGGCGGCTTTGCACGGTTTCGAGCACGCGCGATTCGTACGCGGCGAGGAACCGCGGCAGGCCGACGTCGACGTCGAGCTGCTTGCGGTTCACGCTGCTCAGCTCGACCTCGACGCGCGCGAGGCGGCCGGCGGCCGCGGCGGCGCCGCGGCCCGTCATGCTCGTCAAACCCATGTTCCGTTCCGTTCCCGGATCGACCGCGGCCGATCCTGCGACCATCCTAAGCCCGCGGACGCCGCGGCGTCAACGCGTCCCGCTACTCCGGGTGCTTCTTTTGCCGCGCGGGTTTTTCCCGCGGCTCGACGACCTCGTCGGAAACGATCGCGTCCCAGGCCTGCTTGTACTGCTCGGCCATGTCGGGCGAATCCATCCAGACCAGGTTTTCCCAGTTCGAGACCTGGGCGACGGTGGTGAAGTTGTAGCTGCCGGCGACGACCCAGCGCAGGTCGAAGACCATGAATTTGTTGTGCATGGCGGAATATTCGCCCGCGGTATGGATCAGCGTCACGGGGATGCCTTCGCCGCGAAGCGACTCGATCAGCTTCTGCGCGCCGGGGAATTCGGCCTGGTTGGCATCCATCTTGACTTCCACCCGCACGCCGCGGCGGCGGGCATCGATGAGCGCGGCGGCGATCCGGGCGCGGGTGAAGGCGTAGGCCGCCACCCAGATGCTTTCCCGGCTTTTCTCGATGGCCTGCAGCACGACGCCCTCGCATTCCTCGTTGAACGCGCACAGGGCGTCGATCTGGGTCTGGATCGGGATGGGCGAATCGAAGACTTCCTGCCGCGACTTGCCGTACTGCCGCTCGTAGCGCTGGCGAATGTTTTTCCCGTAGAAGGAGCCCTTGGATTCCGCGGCCTGGAACTCCGCCCAGACTTCCCGCGGCACTTCGAAGTAGCGCACGGGGACCGGATCGTCGCCCAGCCGCACGGTGAGCGTGCCGTCCGCCGCGCCGTCTTCGTATTCGTAGGCCACGTCGTGGACCCACTCGCTGGCGACGTCCAGCGTTTCGCGCACCGGCGCGGCCCAGGCCGCCGCCGCCCAAACGGCGCCCAGCGCCGCCATCGTCCAGCATTTCGTT
>DAOTNL010000150.1:0-6575 GCA_035450765.1 Kiritimatiellia bacterium | reverse complement strand
GCAGTTGCTCACGACGACGTTGCGGGTGATCCAGAGGCCGGCTCCGTCGCCGGAGGCGTAGCCGTCGGCGAAGGTGAAGCCGGCGATGAACGTGGGCTCTTCGCGGACGGAAGAGGCCCGCAGGACGTTTTCGCTCCCTGCGCCGGTGACGACGGTGACGCCGGGACCGTTGACGGAAGCCAGCGTCATGCCGGCGCAGGAGAGGCCCAGAAACGGCACGCCGTAGGTGCCGTTGCTGACGAGGACGGTGTCGAACACGTCGGCGGCGGCGAGGGCGGCATCGATGGAGCGGGCGGCGGAAGACCAATTGGTGAAGGGGGCGACGTTCCCGCCGTCGGCGGCGACGTAATGCAGCGGACTGGGGCCGGCGATCCGGACCACGTTGGTTTTGACGGCGACGGCCGTGGACCAGTCGTTGCTGACGACCAACTTGACGGTCTTGTAGCCGGCGGCGGTGTAGTGGGAGGTCGGATTCTGCTCGAAGCTGTCGCCGTCGCCGACGTTGCGGAAGTACCAAGTCCAATGGGTGGGGCCTTTGGACGAGGCATCCGTGAACTGGAGGGACTCGTAGGTCAGGGCCTGGGTCGGGGCCACGGTGAAATCCGCCACGAGATGGAAGACCGGGACGGAGACGTAGTTGGTTTTGACGACCGAATCGGCGGAACCGTTGCCGTCGCCGAAATCGTTGCTGACGGCCAGGGCGACGGTGAACTGGCCCGTGGCCGCGAAGGTCCATTCCGGGTTCTGGTCGGTGCTGTCCACGGCGCCGTCGGCGTCGAAATCCCAGGCCCAGAACTGGGGGTCGTTGGCGGAAAGATCGGTGAAACGGACGACGAACGGGGCGGCCCCGGTGCGGACGTCGGCGGTGAAATCGGCGCCGACGCCGCCCTGGGCCGCGATCCAGTTGGTTTTGACGACGGCGGCGGTTTCGCCGGCGGCGTTGGAGACGACGAGGCGGACGGAATAGAGGCCGCCGGCATAGGTGTTCGTCGCGCTTGCGCCTGCGGCGTCGAACGCGCCGTCGTCCTGGAAATCCCAGCGATAGGCCAGCGCCTCGACGTTGGTCCCGGCGGCGGCGGCGGTCAAGACGACTTCCAGCGGCGCGACGCCGAGGCGGGGCGCGGCATCGAAATCGGCGGCGAGGGGTCCGGTCTCGTAGGCGCCGAGATCGACGGTGCCGGCGGCCAGGCGGGGCTGGCCGGCGAGATCGGCGCCGGCGGCCATCCAGGCCTGGTTGGTGCCGGCGTCGCGGCAGAGCGAGGCGGTCCCGAGCCGGAAATTGCCGGCGGCCGGCAGCAGGAAGGCCGGGTCGTTGGTGAGGTTGCCCGTTCCGGCGATCGCGGGTTCCGTGCAGGAATAGGCAAAGACGACGTTGGTGTAGCGGTTGGAAACGTTGGGGCCGAGATTGGCGTGGACGATGGAATTGAGGACGGTGACGGCGGTGGCGGAGCCGTAGAAACCGGCCGCGCTGGTGGCGGCGTTGGCCGCGACGGTGCAGTTTTCCAGCAAACACCGGGAGGCCACGTAGACGCCGCCGCCGCGGTTGGTGGCGGCATTGCCGGTGAACAGCCCGTTGCGGACGACGACGGCGCCGGAACCATACAGGCCGCCGCCGCTGCCGGCCAGATTGTCCTGCACGACGGTGTCTTCGACCTGCATGGTGTTCATGGCGTACAGGCCGCCGCCGTTGGCGGCGCGGTTGGAGACGACGAGGCAGCCGACGACCTGGCTGCGGCCATAGATGGCGCCGCCGCCGCCCAGGGCGGCGTTCCGGCGCAGTTCGCAACGCCGGATGCAGCAGTTCGTGTCGTCGAAATACGCCGCGCCGCCTTCGTTGGTGGCGACGTTGGCGAGAAAAACGGAATCCTCGACGATGCCGCCGCGGCGGATCGCGACGGCGCCTCCTTGCGCTTTCGACGCGTTGCCTTCGAAACGGCAATTCCGGATCCAGACGGCGGCATTGGTGGTCCAGGAACAAAACGCCCCGCCGCCCTGGCTGCTGGTTCCGCCGCCGGCCTGGTTGGCGAAAAACCCGCAATTGGTGACGCTGGCGCCGCCGGTGGCGAACACGCCGCCGCCGGAACCGGCGGAAGTCCAGTTCCCGGTGAACGTGCAGCCGGCGAGCGCCAGCCCGTTGCTGGCGAACAGTCCGCCGCCGACGTCCGCGCGGTTGCGGGAAAAGACGCAGTTCTCGACCGTGCCGGAAGGTCCCAGCCACAGGCCGCCGCCCTGGCCGTTGGCGCCGCAATAGTTGTTCTCGAAGCGGCAATTGCGGACGACGGCGCCGGTGGCCGGGGCATAGATGCCGGCGCCGAAGACCGGGGCGGCGGCGACGTAGCCGTTGGTGAAGGCGAACCCGTCGATCGTCGCGGGCGCGGTGGCCAGCAGGCAGCGGTTCGAGACGGCGTGGATGCGGGTGGCGTCCGCGCCGTTGACGGAAACGAGCGACACGGCGCGGGCCAGGACCAGCTGCGAGCCGACGACGTAGGTGCCGTTGGTGACCAGGACGACGTCGCCCTCGCCGGCGGCGTCGAGGGCTTGCTGGATGTTGGTGGCGGCGTTCGACCAGTCGTCGAAGGGGGCGGCCGGGGTCGGGCAGGCGGGGTCGACGTGGAGCGTGGCGGCGGACAGGGCGGGAACGGAGCCGAACAGCGCCAGCGCGCCGGCAACCGATTTCCTGACACAACGGCCCAGCATATGCTGTCTGGCATTAGACGCCCGCGCCGGGCGCCGTGTCAAGCGGCGAGCGGAGGGCGGGCGCCTATTGGGCCTTCTTGACGATGCGGAGCTTGCCGCCGGTGGCGCGGGCGATCGTCTTGTGGAATTCCGTGCTGACCACGCCGAACTGGTTGGGTCCCGGGCGCTCGCGGGGGTCGTACAGGATGGGATAGATGCGCACCGAACGGCCCGTCGTGCCTTCGATGGAGCGGACGTATTTCTCGACGGTCGCGATGTGGTCGGGCATGGCGTTGGCCATGTTGGAATCGGTGCTCAGCCATGGGGCTTCGTCGGTCAGCAGGAAGATCGTGTCGGCGCCCATTTCGACGGCCTTTTGCAGGGCGGTATAGGACGTCGACCCGGTCTGGCCGTGGAGCTGGCCGTCCACCGACTGGTCGCGCACGCGCTGGGTGGCGGGATCGAAGGCGTTCTTGACCTTCTCGAGCCAGGCCATGCCCTGCTGCTTGTTTTCCTGCGTGGCGTAGACCATCTGGGGCGCGAACTGGTCCGCGCCGTCCACGAAGACGACGAAGTTGAACTTGGTGCCCGCGTTCATGTTGGCCAGCATGGTGCCGGATTCGGCGATGACGTCGTTGACGACGCCCTTGAGGATCATCGAGGTCGAGATGTCGAAGCAGATGACGATGGCGCGGGTGCGGACGTTTTCGCCGAAGAACTTGGTGTCGGAGTAGCCCATGCCGCCGGTGAGGCCGCGGCCGGCGCCGCCGCCCCCGCCGCCGATGCCGCCGATGGACCCGGCGCGCGAATTCATGAGCGGGGTGTCGCGCAGGTTCTTCACGTCCGGCGTGGTCATGTCGGGCATTTCGGGCAAGGCGACCTTGGAGGGGGCCTCGGTGACCAGGCGCTGGAGGATCTGGGGCTTGCGGGTCTGCTTCTGCATCTGCTTGACGCGGATGGCGTGCTCGAGCTTGCGCGCCGGGAGCGAGGGAGACTTCTTGCCCTCGAACATCATCTTCTGCTTGGGCGAGATGATCATGATGGTCAGCGACACGGCGCCGATGAGCAGGAGGACGTGGATGCCCAGCGAGACGAGGATGGCGTTGAGCGCGCGCTTCTTCTGCGCGGCGTCCTCGGCCTGGGTCTTCGAAAACGCGGTCCAGACGGCGAAGATCTTCATCGGGGACTCCCGATCCGAATAACCAATGTCCAATGTTCAATATCCAATGTCCAAATGGGGGACATGATCACATCTTTCGTTTGCCGGCGGTTTTAACGCTGGCGAAGAGAATGGCGATGAGCTGGTCGGTTTCCTGCAGAAGCGGGGCCAGCAAGGTGGCGGATTTGATCATGCTGGCCCGGGAAATGATTTTGAGCCAGATAAGGGTTTCCCGCAGTTCCTTGAGCGCGATTTTCAGTTTGTGGATGAAATCGGCAGCCGATTCGGCGGATTGGGCTTCGCCGTAGTTGGGCGCCGGCGAGGTTCCGCTGCGCAGGATTTGGCCGGCGACGTGGGTGCCGGCTTTGGTGTTGGGCAAAGCTTCGGTTAGCCGGATGATGCGCACGGCGAAATCGATCAGGCGGTCTTCCAGATCATATCCACCCTCTTTGACCAGCGGCCCTTGTCCGGCCTTGGACATTGGATATTGGACATTGGACATTGGACATTCGGATTTGATCTTCCGCGGCATCAGATTTCCTCATCCTCTGACCCGACGGCGAAGGTCACGTTGGCGATCTTGGCGGCGGTGCAGGCGTTGAGCACGTCCACGACGCGCTGCTGCTTGACGTTGTCTTCGGGCGCGATGGTGATCATGGCCGGCACCCGGTTGGCCTCGGCCGTCTGGCGGAAGAGGGTCAGGGTCTTGACGAGCTCGGGCATGTCGGGATCGGTGGGCTTGTCGTACTCGAGATCGTTGAGGAAGACGTTGCCGGCTGCGGTGATCTGGATGATCTGCTCGTCGGGGATTTCGACGGAATCGGACTGCTCGGCGGTGCCGGGCAGGGAGAAGGAAATGTCGGCTTCCTGCTTGTTGAAGGTGGTCGAGACCATGAAGAAGACCAGCAGGAGGAACACGCAGTCGATCATGGGGGTCATGTCGACGGCGGCTTTGACGTCGTCTTTGTGCTTGAGCTTCATCAGCCGCCTCCGCCCGCGCTGGCGCTCTGGAAAGTGCCGAAGATGATGTCGAAGATGCCGGCGTTGGCGCAGGCGCGGATGGCCCGCTTGACGATCTTGAACTCGGCGTTCTTGTCCACGCGCATGTAGATGCGCAACTCGGGCTCGGTGGCCCGGCGCTCGGCGATGGCCTTGAGCAGGCCGGGCTCGTCGACGACCTGGCCGGCGATGATGAAGGGCGCGTCTTCCGAGGTGGCGCCGCCGCCGACGGGCGTGCCCAGCGGCACGATGTTGACGACGCCGCGGCCGCGCAGGTCTTCCGGGATCGCCGCCTTGGGGGCGATGGGCAGGACGACTTCGGGGGTCTGGTCCACCTTGCTCATCGTGGCGCACACCATGAAGAAGATGAGCAGCAGGAAGACGCAGTCGATCATGGGCGTCATGTCGACGCTGGCTTCGGGCTCTTCTTGCTTTTTGAGTTTCATGCCGGGCGGTTCGCGGTTCGGGGGGCGCGGTTCAACGGCGGGGGCCGGATCAGGACTCGTTCTCGACCGGGGCGCGGTCGTGTTCGGCGAAGAGGTTGGCGGAGCCGGTCAGGCCGTCGATGAGGGCGGAGTACTCGCTTTCGGCGTCGCGGACGATGCGCGAAAGGTTGTTGCGGAAGATGAAGAAGGCGAAGATGGCCGGGACGGCGATGATCAGGCCGGTGGCGGTGGTGATGAGCGCTTCGCCGATGTTGCCGGCGAGGAGTTCGGGCTTGCCCATGCCGCCGGTGCCGATCTTCTGGAAGGCGCCGATCATGCCGGAGACGGTGCCGAGCAGTCCGATCATGGGCGAGATGCTGGCGAACAGGGAGAGGAAGTTGATCCAGAAGCTGACCTGGGCTTCCTCGCGGCCGACGGCTTCGGCGATGGCGCTTTCCATGTCCGGCTTGGAGGCGGCGGGATCTTCGGGATTGATCTTGCGCAGGCCGGGGAGCAGGCCGTTGGTGAACAGGCAGGGCGTGGCGCGGGCGAGGGAGTACATCTGGCCGACGTCGCGCTGCTCGGCGGCGGCGCGCAGGGGCACGACGACGGCGGCGGGCAGCAGGGCCTTGCGGTTGACCATGCGGACGTTGAGGACGATCATGGTGACGACGCCGACGGAGCAGAGGCCCAGCGGCCACATGGCCCAGCCGCCGGTCTTGATCATGCCCCAGAGGGTGATCTTGGTGGGGGCGGGCGGCGGCGCGTCCGCCGGAGGCGCGGGCGACTGCCTCGGCGCGGCCCTGCACCCAGTCGAGGTAGCGCAGCGTGGCATCGCGATCCGCCGGTACCGGCACCACCACCGTGCGGTGGGCTTCGGCCTTGCCGCGTTGCAGCGTCAGCAGCACCTGCTGGCCGGCCTGCTGGCGCAGCGCGCGGGCCACATCGCCCGGATTGCGCACGGCGCGGCCGTTGATCGCGAGCAGGCGGTCGCCGGCCCGTGCGTCCACGCCGGGTTGCTGCAAGGGGGCGCGCTCGGCGGGCAACTCGGGGTCGCTGCGGTAGATGTGGGCGATGCTGACGCCGTCCGCGTCCACCGCCAGCCGCGCGCCGAGGAAGGCGGTCACCGGCGCCTCGGCATCCTTGCGCAGGTCGGCGCCGCGCACCTGCGAGTGCAGGATGCCGTGCTCGGCCGAAAGCTGCGCCAGCAGGTCGTCCAGGTCCGCGCGGTCGGCCAGGCGCGGCAGCAGCGCCGCGTAGCGCTGGCGCAGCGCATCCCAGTCGGCGCCGCGCATGGCCGGGTCGAAGGAGAACTG
>DAOTNL010000149.1:0-6584 GCA_035450765.1 Kiritimatiellia bacterium | reverse complement strand
ATTGGCGAGCTGGATCGCCGGGCCGTCCGCCATCGGATCGGTGAACGGCATGCCCGTGATCAGCCGCACGTAGAGCGCCGCGCCCGTGCTCAGAATCAGCCGGTTCAGCGGCCAGTTGATGACGCGGATGCCGCCCACGTAGCGCGAGCCCAGCACCAGGTCGGCGTCCAGCGCCGCCGCCCGCAGCTGCGGCACGGCCTTCGGGTCGTGCGAGAAGTCGGCGTCCATCTCCATGACGAACCGGTATTCCGGCCGCTCCAGCGCCCAGCGGAAGCCCGCGATATAGGCCCGCCCCAGCCCCTGCTTCTGCTGCCGGTGCAGCACGTGGACGCGCGGGTTTTCCGCCGCCAGCCGGTCGGCCAGCTGGCCCGTGCCGTCGGGGGAATTGTCGTCCACGAACAACAGATCCGCTTCCGGGCAAGCCGCCAGCACCGCCTGCGCGATGGGCTCCGCGTTTTCCTTCTCGTTGTAGGTCGGAACGATGACCAGCGTGTCGCTCATGGTGCGGAAATCCTAGCCGAGGCGTCCGCGGCGGACAATCCCAATTCCACGGCGAGCACGGTGGCGCCGTCCCGGCGCCCCAGTTCCGCCCGGGCCGCGCGGAACGGCTCGAACGCCTCGATCCAGGCCTTGGCCTCGTTCAGCCGGCGGGAAACCTCCGCATCCCCGCCGGTCGCGGCCTGCACGATGGACCACGTGGCGATGGCCCCCTTCGCGGCCTTGCCGCCGCGCACCAAATCGATCCAGGCCGTTGCGGCGCCCGGACGTTCGAGCGTCCGCAGCCAGGCGGGCGCCGCGGCCCCCGCGGCCGCCGGCGCTTCCGCCAGTTTCTGCAGCGCGGCGAGGTTGCTGGACGCCAGCAGCCAGCCGTCGAGCACGGCATAGGCCGGACGGTCCGCCAGCGGGAGTTCATCGACCCATTCGTCGCGGCCCGCGCTTTCCAGCACGTAGAGGGTGGCCTGGGGCAACGTCACCGGTTTGAGCACGAACGCCGCCCGGTAGCGCGCGTTGCTGGCGTCCAGCACGCGCTGGATGGCCGCCTGGGCGGCCGCCGGATCCGGCGCGGGCGTCGCCAGCATCAGCGTCGGCACCCGCACGCCCGCGCCCAGCAGGCGCATCACCCCGAACGTCAGCCGCCCGCCCAGCTCGCCGTCCATCGCGATCAGCGCCAGCCGGTCCGCCGCCGCGACGTCCAAGACCATCCGCAAGACGTGGCGGGCCGTGCGCGTCAGGTCCGGACGGTTCCAGATTTGCAGCAGCAGATCGCGCCGCACCGCGGCCGCGAGGCACGGCGCGGCGCCCAGCCGGTTCGCCAGGGACGTCCAATCCACGGCGGACGCCCGGTCTTCCGGCACGATCCCCGCGCCTTGCGTCGCCGCGGACAGCCGCATCGCGTCCGCGTTCAGCGCGGGCACGTCCACGGCGATGCCCGGCGCCTGCGCCGCCGCGAATTCGCTGTCGTCGCGGAACCAGAAGCGGTCCGGCAGGGTCCGGTCGTCCGCCTGCGCGAACGCCGCGAAGCCCGGCTCCCGCTCCAGCAGCCGCTGGCCGCGGCCGTCGTAGGCCGCGAGGACTTCCTCGATGGCCAGCAAATCGGCCGACACGCACGCCATCAGCACGCCCTCGCCGAACGCCACGACCAGATGCTGGCCGGGAGCGAGATCGGGCGCGTGCACCCGCCAGACCGACCGGCCGGGAAACGCCTTCAGCCGCGCGAAACCCGGCACGCGGAACACCGAAAGCTGCCAGCGCAGTTTTTGGCTCTGGCCGCCGAGATGGCTGACCGCCATCCAGACCGGCGGCCGCCCGAACCGCGCCGGCAGATAGGCCAGCGTGCCTTCGCGGCCCGCCAATTTCTCGAACCAGGCGCGCGATTCCGGATCCTCCGCGAGTTCCGCCGCGTCCTCGGTCTCGACGCCCGCCGTCCGCATCAGGGCCAGCGCCAGCGGATTCGCCAGCAAATCGGGCCAGCGTTCGGGCAGGCGCAGGTGGCGGCCCACCACCGTGGCCGAGGCGGGCACGGGCCGGTAGATCGCCAGCGGATCGTAGGGCACGTGCACCAGCCACCAGGCCGAGACCGCCAGCGCGATGGCCAGCAGCAGCAGCGTCAGCAGCCGTTTGGGGCGGAACCAGCGCGCGGCCATCGATCAGCCGGCCTGTTCCGGCTTCTTCTCGGGCGCGGCTTCGGCCGGCTTTTCGTTCAGCGTCTCGACGTAGTTGAGTTTCAGTTCGGCCAGCACGCTCTTGAGGAGCTTGGCCTCTTGCTCGGACAGATTGCCCTTCGTCTTGGCTTCCAGCATGTCCAGCATGTCGATGCTGGACTGCGCCGCGGGCAGGTTCTTCTCGATCTTGTTCGTCACGGGGCTCAGCGTCTTGCCCAGATGCTGCATCGTGGCCGCCGCCAGCGAAATCACCAACCCCTGGAACAATTCGCCGTTCTGCTTGTCGTCGCTCATGTCCGCATACCTCCGAAAAAGGCCCCCTTCATACCGAAACGCCGGTCCCCGTTCAATCCGTTTCCGCGCCCCAAGCAAAAGGCCGGGCGGGCGCCCGGCCTCGTTGCCTCGTTGGTTCCGGCGAATCAATTCTCGACCGGGGCATCCGCTTCGGCCGGCGCCGCGACCGGCGCTTCTTCCCCTTCCACGGGAGATTCGGCCTGGACTTCTTGCGCCGGCGTTTCGACGGGGGCCGGCGCCGCTTCGGGGGCGGCCGGCTCGGCCGGAAATTCGACTTCCTCCGCCGCGGGTTCGGCCGGCGCTTCGGGCGCGGGCTCCGCCACTGCCGGAGCGGCTTCCTCTTCCGGGACCGCGGCGGGTTCTTCCGCGGCCGGTTCTTCCTTGGCGGGCGGCGACGGCGGATCCACGACCCGCACGTCGCCGGGCTGGCCTTTGCGGCGTTGCCACTTCCAGAACTTGCGCACGACCACGCTGTCCGGCGGCACGCTCTTGAAGACGCCCTGAATCTTGAAGCGATAGACCATGTCCAGCTTTTCAGGCGCGGAAACGAGTTGGTCGTAAACGGCCGGCGGCACTTCCCGATAGGCCAATTCCTGGCCATCCAGCAAGCGCAAGAACAGGGTCTGCTCGGCCGGCAGATAGCGGATCAGTTCGAACATCGTGGACGGGCCGAGGATCCGCGTCCGCCGGGCCTCGTCTTCCGCCGCCTGCTGCGCCGCCAAGGCGGCGGCCTCTTCGTCGCTCATTTCGGGAGCAGCCGGTTCGGCTTCGGCGGTCTCCGGCTGGGCCGGCTGGCGAAGGGCTTCCAGTTCGGCCTGCAGGCGGGCCGTTTCCTCGGCCATTTGCGCCTTCACGCCCGCAAGGGCTTCTTCCAGTTCGGCCTTCTGCTTGGCGGCGGCTTCCTCCGCGGCCTGCACGGCCGCCGCGGCCTTTTCGGCTTCCGCCTTCGCCGCGGCCAGCGCTTCTTCCTTGGCCGCCGCGTCCTGCGCCGCCTTTTCCGCGGCCGCTTTCTGCTCGTCCACCTTTTGCGCCAGCGTGGCCGCTTCGGCCTTGGCGCCGGACGCTTCGGCCTGCGCCGTCGCCAGCGCATCCTTGGCAGCCGCCAGTTCCTGCTGGACGCCTTGGATCGTTTGCTGGACCTGCTGGAGCACGTCCGCCGCCGCTCCGTCCGCCGGCACTTCCGCGACGCCCGCCGCGGCAGCCGCCTGCCGCATGGCATCCTGCCAATCCGCCGCCTGGCCCGACTTGGCCTTGAACAGGAACCCCAGCGCCCCCGCGCCGATGGCCAGAACCACCACCAAAACCCATGCCACGATGCCGACGACGCTGCCTTTGGATGCCATAAGCTACTCCTGTGTGTTGACGGATGTCCGCGAAGGATTGAGCCCCAAGCCGTCCGCAATGTCAAGCCGCGCGGTCCGGGCGGGGGTCCTCAGGCGCCGGAACGGGCCGCCAGCGGCACGTAGGGCCGGCGCGCGGCCACGCTCTTGTAGGCGGGCCGGATGATCTTGCCGCCGTTGGCCAGTTCCTCCAGCCGGTGCGCGCTCCAGCCGGCGATGCGCGCCATCGCGAAGATCGGCGTGAACAATTCCGGGGGAATCTCCAGCAGGCGGTACAGGAAACCCGAATAGAAATCCACGTTGGCGCTGACGCCCTTGTACATCTTGCGCTCGTGGCCGATGATTTCCGGCGCGAGGCGCTCGACGCGCTCGTAGAGCGCCATTTCCTCGGCCAGCCCCTTTTCCGCGGCCAGCTTCTCGACCTGGCCGCGCAGGACGATCGTGCGGGGATCGGAGGTCGAATAGACCGCATGGCCGATCCCGTAGATCAGCCCCGCGCGGTCGAAGGCTTCCTTCTTCAGCAGGCGCTGGAGATAGTCGGCGATCTGCTTCTCGTCGGTCCAGTCCTTCACCTCGCGCTTGAGGTCCTCGAACATCTGGACGACCTTGAGGTTGGCCCCGCCGTGGCGCGGCCCCTTCAGCGAGCCCATCGCGGCGGCGATGGCCGAATAGGTGTCCGTCAGGCTCGACGTCACCACGTGGGTGGTGAACGACGAGTTGTTGCCGCCGCCGTGTTCCGCGTGCAGCACCAGCGCCAGGTCCAGCAATTGCGCCTCCAGCGGCGTGTAGCGGCTGTCGTTGCGCAGCATGTGCAGGAAATTCTCGGCGGTGGACAGTTCCGGCCGCGGGGCGTGGATCACGAGGCTGCCCTTGCCGTAGTAGTAGACGTAGGCCTGGTAGCTGTAGGCCGCCAGCAGCGGGAACGTGGCAACGAGCTTCAGGCACTGGCGCAGCACGTTCGGCAGCGACACGTCGTCGGCGCGCTCGTCGAGCACGTACATCGCCAGGATGCTCTGCGCCATGGCGTTCATCATGTCGCGGCTGGACAGCTTCAGCAGCGAATCGTGCACGAAATCGTCCGGCAGGCCGCGGTACGAGCCGAGCAGCTCGCAGAACTCCGCCAGCTCCGCGCGGCCGGGCAGTTCGCCGGCGAGCAGCAGATAGACGGTTTCCTCGAACCCCGGCCGTCCGTCGCCGAGGAACCCGGCCACGAGATCTTCGACGTCCATGCCGCGGTAGATCAGGTGGCCCGGTCCCGTCTCGTCGCCTTCGGGATGCGCCTGCACGTCGCCGATCTGCGTCAGGCCCGCGAGCACGCCCTTGCCGTTGACGTCGCGCAGGCCGCGCTTCACGTCGTACTTCGCGTAGAGCGCCGAATCCACCTGGCTGCTGGCCGCGGCCATGGCGCTCAGCCGCTCGATCCACTGGCTTTCGTTCGTCTTCATGCGCGGGCTTCCTTTCCGTTGCGCCTCCCGGCGCGGCGGCTCATTCCTTCAGTTCCCAGAGATGCGTTTTCGTTTCCGCCACCAGCACCGGCGCCAGGGCGATCAGCGAGATCAGGTTCGGCACCGCCATCAGCGCGTTGGCCAGATCCGCGAAATTCCAGACCGATTGCAGCGAGACCACGGAACCCACCAGCACGCCGAGCACCCAGAGATAGCGGTACGGGCCGATGGCCTTGCGGCCGAACAGGTATTCCACCGCCTTTTCGCCGTAGTACGACCAGCCCAGGATCGTCGAAAACACGAACGTCAGCATGCCGATGAACAGGAAGATCGGCCCGGCCACGTGCAGGTCGGCGAACGCCGCCTTCGTCAGCGCCGCCTTGCCCAAGCCTTCCTGCCAATGCCCCGAACTCACCAGCACCAGGCCCGTCAGCGCGCAGATCACCACCGTGTCCCAGAACGTGCCCGTGGCGGACACCAGCGCCTGGCGTACCGGCGTCGAGGTCTTCGCCGCCGCGGCCACGATCGGCGCGCTGCCCATGCCCGATTCGTTCGAGAACAACCCGCGGGCCACGCCGTAGCGGATCGCTTCCTTCAGGCCCGCGCCGAGAAACCCGCCCACCGCCGCCTGGCCCGTGAACGCGCTCGTGAAGATCGTCGCCAGCGCCCCCGGCAGCGCGTGCCGGTTCAGGATCAGGATCGCCACGCACCCCAGCACGTACAGCCCCGCCATGAACGGCACCAGCAACGTGCACCAGCGCGCGATCGACCGGATGCCGCCCAGGATGACCAGCGCAGTCAGGCCCGCCATCGCCAGCCCGAGGCCCCACTGGAACCACGCCGCCGGCACCGCCGGGAAGGTCTCGCACACCAGCGACGTCACCGCGTTCGCCTGCACCATGTTGCCGATGCCGAACGCCGCGATCGCCGTCATCGCCGCGAAGAACGTCGCCAGCGGCTTGCTGTTCATCCCCCGCTCCAGCACGTACATCGGCCCGCCCGCCATCGTGCCGTCGGGCATCTTGACGCGGTATTTCACCGAGAGCAGCGCCTCCGCGTACTTCGTCGCGATGCCGAACACGCCCGTCAGCCACATCCACAGCACCGCGCCGGGCCCGCCCAGCGTGATCGCCGTCGCCACGCCCACGATGTTGCCCGTGCCCACCGTCGCCGCCAGCGCCGTCGTCAGCGCCCCGAAGTGGCTCACGTCGCCTTCGCCTTCGTGGCCGCGGTGCAGCGAAATCCGGATCGCGTGCCCCAGATAGCGCTGGATGAACCGCAACCGCACCGTCAGGTAGAGATGCGTGCCCACCAGCAGGACCAACATCGGCGGGCCCCACGCC
>DAOTNL010000148.1:0-6645 GCA_035450765.1 Kiritimatiellia bacterium | reverse complement strand
CGGTGCGGACGCGGCCGGCCTCGATGGCGCACGCCGCGGCGTCCAGGGCCATCAGGAAACCCGCGCAGGCGGAGGAAACGTCGAATCCGTAGGCGCGCGTGGCGCCGAGGGCGGCCTGGATCAGGCAGGCGGTGCTGGGAAAGATCATGTCGGGCGTGCAGGTGGCCACGTAGATGGCCTCCACGTCGGCCGGGGCGATCCCGGCGCGTTCGAGGGCCAGGCGGGCGGCCGCGGTGCCCATGGCGGAAGAGGTTTCGCCGGCGGCGGCGATGCGCCGCTCGCGGATGCCGGTGCGGGTCTGGATCCACTCGTCGCTGGTTTCGACCATCTTCTCGAGGTCGGCGTTGGTCAGCACCTTTTCGGGCGCGTAGTGGCCGACGCCGGCGATGGCGGCATAGATTTTCGGGCTCATGTCGCGGATTCTTCCGGGGTGGCCTGGAGCGCGCACTTGCGCACGCCGTCCAGGATGGCTTCGTTCACGCGGTGTTCCACCGCCTGCACGGCCTGCAGGATGCCGTTCTTCGCGGCGATCTTGTCGGAGCTGCCGTGGCCGATGATGCAGATGCCGTTGACGCCCAGCAGCGGCGCGCCGCCGTAGGTCTTCTGGCTCGTTTTCTTCTTCAGCGCGCGCAGGCCGCCGCTGAGCAGCAGCGCGCCCAGCACGCGGATCGGATTGCGCGTCAGCTCGCGCTTGAGCCATTTGCCGATGGCGTGGGCGACGCTTTCGCTGGTCTTGAGGATCACGTTGCCGGTGAAGCCGTCGCAGACGACCACGTCCACTTCGCCTTCGAACAGGTCGTGGCCCTCGACGTTGCCGATGAACCGGACCGGGGATTTTTCGATGAGGTCGAAGGCTTCCTTGCTCAGGGCGTTGCCCTTCGCTTCCTCGGTGCCGACGCTCATGAGCCCGACCTTGGGTTCCGGCTGGCCGATGATCCGCTGGGAGTAGGCCGAACCCATGATGGCGAACTGCATCAGGATTTCCGGCGTGCAATCGGTGGTGGCGCCGCCGTCGATGACGACCACGGGCTTTTCGGCCGGCGTCGGCATGGCCACGGCGATGCCGGGCCGGCGGATGCCGGCCAGCGTGCGCAGCTTCAGCGTGGCGGCGGCGACCGCCGCGCCCGTGCTGCCGGCGGCGAACACGGCGTCGGCCTCGCCGTTCTTGACGAGGTCCATCGACCGGTTGATGGAGGAATCCTTCTTGCGCCGGACGGCGGTGGCGGGCGATTCGCCCATGCCGACCACTTCCGAGGCGTGGCGGATCGCGACGCGGCCGGGATTCCCGCCGCACCGCTCGATCTCGGCCTGGATGGCGCGCTCGTCGCCGACGAGATACAGCTGCTCGATGGCCGCGCACTCCCGCACGGCCAGCAAGGCGCCTTCGACGATGGCTTGGGGGGCGAAATCGCCTCCCATGGCATCCACTGCGATTCGCATGGCGTTCCGTGGACTCCCGCCGCGGCGGGACGACCCGAAATCAATCCTGCGTTTCCTGGACTACGACCTGGCGGCCGTTGTACTTGCCGCACGAGGGACAGACGCGGTGGGGCTGGCGGGGGGCGCCGCATTCCGGGCACGCCTGGGTGGCGGCCTGGGGGATCTTGCCGGCCCACGCGGCCTTGCGCATGCGGATGCGGCTCTTCGACGGTTTTCTTTTCGGGACTGCCATGTTCTTTCTCCTCGTTCACTTCCGGCCCCGGCCGGGGCCGCCCTGGGGCGGCCGGGAGCCGGGGGTTGCGATCCATTTATCCAAGGCCGACCACGGCGACGGCCCCTCATCCGAGGGGACGCAACCGCAGGCGCCTTCGTTCAAATCCTGGCCGCACCGGGCGCATAACCCTTTGCAGCCGGCCTGGCAAAGAGGAAAGCCGGGAATTTCCAGCAGCAAATCCTCTCGCACGTCGTCCGAGACGTCCAGGAACTCCGGATGCTCGGCCGATTCGTAAGCGTGCAAGAATGACGAAACCCGGGCGGTTGTCGAGAAAAATTGCGCGCAGCGGGAGCACCGCAGCCGCAGCTCCGTCTCGGCCCAGCCGCGGACGACCAGTTCCGATCCGGCGGCTTCCACCGTCAGTTCGTAGCGGATCGGACCGAGGGAACGGGCCACGGGGTCGCGGGCCAGATCCAGCAGGTCGCCGGGCTCCTCGCCTTCCACGGTGTAGCCGTTTTCGCCGATCTGGGAAGTTTCGATGCGGATCATGGAATCGCGTCCAGGCAAGCGGTGGGTCGGGGCCGGCGGGCGCGAAGCGCCGCCGCGGAGCCGGCTACCGGAGCGCCAGCTTTCTCTTGAGGGCGGCCGCCACCGCCGGCGGCACGAACTGCTCCACGCCGCCGCCCAAGGCGGCGATTTCCCGCACCATGCTGGAGCTGACGTAGCTGAAGTCCTCGTTGGGCATCAGAAAGAGGGTTTCGATGTCCGGCGCCAGCTTGCGGTTGGTCAGCGCCATCTGGAACTCGTATTCGAAGTCCGAAAACGCCCGCAGCCCGCGGATCAAGGTATGGATGCCGCGGTTCCGCGCCCAGTCCACCAGCAACCCGCCGAACGGCACGACCTCCACGTTCGGAAGGCCGGCCAGGCAATCCCGCGCCAAGGCCACGCGCTCTTCGACGCCGAACAGCAGCGTCTTGCGGGGATCTTCGGCCACGGCCAGCGTCAGCCGGTCGAACACGTGGGCCGCGCGGGTCGCCACGTCCAGATGGCCATAGGTCATCGGATCGAAGGTGCCGGCATAGACCGCCTGGTTCACGGCGCGTCCTCCTTGGGATCCGCCGCGGGCGCGAGTTCCTCCGCGGGCGGCAGGTGCGCCAAAAACCGCCGGAAGAAAAACGGCGAGACGAACGCGAACCAGATCCCATAGGCGAACATCAGCGCGGCCGAATAGATGGACACCGCCGGAATGAACAGCATGACGATGAGCACCATGAACGGAATCAGCACCTTGGGATTCTTCGTGGGCTTGGAATAGCGGATGCGCGACACCTGCAGCGCCAGCATCGCCACCACGGCCAGCCAGAAACCGGCCGCCAGCGGGCCGCCCCGCATGGACAGCAGCGGCAACCGGGCCGCCAGCGGGCTTTCCAGCGCGATCAGATAGGCCGCCACGAAGCCCGCCGCCGTCGTGATCGGCAAGCCCAGATAGCCCCGCTGGCCGCGGTAGGGATCCACGGCCCGGAAGCGCGACAGCCGCCCCGCCCCCGACATGACGTACAGGAACGCCAGCACGAGCCCCCAGACCGGCACCGTCTGCAGGCCGCCCGGATAGAAATACAGCAGCACCGCCGGCGCGATGCCGAAACTCGTGACGTCCACGAACGTGTCCAGTTCCGCGCCGAACACCGTCTGGCCCTTCAACAGCCGCGCCAACGTGCCGTCCAAGCCATCCAAAATCAACGAGACCAGGATCAGCTGCGCCGAAAGCAAAAACCGCGCCTCGCCGGCCGCCAGGATGCTGCCCACCCCGGCGCACAGCGCCAGGAACGTGCAGGCGCACGGAACGAATTTCCGCAGCGGCGCCGACATCACGCCCCCGCCTTCTTCAGCCGGGCTACGACGGTTTCGCCCGCCCGGACCTTGTCGCCGCGCTTCACCGTCGCCTCGACGTCCGCCGCCGGAAAATACAGGTCCATGCGCGAACCGAACTTCATCATGCCCAACCGCTGGCCCTTCTCCACCCGCGCGCCGGCTTCCTGCCAATACACCACCCGCCGCACGATCGGCCCCACGATCTGCCGCTCCAGGCAGCGGGTTTTCTCCCCCTCCACCAGGATCGAGCTGTGCTCGTTGACCTCGGAAGACCGCGGATCCATCGTAAACAGATGCCGCCCAGGCGTATAGCCGGCCTCCTTGATCGTGCCGGACAGCGCGTGGCGATTCACGTGGACGTTGAACGGGTTGAGGAAAACGCTGATCCGCACCGCCGGGCACTTCAGGAAACGGGGCTCATCCATGAATTCCACCGACCGCACCACCCCTTCGGCGGCCGAAACGAACTCGTCCGGCCCGCAGGTCGGCGTCCGGTCCGGATCCCGGAAGAAATACAGCATGAACAGGCAGCCGACCACCCCGAGGGCATAGAGCGCCAGCGCGATGCCCGGCGCCGCGGGCGCATAGCGCCGGACGATTTCCGCCGCCACCACGCATACCGCCGGGATCCCGACGATCAGGGAATAACCATCTTTGACGATTCTCATATTCAACCGTTTATCCTAGCGGTCCCGGCCTCCGCCTGCAAACCTTTTCCCCCCCCGCGGCGACGCGCGGCGCCGGGCGGGATGTCGCCGACCTCCTACCGCGAGACGAAGACGGCCAGGCTTTCGCCGGCCACCGTCGCGACGGGGCGCCCGCCGCGGCGCACGGCCGGCGGCTCCGCCGACGTCGCGAACGCCAGCGTCCACGGCTGGCCGCTGTCGTTGGGCGGCAGTTCGAATTCCTGGGGCTCGCCGCCCCGGTTGAAGATCAGGAACAAGTGGTCGTCGTCGCCGTCCGCGCCGGTGTGCTCGCCGCGCCCGTCGAGGCGGCAGGCCAGGGCCGCGCCGTGCTCCCAGTCGGGTTGCGGCGCACCGTCGGGCCCGTACCAGCGGATGTCCGGGAAGTCGCCGGCGTGGTTCTTGCCGTTGAAGAAGCTGGTGCGCCACAAGGCCGGATGGGCCTGGCGGAACGCGATGGCCTGCCGGACGAAGTCGAACAGCTCGCGGTTGCGCTGGAGCAGGTCCCAGTCCACCCACGAAATTTCGTTGTCCTGGCAATAGGCGTTGTTGTTGCCCTGCTGGGTGCGGCCGAATTCGTCGCCGCCCAGCAGCATCGGCACGCCCTGCGAGAGGAACAGCGTGGCGAGCAGGTTCTTCTGGCGGCGCAGGCGCCGCGCGCGGATCGCCGGATCGTCCGTCGGCCCTTCCTTGCCGCAGTTGTCGCTGTGGTTGTGGTTGTCGCCGTCGCGGTTGTCCTCGCAGTTGGCCAGGTTGTGCTTCTCGGCGTAGGAAACGATGTCGGCGAGGGTGAAGCCGTCGTGGCTGGCGATATAGTTGACGCTCTTGAGGGGGGTCTGGCGGGGCCGGTCGTAGAGATCGGGGCTGCCGCACAGGCGCGTGGCGAAGACGCCCGGCGAAGCCGCGCCGCGCCAGAAGTCGCGGACGTCGTCGCGGTACCGGCCGTTCCATTCGCTCCAGCGCGCGTTGGGGAAGGATCCCACCTGGTAGGCGCCGGCGGCGTCCCAGGCTTCGGCGATGATCTTCACGCCGCGCAGCACCGGATCGTCGGCGATCTGCTCGATGACCGGCGGATTCGCCAGCAGCTCGCCGTCGCGGCCGCGCGCGAGGATGGTGGCGAGATCGAAGCGGAAGCCGTCCACGCGCAGGTCCAGCACCCAATAGCGCAGACAATGCAGGATGAAGTCGCGCACGACGGGATGGTTGCCGTTTACCGTGTTGCCGCAGCCGGTGTAGTTCTTGTAGCGCTTCCCGTCCTCTTCCAGCATGTAGTAGATGGAATTGTCGATGCCCCGGAACGAGTAGGTCTGGCCGCCCATGCCGCCCTCGGCCGTGTGGTTGAACACCACGTCGAGGATGACTTCGATGCCGGCCTTGTGCATCTCCAGCACCATCTCCTTGAATTCGCGGACCTGTTCGCCGCGCTGGTTCTCGCAGGCGAAGCGCGCGTTGGGCGCGAAGAACGCCAGCGTGCTGTAGCCCCAGAAGTTGCGCAGGTTGCGGCGCGGGCCGTTTTCCCACAGGAATTCCATCTCGTTGAATTCCTGCGTCGGCAGCAGTTCGAGCGTCGTGATGCCCAGCTCCTTCAGGTGGGGGATCTTCTCGATCAGCCCCCGGTACGTGCCCGGATGCGCCACGCCCGAATTCGGGTGCGCCGTGTAGCCGCGCACGCTCGCTTCGTAGATCACCGATTCCTGCAGCGGCACCCGCAAGGTGCGGTCGCCCGTCCAGTCGAAATCGTCCTTCAGGATGACGCCCTTGGGAAACCGCCGGCCGTTCTTGACCGGCTGGCCGGGCACGATGCCCTCGTGGTCGCCCCAGTTTTTCTGGCCGGCGACGGCCAGGGCGTAGGGGTCCAGCAGCCACTGGTCGGGATCGAACGCGTGGCCGGCGGCGCCGTCGCGCGGGCCGTCCATGCGGTAGACGTAGCACTGCCCCGGCCGCGCCGTGGGCACGTGCAGGTGCCACAGGTCGCCCAGGCGGTTCCGGTCCGGCAGCAGCTCGAATTCCTCCTTGGGCGTTTCGTCTTCGGCGCGGTCGAACAGCAGCAGCCACGTGCGCGTCGCGTGGCGGCTGAAGATGCTGAAGTGGACGCCCTGTTCCATCACGCGGGCGCCGTAGGGCACCGGAACGGGGGCGCTGGGGATCACGTGTTCTCTCTTTTTCATGGGGAAGAAGTTTCTTTCAGCGGTACAGCATCCAGGCGCGGATGGAATAGCGCAGCCACTGCCCGAACGACACGAAGACGTCCGCGAGCGACGGCCCGCGGCTCCAGAAATGGCGATGGTGGCGGCGGTGCTTGCGGCGCACGCGCACCCGGCGGTAGCGCTTGCCGTTGCGGATGACGATATCGCCGCGCTCCGGCGCGGACGCGGCGGCGGCCGCCGATTCCGCCGCCGGCGGCGGTTCCGGCGCGGGCCGCGCATCCGCGCGGTC
>DAOTNL010000147.1:0-6658 GCA_035450765.1 Kiritimatiellia bacterium | reverse complement strand
GCCGATCTTGTCGGCCCACAGCTTGAGCTGGTGCGAGCCGGCGGCGCGGAACGTGTCGGCGGCGCCGAGCAGGGGCTTGCGGCCGGCGCGCAAGGCCATGTGGGCCAATTTGGCGGCGGTGGTGGTTTTGCCGGAGCCGTTGATGCCGACCAGCAGCGCGACGGTCGGCGCGGGCAGCGTTGCCCAGTCCGGTGCCTGATTTTGGCCCAAGGCCTCGACCAGCACCCTTCGGAAGGTGGCGGTCAGTGGCTCGCGGCGGGACGCGGCGGCGTGCAGTTCTTTCGTGAGGGACTGCACGAGCCGCAAGGGCACGTCGGCCATGACGAGCAGATCGGCGAGTTCCTCGGCGGTGGCTTCGTCGGGCTGCGGGCCGGCAAAAAGCCCTTTCAGCGCGCCGGAGAAACGCTCGCGCGTCTTGCGGAGGCTTTGGAACCAGGCACCCATCGCGCCGATACTAGCGGGCCTCTGCCGGCGGATTGGGCCCGCGGGCGGGCCGGTCGAGACCCTTGCGGATGCGGTCGAGGATGCCGTTGACGAACTTGCCGGACTCGCTGGAGCTGTAGGCCTTGGCCAATTCGACCGCTTCGTTGATCGAAACGACGGGCGGGATGTCGTCGCGGTAGAGCATCTCGAAGACCGCGATGCGCATGGCGTTGCGGTCCACGGTGCCCATCCGGTCGATTTCCCAGTTCTCCGCGTACTTGGCGATCAACGGGTCGATCTCCTTGTGGTGATCGATGACGCCGCGGGCCAGTTCCTCGGCGAACATCCGCGCCTTGGCGCGCTGGCGATCGTCCTTGCCGGCGGGGTGGCCGGCGCTCGGCGCGCCGGTCTCTTCGTTCTGGCGCTCCCAGAAGAGCTTGAACCCCTCGTCGACGGATTCATCCCGGTTGAATTCGGACTGGAAGAGGAACTGCAATGCCCATTCGCGGGCCTCGTGGCGGATTCCCATGCGGGGGTCCTTTCGTTGGTGGCGACGGTTCGATTGAAGCAGATCGGCCGGAAGATGCAATCCTAGGCCAACTGCTTGAACAGCGACGCCATTTCGATGGCGGTTTGGGCGGCGTTCCAGCCGCGGTTGCCGGCCTTGCTGCCGCAGCGCTCGATGGCTTGGTCGAGGTTGTCGGCGGCGACGATGCCGTCGATGACCGGGATGCCGCTGGCGAGGCTGATCTGGGTCAGCGCGCGGGCGACCTGGGCATTGATGAGCCCGGCGTGCGACGTGGCGCCCTGGATGACCGTGCCGAGCGCGATCAGCGCATCGTGCTTCTTGGCCTGGGCCAGTTTCTGGAGGGCGAGGGGCTGTTCGTAGGCGCCGGGCACCCAGACGACTTCGACGTTCTTTTCGTCCGCGCCGTGGCGGGCGAGGCAGTCGAGGGCGCCCTTGAGGAGCTGGCCGGTGAAGAGGTCGTTGAAGCGGCTGACGACGATGCCGAACTTCAGCCCCTTGGCGTTGAGTTGTCCGCTGGTTTCCTTGCAGTTCATGGTGTCCTTTCCGGGTCAGATCAGGTGGCCCAGCTTTTCCTTTTTGGTTTTTAGATATTTGGCGTTGTGGGGGGTGGGCGGGAAAGCAATGGGCACGCGCTCGACGATCTCGAGCCCGTAACCCTGGATGCCGACCACCTTGCGCGGGTTGTTGGTCAGCAGGCGCAGGCGGGTGATCCCCAGATCGAGAAGCATCTGGGCGCCGACGCCGTAGTCGCGCAGATCGGCGGGGAAACCGAGTTCGAGATTGGCCTCGACGGTGTCGCGGCCCTGTTCCTGCAGGGCGTAGGCGCGCATCTTGCCGGTCAAGCCGATGCCGCGGCCTTCCTGGCGCATGTAGAGGATGGCGCCGTGGCCCGCGGCCACGACCTGCCGCATGGCGGCATGGAGCTGGCTGCCGCAATCGCAGCGGCGCGATCCGAACACGTCGCCCGTGAGGCATTCGGAATGGATGCGCACCAGCGGCGCATCCTGCTTGGCCGGTTCGCCGTGCACGAGCGCCACGTGGTGCTCGCCGGTCAGTTCGTCGATATAGAGGTGCAGCTTGAAGTCGCCGTAGTCCGTGGGCAGGTCCACGACGCTGTCGCGCCGCACGATCCGCTCGCGCGCGCGGCGCCAGGCGACGAGCGCGGCGACCGTCAGGATGCGCAGGCCGTGCTTGTTCGCGAACGCGATCAGGTCCGGCAGGCGGGCCATCTCGCCGTTGTCGCGCATGACCTCGCAGATGACGGCGATGGGCTTGAGGCCGGCCAGCCGGGCCAGGTCGACGGAGGCTTCGGTGTGGCCGGTGCGGCGCAGGACGCCGCCGGGCACGGCCTGCAGCGGGAACATGTGGCCGGGGCGGATGAAGTCGCACGCCGTGGTGTTGTCGTCGGCCAGCAGCTGGACGGTGCGGGCGCGGTCGAAGGCGCTGATGCCGGTGGTGATGCCTTCGCGGGCGTCCACGGAGACGGTGAAGGCGGTGCGGTAGCGGTCGCGCTCGTCGAGGGGCACCATGCGGCCGAGACCGAGCCGGCAGAGCCGGCCTTCTTCCATCGGCACGCAGATCAGGCCGCGGCCGTGGGTTGCCATGAAGTTGATGATCTCGGGCGTGGTCTTTTCGCCGGCGGCGACGAGGTCGCCCTCGTTTTCGCGGTTCTCGTCGTCCACCACCAGCAGCATCTGGCCGGCGCGGACGATGTCGAGCGCCTCTTCCACCGTGCAGAACACGGACTCCTGTCCGGATTTCGACATAACAAAAAACCGAAGACCTTTCTGTCCTCGGGGCGGTGACGGCGCAAAGCCGCCGCATGTCTTCTTCCATCCAGACTGTTTACTGTCGGCCAAGGAATCGCACCTTGTCTGCCTATTGGCTCGCGGGCTGTACCGCCGGTCGGGAATTCCACCACGCCCTGAAGACGAAAGACAAGCTATCATGGCCTCGCCCCGCCTGCAACGGAGATTTTTGCATGGACACATTCGCTGAGGCAGAAGCCGCGTATGCTTGCCAATGTCCGAACATTTGCTAAGGTTATGACGCGATGCCGAACGTGCGAACCAAGCGGTCGATCGTGAGCCGGCGGGGATGGATCTGGGCCTGCGTCTGGGGCCTGGCTTGGTCGGCGGCGGGGCAGGCGGTGTTGCCGACCAGCCATTCGGGGCCGTGGAGCAACAATGCCCTGCTGCCGGCCGGCTGGACGCAGACGAATCTCACGGATTACGCCGTGAACTACGACGGCGCCGGCGGCAACGCGGCCAGATTCGATTCCACCAACGACATGCTGCATGTCGCGCTTTCCGGAACGCCGGAAGAAGTCACCTACTGGATCCAGCACAACGCGGCCAGCGGCTTCGTCTTCAAGGTCGAAGAATCCGCGGACGGCGCGGCTTGGACGGACGTGGCGACATACGCCGGTTCCGGCATTCCCGGCGTGGCCCAGCCGCGGACCAATCTGCTGCTGGCCGCATCCCGCCACGTCCGGTTCCGGTACGAGACGAAAACGAGCGGGAACATCGGGCTGGATGGGGTGGTCATCCGCGGCTGGCCGACCAACTTCTGCGTCACGTTCGATCGGCGCGACGGCTTCAGCGTCCAGACCAACACCGTGGCGACGGTCGTGGCGACGGCCCACAACGGGGCGGAACCGTACGCCTATGTCTGGGACAGCACGCTGGGGGCGGAGCATTGGTCGGCCAACGGCGCCACGTTCACGATCCATACGAATGCGCCGCGTGGCGACTACGTGGCGTGGGCGACGGCGACGGATTCGGACGACCCGATCCGGACCGCGACGAATTCGGTGCGCTTCGCCGTGACGACGGTGTACGCGATCGTCCTAGCCCCGGCGACGCATGGAACAGTGGCCACGGAACCGGCCGGGTACGCGGCCGGCGGCGAGACCGTGATCGTGCTGGATACGCCGGAGGCCGGCTACCAATTGGCTGCACTGACGGTGGAGCCCGATGGAGGTGATCCTTTCGCCCTGAACGTAGGTCGCTTCGCCATGCCCGCCACGGCCACGACGGTCCGGGCCGTGTTCGAAGAGATTCCGCCGGCGGGAAGCTACGTGGTGGATTTCGAGGACGGAGACAAGTTCACGTATCCGAAGACCAACGTCGTTTTGAACGGGAAAGAGTGGGAACTGGCACAAACCTTGATCAGTACGGACACCAACAACGTTGTCGCGGGATTCAAGTCGGCGAGCTTGCGCGACGGAACGAACGACCCCAGCCTGACATTGCTTGAAGATTTAACCAACGGGCTGGGGCGGCTGTCGTTCAAGTATCGCGCCGCACGGTCGGTCATTGTCCCGATGGATTGGCAAGCAGAGTACAGCCGGGACAGGGGCGCGAGTTGGGTGCGGATCGGGCGGCCCTTCGCGCCGCCGGCGCACACCGTCGTGCAGTTCTTTTCCCGCGGCGTCCACGTGACGGGACCGGTCCGTGTGCGGATCGTGCGCGGCTCGACGAACGTCGTGGAGGGCAGCCGCCTGATCGTCGACGACCTCGTGGCGACGCCCTACGACGGCCTCGGACCGACGGCCATCGAAGACGCGGGGCCGGGACCGGCGGCCGGCGATTACGAGGTCGAAATGCCGGGTGGCTATGGATTGGCCCGGGTGGAAGGCGCGGAGCCCGGACTTTCCGGTTGCGGACCGTGGTCGAACTTGACCGAAGGCGTGCATTACGGCGTGAGCAACGCGACGGTCACGATCTGGACGATTCCGGGCGCGCGCCAATGGCTGCGGTTCCATCTGGTTCCGTTGCCTTGACGCCTGCGCTCCGGGGCGAAAGCGGGGCGAAATGGTTGCACGGGGTTCCGGGGGGAAGTAGGCTGGAAGCCGAGGAAAGGAGGCAACCATGAGTTTCACCTTGCCGATCGGAGCACAAGCGCCGGACTTCCGTTTGCCGGCGACGGATGGGAGGAAATACGCGCTGGCGGACTTCGCCGACGCGGCGACGCTGGTGGTGTTCTTCACCTGCAACCATTGCCCCTACGTGATCGGGTCCGACGAGACCACGCGGGCGACGGCGGAGAAGTTCAAGGACCGCGGCGTGCGGTTCGTCGCGATCAACTCGAACAGCAAGCACACCTATGCGGAGGACGATTTCGCGCACATGGTCGGACGCATGGAGGAGTTCCGGTTTCCGTGGGTCTATCTCCACGACGAATCTCAGGCGACGGCGCTGGCCTACGGGGCGCTGCGGACGCCGCATTTCTTCGTGTTCGATCGCGCGCGCAAGCTGGTTTACACCGGGCGGGCGCTGGACAATCCGCGCGAACCGGAGAAGGCCACGGTCAACGATCTCGAACGGGCTCTGGACGAAGTCGTCGCGGGCCGGCCGGTCAGCATGCCGTTGACGAATCCCATTGGCTGCAACGTGAAGTGGGAGGGCCGGCCCAGGCATTGGATGCCGCCGGAGGCATGCGACCTGGTCCGCTAGGCGCCGGCGCGGTTCAGGACAACCCGAGCAATTCCGCGAGGCTCCGGACGATCTGGCCCTGGCCAGCCCGCAGATAAATGCCCAGCTGGGCGATCAGGGTGTAGGCCGCGGCGAACTGGGCGATGGCGAAGCCGGCGACCGTGAACTGGCTGACGCTGAAAACGCCGAGTCCGAACTGGGAGACCACGAAAACGCCGCAGGCGAACTGGCCGACGGCGAACACTCCGCGGGCGGGGACGGGCAACCGGTTGGGGCGGTACTTGAACGAGACGTGGAGCAGCGGCAGGCCGAACAGTTCCGTTTTCGTCTTGTATTCGAAGCCCCAGCCGTCCCACTTCTCGCGCGCCGGACATGGCGCGCCGCAATGCGGGCAGGACATGGCTTGCTCGGACACTTCCCGGCGGCATTCGCGGCAGGGTTTCATGGACGCGCGGCCCCTTTGCGTTCGTCGACGTAGCGCTCCCGCACGGCGCGGACTTCGTCGGCGCGGCGCCGGAGCGCCGCGACCACGGTTCCGTCGAGCTTGCCGGCGGCGACCATGCGGTCGAGTTCGGCGAAGGCTTCCGGAAACGGCCAGGCCGGCTTGTAGGGACGCGGGGAGGTCAAGGCATCGAAGACGTCGGCGACGGTGACGATGCGGGCTTCGAGCGGGATGGCATCGCCGCGCGCGCCCTGCGGGTAGCCGCTGCCGTCCAGGAATTCGTGGTGGTAGGCGACGATGTTGCGCAGCAGGGTCACGTGCGGCAGCTCGCGCAGGGCCAGGTCGGCGATCATCTTGTCGAGGACGGCGCTGCCGCGGTCCACGTGGGTCTTCATCGTTTCCCAATCCAATCCGGCGAGGGGACCGGGCCGCAGCAAAATGTGGTCGGGAATGCCGATCTTGCCCACGTCGTGCAGGGGCGCGAAGAGGAACACGAGTTCGACGAATTCGTCGGTCAGGTTGCGATCCGGCGCGAGTTCCTTGGCGGCGATGCGGGCATAGCGGGACATGCGCTCGAGGTGGGTGCCGGTTTCGAAATCGCGCAAGTCGCAGAACGCCCGGGCGACGTCCACCGAGCCGGCCAAGGCGCGGATGGTCAGCAGTTCGCCGGCGATGAGCAGGGACACGAGGTTGGCGTAGAGCTCGAGATGCCGCTGCTCCGCGCCCGAAAAGGCGTCCGGCCGGCGGGAGTCGAAGAAGAGCATGCCGGTGAAAGCGCCTTGGCCGTACATCGGGATCGTCAGCGAGGTTCGGTAGCCTTCTTCGATG
>DAOTNL010000146.1:5740-6806 GCA_035450765.1 Kiritimatiellia bacterium | reverse complement strand
GGCGCCTGGCCGAGCTGAGCCTCCAGACTCCCGGCGATCTGCGCGTGTGGATGGCCCTCGTCCTGCTGGCCGATGAAAGCGATCCGCTCGGCAAGGAAGCGCTGAAGCGCCTCCGCGGGTATGCCGGCGCCCCGCTCGGCGTGCGCTTGGCCTTGGGACACGTGCTGATGGCCCGGCAACAGTGGGCGGCCGCCCAGAACGAGCTCGATCTGGCGGTCCAGCAAGATCCCCGCAACGTCCAGGCCTGGGAAATGATGGTGCTGCTCGCCCAGACGCGCGGCAACAAGCCGCTGCTCGAGGCCGGCTTGCGGGCGCTGCTCGGACGCAACGCCGACCACTTCATGCAGTACCAGAACGCCGGCGTCGATGCCTACCGCAAGGGCAATCTGGCCGAGGCCGAAACCGCCTTCCGCCAAGGCCTGATGCGCCAGCGCGACGCGACGCTGCTCAACAACCTCGCGCACGTGATCATGGAGCGCAACGGCGACTTGGCGGAGGCGCTGAAACTGATCGACGAAGCCCTGCTGCGGCAGCCGGGCCAGGCGCAGATGCTCAGCACCCGCGGCGCGATTCTCGTGAAGCTGGGGCGTTTCGAAGAGGCCCGCCAGGACTTGCAGGAGTCGCTGCGCAAGCAGGGCCGGACCGCCAACCTGCTGTTGTTGCTGGCCCAGACCTACGAAGGCCTCGGCGACCGGAGCCGCGCGCTGACGTTCGTCCGCGCGCTGGCGGCGCAGCCCGGACAGATGGATGCCAAGCAGAAAGAGCTCATGGAGACGCTGCTGAAACGGCTTTCGACGGCGCCGGACGCCTCCGCGCCGGCGCCGAAGCCGGCGGCCGATGCGCGGCTGCCGGAAGCCTTGGCCCGGCTTGACGCGGCGTTGCTCAAGCGGCCGGGCGATGCGGAACTGCTGGGATTGCGCGGCGAAGTCCTGTTCGCCCTGGGGCGCTTTGCCGAGTCCCGGACCGCGCTGGCCGAATCCATCCGCGGACAGGGTCGGAACATCAAACGGCTGATCCTGCTGGCCGAAGCCAGCGAGAAGCTGGGCGACCGCGCGCGCGCCTTGGC
>DAOTNL010000146.1:0-5640 GCA_035450765.1 Kiritimatiellia bacterium | reverse complement strand
AACCGGCCAGCGCAGCAGGTCGCGGATGACCGCCGTCGTGCGCAAACCGCATTTGCCGATGTGCTCCGGATCGGAACAGGCGAAACCGTGCCGCCGCGCGACTTCCTGCCAGGAAGCCACGTGCAGCGCGTTGGAATCGACCACGACGCCGTCGAGGTCGAACAGGAAGGCGGGGTGGGGGGCCGCGGCCACGGACTCAGACGAGGCAGTCGGGCGTGAACGACAGCGGATAGATGTCGCCGATGGTCGTCACGCTCACGTGGCGGATCTTGCCTTGCGGATTCAGGTTGATCGCGATGATCTTGGCGTCGGCGCCGACGGAGAATTCGCGGATCTTCTGGCGGCACAGGCCGCAGGGCAGGGCGAAGCCGTTGGCGGCCTGCAGGGCCACCGCCAAGGTCTTCAGCTTGAAGACGCCGGTCTTGATCATGTCGTTGATGGCGTCCATCTCCGCGTGCGTCGTCAGCGTGAAATCGATCGTCTCGATGTTGCAGCCCACGTGGATCCGGTTTTTGACGTCCAGCAGCGCCGCGCCGCATTTGTAATGGGAAAAGGGCGCATAGGCTTTTTGGCGCACGGCGATGGCTTTTTGCACCAGGCGGCGCTCGACGGCGGACAGTTCGGACAGTTTTACTTTTTTCATGGGACCCGCGAATGTATCGCAGCCGGCGGCGGGTTGCAAGGCCCGCGGCGGCAAATCAGCGGGCGAACGTCGCGAAGGCTTTTTCGGCCGCGGCGACGTCGGCCCAGCCGTACGTTTCCAGCAGCGCCGGCAAGGCCGGAGCGCCGGCCAGCAGCTTGGCGAAGAACGCGTCCCAGCGGGCCCGCGGCTGCTTCAGCAGCAGATAGCCGACGAAGTATTTGCTCGTGGCGTAGAAGCGGGCGACGTCGGCTGGATCGGCGGGATAGGCCGTCGCGTCCAGCAATTCGGCCAGCGGCGTCCGCGCGCGCAAGGGCCGGAACGCGTTGCTTTTGCTTTGGCCCATGCCTTTCGCGGCGCGATAGGCGAATTCGCCGTAATACTCGGCCAGGCCTTCGTTGAGCCACAGGGGCAGCCGGACCGGCAGGAAGCGGTTGAAGACCAGATGCGTCATCTCGTGCGCCAGCGTTTCCATCTTGTCCGCGACGGCCGTGCCGGTTTCCTGCAGGTACATGGCCTGGCCTCGGACGAACGAAGCCGACCAGGGCTCCATGCCCGGCGTGCCCGCCACGATCCGCTGCCAATCGCGCGGATCGCGGAAGATGAACACGTGCGAGCGGGCGGGGGCCGCGCGATCGGTCAGATTCGGCAGGTCGGCGGAAATGGCGGCGTAGAACTGTTCGCCCAGGCGCGCGACCTTGGCCGCGAAGATCTTCTGGTCGTGGTGCAGGATGAAATGCTCGGTCTGGAGATGCTGCCACCGGTAGCGGGGCTCGTCGAGCAGGGCCAGATCCGCGGGGAGCAGGCCCGCGCGTTCAATGGCGGCGGCCGGCACGTCCTGCGCCGCCGGCGGAGGCGCGGCCATGGCGAATCCCGCCAGGCCGAGCGCCAACAAGCCGGCAAGCCGACTTACCATTCGCGCGATCCTTCTTCGTCCAGACCCGGGGCCTCGTCGTATTCCGAATCGTCGTCGCTTCCGGCATCCGCGATCTGGCGGGATGCCGCGGGGGCGGGCGGCGGGGGCACGGGCTTGCCGCAGCCGGCCAGCGGGAGCACGAGGAGGATCAGGAGAAACGATGTTCTGTTTTTCATGGCGCTGACTCCGCCGCCATCGTATATAGTCCTTCCTCGATATGCAACGGAAACGGCAACGAACGGGTCCGGACTGGAGCGTCGCCGGCGAACTGGTGGCGTTCCCGGCGGCCGCAGGCCGCAGGCCGCGGATGCTTGACGGCTTCTATCGGCCCGCGGCGGCGAAGCGCGCGCCGCTGGTGGCGTTCGTCCACGGCATGGGCAGCAATTTCTACCGCTCGGGCCTCAAAAAGGCTTTTCTGGAAACGGCGCCGGCCCGCGGCTGCGCGGTGCTGTCGTTCAACAATCGCGGCGCGGAGCGGGGCACCGAAGACGAAAACTTCAGCGCCTGCCTGGCCGATCTGGACGCGGCGCTGGCCTTCGCCCGCCGCCGGGGCCATCGGAAAATCGTATTCGTCGGTCATAGCACCGGCTGCCAGAAAATCGCGTTCTGGCAGGCGCGGCGGCGGCATCCGGGCGTCGCCGGTCTCGTCCTGCTGGCGCCGGCGGACGACTATGCGGTCACGCGTCAGGATTTCGGCGCGCGGTTCGAAGCGAAAGTCGCCTGGGCGCGCCGGCAGGTGGCCCAAGGCCGGCCCGGCGCGCCGGTGGTCGGGCGCTACGAACGCTTCACGGCCGCGCGGTTCCTCAGCTTGGCCGATCCGCGGCGCGCCGAAGCGAACGTGTTCCGCTATGCCGGCCCGTTGACCCAGTTCCGGCGCGTGAAGTGCCCCGTGCTGGCCGTCTTCGGCGAAAACGAGGAATTCGCGGCGATTCCGCCCGCGGACATGCTGGCCATCCTGCGCCGCAAGACCCAGTCGCGCCGTTTTGCCGACTGGCTGATTCCCGGCGCGGACCACGGTTTCCACGGCATGGAAACCGAGCTGGCGGAGGCCGTTTGCCGCTGGGTGCGGGAGGTCGCGCCGTGCGGCTGACCGGCGGAGAGCACAGCGGGCGGCTCTTGAAGGTCCCGGCGGACGGCACGCGGCCCACCCAGGACAAAGTGCGCGCGGCCATTTTTTCCGCGCTGGCGGCGGCGGTGCCCGGCGCGCGCGTTCTGGATCTGTTCGCGGGGACGGGGGCGTTGGGGCTGGAAGCCTGGAGCCGCGGCGCGGCCTGGGTCGATTGGGTCGAGAGCGGCAAGAACGCCCTGCGCGTCCTGCGCGGCAACGTGGCGGCGCTGAACGTGCCGGCGGAGGCCGGCCGCGTGCTGGCGGCCGACGTGTTCCGGCTGCTGGCCGCGCCCTGCGCCGGAACGCCGTTCGATCTCGCCCTGGCCGATCCGCCCTACGCCGAGGCGCAGGAAAAGAACTGGCTGCCGCAACTGGCCGCGGCGCTGGCGCGCAACGGGTGGGTGCGGCCCGGCGGCGTGTTCGTGTTCGAAACCGAAGGCAAGGCCCCGCCGCCGGCGCTGCCGGATTGGCGGCTGGCCCGCGACAAGACCTACGGCTCCACCCGCGTGCTGATCTGGGTGCGCGAATCCGGCGTTCCGGACGGTCCCTAAAAACGTTGTGCGGCCCGCGGCCGCTCGCCTATACTCGGGGCATGGCAAAACCCGATCCAGCGTCCGCCGTCGGCCTGAACGTCCTGTTCGTGGCCTCGGAATGCGCGCCCTACGCCAAGTGCGGCGGTTTGGGAGACGTGGTGGCCAGTTTGCCCAAGGCCCTGCGGCGTCTCGGCGCGGATGCGCGCATCGTGCTGCCGCTCTACGACTCCATTTCCCGCGAGAAATTCGGCCTGGTCGCCGAACCGGCCTGCCGGGTTCCGTGCGGAGGCGGCGAAGTGAACGGCTGCGGCATCTGGCGCGGCACGGCCGATGGCGGCGTGCCGGTTTGGTTCGTCGAGCACGACCGCTTTTTCGCGCGCGGCGGCATCTACGATGCCCACGGCGCGGAGTTCGGCGACAACGCGTTCCGCTTCGGCCTGCTGTGCCTGGCCGCCGCGCAGCTCTGCCGCGACCGGAACTGGCTGCCCGACGTCGTCCACGTGCACGATTGGCCCACGGCGGTTTTTCCGGCGTTGCTGGACGCCTGGCGCAAGGCCGGCACGCCGTTCGGCCGGGCCGCCAGCGTGCTCACCATCCACAACCAGAGCTACCAGGGCTACTACCATCCGTCGGCCATGGGCTATCTGGGGCTGGGCCCCGAATACTTCACGCCCGACGGTCTCGAAGCCTGGGGCAAGATCAACCTGCTCAAGGGCGGGATCAATTTCGCGGACGCGATCACGACGGTCTCGCCGACCTACGCCAAGGAAATCCTGGGCGAGCCCGGCGGCAACGGGCTGTCGGGCTATCTGCAAAAACGCATAGGGGATTTCGTCGGCATCCTCAACGGCGCGGACTACGACGTCTGGAATCCCGAAAACGACCGCAAGATTCCCGCGACGTTCCGGGCCGAATCGCTGATCGGCAAGGGGCTGTGCAAGCAGGAACTCCAGGCGCAGCTCGGCCTGGCGCCGGATCCGGCCGCGCCCTTGTTCGGCATCGTCACGCGCCTGGCCGCGCAGAAGGGCACCGGCCTGATGCGCGAGGCCTTGCCGCGCGCGCTGCGCGGCATGGCGCTCCAGCTCGCCGTGCTGGGCGCGGGCGACGCCGACGACGAGAACTTCTTCCGCTGGCTGGCGCGGGAATTCCCCGGGCGGGTCGCGGCGGAAATCGGCTACTCCGACGAACTCGCCCACCGCATCCAGGCCGGGGCGGATTTCTTCCTGATGCCGTCGCTGTTCGAGCCCTGCGGCCTGACGCAGCTGTATTCGCTGCGCTACGGCACGCTGCCGGTGGTGCACGCCACGGGCGGCCTCGAAGACACGATCGAGCAATACAACGAAGGCGAAGGCCGGGGCACCGGGTTCAAGTTCTACGCGCCGACCGCTCAGGCGTTCCACGACGCGATCGGCTGGGCGGTGGGCACCTGGTACGACCGCCCGAGCCACATCACGGCGATGCGCGAACAGGCCATGCGGGTGCGCTTCGACTGGGAAACCTCGGCGCGTCGCTATCTCGACGTCTACCGCCGCGCCCTCGCCAAGCGCGGGGCCTGAGCGGCCGATGAAAACGGTCGGCATCGTGCTGGCGGCGGGGGAGTCGCGCCGCATGGGGAGTCCCAAGGCGCTGCTGCGCTGCGCGGACGGCGTGCCGCTGGCGGCGCGCCAGGCGGAAATCCTGCGCGCGGGCGGCTGCGCCCCCGTGGCCGTGGTGCTGGGGGCCGAAATCGAACGCATCCGGCGCGAATTGCCGCCGGAATTGGTCACGGCCGAAAACCCGCGCTGGGCGCAGGGCCGAGCCGGCTCGCTGCAGGCGGGCATCGCCGCGTTTCCCGAGGCGGACGGCTATTTGTTCCTGCCCGTCGATGCGGTCGGGGTCAAATCCGCGACCATCCAGGCAGCGCTAGCGGCCGCGGCGGGGGAGCCCGCCGCGATCTGGCGGCCGACGCACCGCGGCGAAAAAGGAAATCTGCTGTGGGTGCCGCGGGCGGCCGCCGCGGAATTGTTGCGCTTGCCGGTGGATGCGCGCATCGACGAGTGGGTTCGGCCGCGGGCGCGGACCGTGGCCGTGGACGATCCCGCGATCCTGCGCAACGTCAATACGCCCGAAGACTGGGCCGCGTTCTCGCGCTTGCCCTGAGGGCATGAAAAAAGCCGGCGGGAATCCCGCCGGCTTTTTGCGCCGAGGCGCTTACCACTGGACCGGTTCGTTCCAGTCGGGCGTCTTGCCGGCCACGCGGGGCTTGATCTTGGCCTTGGACTCGTCCGCCTTTTCCTGCGCGTCGTCCTTCTTCGCCTTGGCTTCTTCCTTGTCCTGCTTTTCGGCCTTTTTCTCGACCTTCTGCTCGGCCTTCTTCTCAGCCTTCGGCTCGCTCTTTTTCGCTTCGGCCTTGGCCTTCACGTCGACGACCGGAGTGACGACGGCGGCGCCTTCGGCGGCCGGG
>DAOTNL010000145.1:0-6828 GCA_035450765.1 Kiritimatiellia bacterium | reverse complement strand
ACGATAGAACCGCTCGGTCGTCGCCGTCCAGTTCGTGTCCACGACGCTGGCCGTGCCGTTTGTCGTCACGTAGGTGCCGACATCCTCCCAAGCCGGCGCCACGAGGTCGCGGCAGGCCTGGACTTTGATTGCCTGGCCGTCCGCCCACTCCAGCGCGATCCGGAACGCGCCGTTCGTCGCCGCCAAGCCGACGGCTTCCGGCTCCCATTCCACGGCCGGAACCCCGCCGAAGGTGGTCCCCCAGTTCGACGGCGAGACCAGATAATAGACCGTGGCAAGATCGGCGCCGAGGAACAGGTCGTCCCCGGCCGCCGGCTCGTCGCACAGGAAATAGACGCCCGCCAGCGACGAGCAATTCCCGAAAACTTCCGCACCCAAACTCTCCACGCCGCCCGTGAACGTCAGTTTCTCGATCCCGTCGCAGCCGGCGAAGGCCTGGGCGCCCACGGTATCCAGCGCGCCTTCCAGCGTCAGCGCCGTCAGGCCGAAGCAATTGAAGAACGCCGCCCGACCGATGTTGGTCGCGCCGGCCGGCAAATCGGCCGTCGCCAAGCTCCGGCATTCGTAGCAGAACTGCTCCGGCACGGAGGCCACGCCCGCCGGCCCCGCGATCGCCCCCAGGCTCCGGCAGTTGAGGAACGGCGATGGCCCCAGGCCGGTCAGGCCGCTCGGCAGGGTCACGGACGCCAGTTGGCGGCATTCGGCGAACGCCGCATCTCCGACATTCGTCACGCCGCCGGGGATCGTCGCCGTTTTCAACGCCGCGCAACCGTAGAACAGCCCCGGCGCCAGCGTCTTCAGGCCTTCCGGCAACGCGACGTTGGTCAAGGCCGTGCACCCCTGGAAGGCCTGCGGGCCGAGGTTCGTCACGTTCGCCCCGCCGGCGAACGACACGCTCGCGACGTTCGTCAGGTCCTGGAAGGCCGCGCGCCCGGCGCCGCCGACGACGTAGCCGCCCAGCATGGCCGGCACGACGAGGTCGCCCGCGGCGCTGGCCAGCACGCTGGTGACGATCGCGCGCCCGTTTTCGACGGAATAGCGGAACAGGTTGGTGTCGGACGCTCCCTGCGTCAGCGTCAGGTGGTCGAAATACACCTGGCGGTATTCCGCGTCCGCGTCGTTGGTGATGGCCGAAGCATAGAAGTGGACGTTGGCGAGGAGGCTGGCCACGTTTGTCTTCACCGTGGCCGTGAAGGTTTCGGCGCCGCCGCGGCCGGTCGCATACACCGTCACCTGCGTGGCCGACACCTGCGTGAAGGTCCAGTACATCGTGTTTACGCCGTAGTTGGTGAATGCGGCCGCGCCGTTCACCGTGACGATTTCCGACGCGCCCTGGTTCACCACGACGATTTCCCGGTTGTCGGCCGTCCGCAGGGAGAACCCCTTGTTGCCGCCGCTGCCGGAGTCGTAGTTCAGGCCCAGGTCGAGCTTGAACGTGTCGCCGGCGGCCAGCGCCGCCGCGAACGGCCGGTCCATCGTGATGACGGCGCCCGCGCCCTTGGCCACGAAGCCGAACGCATAGCCGAGATTGAGCGAGGCGGCGGCGCTGTCCCAGATGCCGCAGCCCGCCCAGCCCGCGCCGGAATCCGCTGCGAAGCTCCACGCGCCGAAACCGCCGCCGCCGTTCGCGCCGTTCGTCCAGCCGCCGGCGTAGTTCGCGGCCGAATCCACGTTCACCGATCCCCACGCCGTTCCCGCCAGCGCCAGCATCCCGAAAACGCCCGTCCAGATTTTGATGCGGTTCATGGCGTGCTCCTCACTGGACCGTGGTGACCATGGACGAAGCCGTGAAGGTCTTGGACGTGGTGCCGCCGGTCACCGTCGCCCCCACGTAGACCCCGTGGAATTCGGTGCCGCCGGTCACCACGGCGTTGGTCACGATCGCGTAGGTGGCGTTGGTCAGCGCCGGCAGGCTGAACAGCATCGTCATGCTGGCCGTCGTGCCGCCGCCGGGGCCACCCCCGCCGCCCGAATACGTCCGCGGCAGCTTGTAGACCAGGACGTCGCTACCGCCCGTCGCGACGCGCACCACCGTGCCCGACGTGCCCGCCGCCTTGTAGAGCACCGAGCGCTGCGTGCAGCTGGCCGCGGTCGGCGAGCTGCTGGCGCCGCCCGTGCCCACCAGCGTGCCGCCGCGGATCGCGAACGTGTTCTGGTCGCAGTCGAACCCTTCCTCCGGCGCGGTCGTGCCCGACGACACGACCAGGCCGCCGTTGAACGTCAGCGTGCCGTTGGAATCGATGGCGTCGTTGCCCGTGCTGTAGCAGTAGATCCGGCCGCCGTTGATCGTGACGTTGGTGGCCGCGTTGATGCAATCGTCGTATGCGTAAATTTCCAGGTCGCCGCCGTTGATCGTCAGGATGCCCTTGCTTTCCAGGCCTTCGCCGCCGTCGTTCACGGTCGTGGCGCGGAAGGTTCCGCCGTTGACGGTCACGTTGCCCAGCGCCGAGAAGGTCTTCGGATTGGAATAGTCCGCGCTGTCGCCCGAGCCGGACAGATACACCCGCGCGCCGCGCGTGGCCGCTTCGATGTACGGCTCGTTGGTAATGCCCGCCACGCCGATGATCGCCGCGCCTTCCGCCGAAATGGCGTCGCCCGCCGCCCCCGTGCTGGTCGCCCGGACGGTGCCGCCCAGGATGCGCAGCATGCCGTCGGCCTTCAGGCAGTCGGCGGCCGCCACGTCGAGCACCTTGTCGGCGTTGGTGAAGGTCGCCGAGGCGCCGCCGCTGGTGAACAGGTCGAGCGTGCCGCCGTTGATCGTGACGTCGCCGTCCGCGGAAAGCCCCTTGCCCGCCGTGCCGGAATGGGTCACGACGATCGTGCCCGCGGCGACCGTCAGGTTGCTGTCGCACTTGATGGCCGCGCAATAGGACGGATCCACGTAGACGTTCGTCGCGACCGTCGTGCCGTTGGTGACCACGTTGGTGACCGTTGCCAGCACCGGACCGCCCGTCAGCCGGAACAGCAGCGTGCCACCGCCAACGGTCAGGTCGGTGCATTTGATTCCCTTGCTCGCCGCCCCGCGCACAGTCAGATCGAGCAGGCCGCCGCCGACCGTCATCGCGCCGTCGCTCTTGATGCCCTTCACGTCGTTGGACGTGCTCAGGATCGAGAGAGCCCCGCCGTCGATCCGCACCGTGCCGGCGTCGATGCCGTCGCCGCCGGCCGCCAGCGCCAGCGTGCCGTTGTCCAGCCGGAACGAGCCGGCGTGGATCGCATCTGAAACCGCGCGCGGCACGACGATCTCGCCGTCGCGGATGCGGACGGCGCCGGCGCCGCTGAGAGCGTGTTTCTTCATGCCGCTGACGGACAGGAGCCCAGGCCCGCTGAACACCAGCGGCCCGCTGCCGTAGAAGGCCCCACCGGCGGCGTTGACGGCGCCGTCCGCCAAGGAGTTGGTCGTGCCCTTCGCCAGCACCACGAAACAGCGGTTGCTCGCCCAGACGCCGATGGCCGGATTGGTCGCGCTCAGGAGGTTGACGCCGTCCAAGACCAACTTGAGCGGCTGGCTGCTGCCGAGCTTCAGCGATGCGTTCGTCGCCGCGCCGCTCACGCGGACTTCCACGCCCGCGACCGTCGAGGTGATCGCCACGTTCGCTCCATCCTGCAGGACGGTCACGCCTGCGCCCGCGCCGTTGGAGACCCTCGCCGTGGTTCCGGCAAACGCCACGGACACGGTCTGGGTGAAGGCCGTTGCCTCCACGTAGTCCGCGTCCGCCGCGAACGCCGCGGCGCACGCCAACCACGCCGCCCCGGCCCAAATTCCCATCCTCCGCGCGTTCATCGTTCGTCTCCTTCCGATGGGCCGAATCCTCAATCCCGGACGCGCCGGATCCGGCGCAGATAGCCGAACAGCGCCAGCGCGCCCAGCCCAAGCAGCGCGCCGGTCGCCGGCTCGGGAATGGCAAGGGACATCGCCGTGCCGGGCGAACCAACGTTACCGAGCGCATCGGCGGAGGTGAACGTGACCTGGCCGTACAGCGCACCCGGCGTGCTGACGATGGCCGCGGCGTTCGGGCTGGTCGTCGGATTGCCATTGGCGTCGTAGGCGTAATAGAAAGTCGAGCCGACCGTCGCGGCGCCGAACGCCACCTGCGGCGTCTGCTCCATGCCGGCGGAATCGAACAGCACGAGGCCGTCGCCCGCGGCGCTCAAGCCCAGGCCGCTCCCGCTGTAGTAGCCGATCTGGACCGTGTCGATGCCGCCCCAGAACGCGCGGAAGGACTCGATCGCGGCGCCGCCGGCGCTTTCCAGGAATATCACCGATTCACCCGGCGCGATGCTGGCCGCGCCGTTAAGCGCGACCGAATTGGCGAACGAAAAGCTGCTGTCGTCCACCGTCCAGCCGGTAAGGGCCACCATCGTCAGCCCGTAATTGGTGATCTCGAACCAATCGACCGTTCCGCCCGTGCCGCTGCTGGACATGGCCTCGGTGATGCGCAAATCGGAATATTGCGCTTGCGCAACGCTCGACGCGCCAAGCCATGCGGCCAAAACCGCCGCCAACGGAAATTTCGCCGTCTTCGTTTTCATGGCCATCCTCTTTCGGTTTTCCGGACAAATCCGGCCTTGCTCGCTTCGCTCCACAGGTCCATTGGACGCCCGCACTCTGCCAGAGGCCAAATGAAGGCCCCGTGAAATTGCCGCCGGGATCCAGAAATAAACGGTTTTCCGCTTCATCCGTTCATCCCGCGCGCCCGCGCCGAAAAGCCGGAACAAACTTCATGTCCCCTTCATCCGCCTTGTGCCAAAGTCCCCCCGGATGCTATGAAGAACGTGCCCATGCGCCTGCTCGTGATCGAAGACGAAGTCCGCCTCCTCCGCAACCTGGCCAAGGCCTTGCGGGAAGAAGGCTATGCCGTGGATACGGCCGCCGACGGAGAAGAGGGCCTCTACAAAGCCCTGAACAACGCCTACGACGCCGTCGTGCTCGACGTCATGTTGCCGAAGCTCGACGGCTGGCAGATCCTGGAGCGGCTGCGCAAGACCCAGACGACTCCGGTCCTGATGCTCACGGCCCGCGACACCCCCGCCGACCGCGTCCGCGGCCTCGACGGCGGCGCCGACGACTATCTGATCAAGCCCTTCGACCTGGCCGAACTGTTCGCCCGCCTGCGCGCGCTCATCCGCCGCGCCGCCGCCCGGCCCGCGGCGAAAATCGTCCTCGGCGACGTCGTCGTCGATTCGCGGGCGCGCACGGTCGCGGTCGGCGGGCGGGCGGTGGCGCTGACGGCGACCGAGTACGCCATTCTGGAATACCTGGCCCTGCAGCAAGGCAAGGTCGTGTCGCGCACCGAACTCTACGACCACGTCTTCGACGAACGGGCCGACAGCCTCTCCAACCTGCTGGACGTGCACGTCTACAACATCCGCCGCAAACTGGCCCGGCCGCTCATCGTCACCCGGCGCGGGCACGGCTACTGCATCGAGAACTAGCATGCCCCGGAAATCCATCCGCCTGCGCCTGCTGGCGTGGTTCGGGTTCCTCCTCGCCGCGCTGGTCGCCGGCTTCGGCGCCGCCGCGTTCGAACTCCAGAAACGCGCCGAGCTCGGCGCCGTCGATGCCGCCTTGGCGAACCGCGTGAACGCGGTCAGCCGCGCCTTCCGCGGTACGGATCCCCACTTGCCGCTGCCGCCCCCGGATTTCGGCCCGGACCGCCAGCACGGCCCGCGGCCCGATTTCCGGCGGCCTTTTTTCGAACGCCCCCCTGTCCAGTTGCCGGACGACGTGCTCCGCCAATTCGGTCCCGGCGAATATTTCGCCATCTGGGGATTGCGCGAAAATCGACTGCTGGCCCAGTCCGGGCCGGAAGCAGACGCCGTCCCCCGTCCGACCGGCGCCCCGGCGGAAACCCTGCTCCGCTACCGAACCCGCGGCCCGGTCCGCGAAGCGTATCAATTCACCGAACGCGGCGATTGCATCCTGGCGGGCCGCGATCTCGCCCCGACGCGCGCCCGGCTGCAGCTGTTCGCCGGTCAACTGGTGCTCTCCGGCCTGCTGGTCCTCCTGCTGGGCCTCGGCGGCGGCGCCTTGGCTTCGCGGCTCCTGTTCACGTCCATCCGGCGCATCGGCGCGACCGCCCGGCGCATCGCCGCCGGCAACCTGGCCGAGCGCATCCCCGCCGCCGACATGGACCGCGAACTGGGCGAGCTGGCCGACGTGCTCAACTCCACCTTCGCCCGCCTGGACGCCGCGTTCGCGCGCCAGCAGCAGTTCACCGCGGATGCCGCCCACGAATTGCGCACCCCCCTCGCCGTCATCCTGTCCGAAACCCAGACCGCGTTGCGGCGCGACCGTTCGCCGGAGGAATACCGCGACTCGATCCGCGCGTGCGAAGAAGCCGCCCAGCACATGCGTCGCCTGTCCGAAGCGCTGCTCGCGCTTGCGCGCCTCGACGCCGGAAGCGCCCCCGGCGAACGGGAACCCGTCGATCTGGCGCTCGTCGCCCGGGAATGCTGCGACCGCCTGCGGGCGGCGGCGGACCGGCGCGGCGTCCGGATCGAAGCGGATCTGCGGGCGGCGCCGTTGCCCGGCCACGCCGACCAGCTGGGCCGCGTGTTCGCCAACCTGCTCGAAAACGCCCTCGACCACACGCCTGCCGGCGGCACCGTGCGCGTGACCACCGCCGCGGAAAACGATCAAGTCGTCGCCGTCGTCGCCGACACGGGCGTCGGCATCCCGCCGGAAGCCTTGCCCCACGTCTTCGATCGCTTCTACCAAGTCGCCCAGTCCCGGTCCGGCCGCGAAGGCCACTTCGGCATCGGTCTGGCCCTGTGCAAAGCCATCGTCGAAACCCACGGCGGCCAGATCGAAGCCGCCAGCGAACT
>DAOTNL010000144.1:0-6923 GCA_035450765.1 Kiritimatiellia bacterium | reverse complement strand
ACCGCTACAGCGAAATCCGCAGCGAGGCCGGCGCATCGCGCAAGCACGTCGAGATGTACCTGGTGGGCGGCTGATACAGGCGATAATCGCGGCATGGCACGCAAGGCGAAAACGCTAACCCACCTCGACCCGGCCGGCCGGCCGGCGATGGTCGATGTCTCCGCGAAGCAGGCAACCGTGCGCCAGGCGCAGGCCGAATGCAGGGTGAGGTTCCCCGCCGATGTCGCCGCGCAACTCCATGCCAATGGCCTGAAAAGCGCCAAGGGCGGCATCGTCGATACCGCCGGCGACGTGGCCCAGGGCGCCGCCCTCGAGGAGGCCCTCGTGATCCTCAAACCCGACAACTTCCGGTTCGCCAGCGCGCGGCCCGGCCTGATCATCGACATCTTTTCCCGTTCCGGCCTGCGGATCGTCGGCGCGAAGATCCACCGCATGACGGTGGCCGAGGCCGAGGAGTTCTACGGTCCGGTGCGCGACGTCCTGCGCGAGAAGCTCAAGGGCAAGGTCGCCGAGCGCGCGGCCAAGGCCGTGGCCGCGGAACTGGGCATGGAAATCTCGGAAGAGGTCAAGGGCGCGCTCGGGGATCTGCTGGGGCCGCGCTTCGGCGACAACCAGTTCTACCAGATCGTCCAGTTCATGACCGGGCGCTGGGGCGAAGGGCTCGTGGAGGAAGAAAAGGCGAAGCCCGGGACCCTGCGCTGCCTGCTGCTGGTCTATGCCGGCCCGAACGCGATTTCCCGCATCCGCAACATCCTCGGGCCCACCGATCCGAGCAAGGCGCTGCCGGGATCCGTCCGGCGCGAATTCGGCCAGGACATCATGGTCAACGCCGCGCACGCCTCCGATTCCGTCGAGAACGCGAAACGCGAAATGCGCATCACCAAGGTCGGCGACGAAACCATCCGGCCCTGGGTCGAGGCGTATTATCCCTAGACGAACGAACGAAACCCCCGCAACCGCCAACCCCCCGCAACCCACAGGAGGCTGACATGTTCTTCTCCGGCATCGAACCCGCTCCCGCCGATCCGATCCTGGGCCTGACCGAAGCGTTCCGCAAAGATCCCCGTCCGTTCAAGGTGAACCTGGGCGTGGGCGTGTTCGTGGACGAGAAGGGCACGACGCCCGTGCTCGAATGCGTCAAGCGCGCCGAGCGCCTGCTGTGGGAGACGGAGAAATCCAAGGGCTACATGCCCATTCCCGGCCCGGCCGAATACGGCGACGCGGTGTCCAAGCTGGTGTTCGGGGCCGACTTCCACGGGCTGGCGCTGAACGCCGTCGCCGCCGCGCAGACGCCCGGCGGCACGGGCGCCCTGCGCATCGGCGCGGAATTCCTCAAGACCTTCCGGCCGGGCGCGACCGTCTGGATGCCCGACCCGACCTGGGACAACCACAAGAGCGTGTTCGGCGCCGCGGGCTGTCCGGTGAAGTTCTATCCGTATTACGACGCGGCGCGGCGCGGCGTGGACGTCGACGCGATGGTCGCCGCGCTCGAACGGATTCCGGCGGGCGACGTCGTGCTGCTGCACGTGTGCTGCCACAACCCGACGGGCGCGGACCTCGACGCGGCCGGCTGGGCGCGCGTGGCCGACGCGGCGGCGCAAGCCGGCTGGTTCCCGTTCTTCGATTTCGCCTACCAGGGTTTCGGCGACGGCGTCGCCGAAGACCGCGCGGGCCTGCGGACGGTGCTGCAGAAAGTGCCGGAAGCGCTGGTGGCCTCGTCGTTCTCCAAGAACATGGGCCTCTACGGCGAGCGCGTGGGCGCGCTGCTGCTGGTGGCCGAAAGCGCCAAGGCGGCGGGGGCGGCCTTTTCGCAGGTCAAGCGGATCGTCCGCACGGTCTATTCCAACCCGCCCAAGCACGGCGGGGCCCTGGCCCGCATGGTGCTGGACGACGCCGAGTTGCGCGATCTCTGGCTGCAGGAAGTCGAGGCTATGCGCGCGCGCATCGCCGGCAACCGCCAACTGCTGGTGGACGGCCTGGCCCAGCGCAAGACGGGCATGGACTTCTCGTTCATCGTCCGCCAGAAGGGGATGTTCTCCTACAGCGGGCTGAGCGACGCCCAGGTGGAGTTCCTGCGCGAGCAGAAGGCGATCTACATGGTCAAGGGCGGCCGCATCAACGTGGCCGGGCTCCTGCCCGACGCCCTCGACCACGTCTGCGATTCCATCGCCGAAAGCCTCAAGCTCTAGCATCGGTCCGGACAGGCGGATCCGTCCAAATCGGGGGTTGCGCGGGGCGGGGGGGACGGGGTATGATCCGCCCAAATCATAAACCTGCGGCGCGGGGTCGCGCCGCCGAACGGAGGAGAGGCGATGATGAGTCTGCGAAAGATGTTGTGGGTCGCGACGGCGCTGGGCGTTCTGGCGGGTGCGGCGTGGGCGGATCCGATGCGCACGGTGTTCACCAAGGAAAACAAATTCCCCGGGGCCCTGAAACCCGAACTGTCGCTGGCCGGCGGCGGCTCGTCCTTCGATCCCGCCGACTCGACCGAGGACGTCGAACGCTATTTCGTGGCGCCGGGCGTGCGCTTTGGCCTGACCGACCGCCTGACCCTGCTGGCCACGGTGCCGTATGCCGGCTACTCGGACGAAACCCTCGACGAGAGCGGCCTGGGCGACGTCGAAATCGGCACGGAATTCCTGTTCTACGAAGACATCTTCGAATACGCCTGGATCATTCCGCACGCGACGGCCATCCTGTCCACGGGCGACGAGGACAAGGGCCTGGGCGCGGGCGAAGGCCAGGGGCGCTTCGGCATTTCCGTGGGCACCACGATGCACGACGTCCTGCACTGGGCCGTGGACGCCAGCTACACGCTGAACGGCGCGGCTCCGGAAGATCCCGATTTCGACGACTCCCGCGAAGATCTGTTCGCCGGCGCGCTGTCGCTGATCTGGGACCTCGACGAGCGGTCGAGCGTCCTCGGCGAAGTGCAGGTTCGGGACGACCCCGTGGATCCGGAAGACGACTACGCGCTGCGCGGCCATCTGGGCTTGGCCTACCGGATCAACAAGACCTTCAGCATCATGGGCTATCTCGGCGGTTCGGACGGCCTCGCGGAAGACTACTACGGCATGGGCCGGCTGGTCGCCCAGTTCTGACCTCCGGCGGCCTTTCGGCCGTTCCTGCGAACCGGTTTTGGCGACAAAACCGGTTCTTTTACAATCCGGCCCCGGCCGGGAAACGGTGCAGCATGGACATTCGGTTGGACGACGTGGGGCGGCTTTTCCCGCCGCACTGGGACGAAGCGCAGGCGGCGCGCGGCAAGACGGCGTTTTTCAAGGCCTTGGCGCTGGAGGCGCACCGCTTCTACGGCGGCAAGATCCAGATCCTGCCGCGGGCGCCGCTGCCGGGCTTCCAGTGGTTCAACGCGTGGTATACGCCCGGGGTGTCGGCCGTGTCCACGGGCATCCGGGACAATTCGGACGAATCCTTCGAACTGTCGTGGCGCGGCAACGTCGTGGCGGTCGTCAGCGATTCCACCCGCGTGCTGGGCGACGGCGACGTATCGCCGCCCGGCGGCCTTGGCGTCATGGAGGGCAAGGCCTTCCTGATGAAGGTGCTGGGCGGGGTGGACGCGGTGCCGATCTGCATGGACAGCCGCGACGCCGCGGGCCGGCACGACGCGGAAATCCTGGTCGATTTCGTGCGCCGCCTGGCGCCGTCGTTCGGCGCGGTGAATCTCGAAGACATCAGCCAGCCCAACTGCTTCCGGGTGCTGGACGCGCTGCGGGAAAGCTGCGACGTTCCGGTCTGGCACGACGACGCGCAGGGCACGGGCTGCGTGACGCTGGCGGGGCTGCTCAACGCCCTCAAGGTGGCGGACAAGGAACTGGCGCGGTGCCGGATCGTCTTTTTCGGCGCGGGGGCTTCGAACACCACGATCGCGCGCCTGATCCTGCTGGCGGGGGCCGATCCGGCCCGAGTGGCCATGTTCGACTCCCGCGGCGGGTTGCACGCCGACCGCGCGGACATCGCGGCCGATCCGCGCTTCTACCGCAAGTGGGAAATCTGCCAAACGACCAATCCGGACCGGATCGCCGACGTCGCGACGGCGCTGAAAGGCGCGGACGTGCTGATTTCGCTGTCCCAGCCGGGGCCGGACGTGATCAAGCCGGAATGGGTGCGGGGCATGGCGAAAAACGCCATCGTGTTCGCCTGCGCCAATCCGGTGCCGGAAATCTATCCGCACGCGGCCAAGGCGGCGGGCGCCTTGGTGGTCGCGACGGGCCGCGGCGATTTCCCGAACCAGGTCAACAATTCGCTGGGCTTTCCCGGCATCCTCAAGGGCGCCCTGCTGGTGCGCGCGAAAAAGATCACCGACGCGATGGCCATCGCGGCGGCGCGGACGATCGCGGGCTTTGCGGAGCGCCGGGGGCTGGCTCCGGACCGCATCATGCCGCTGATGACGGACGAAGGGGTGTTTGCCGAGACCGCGGCGGCCGTGGCGGCGCAAGCCGCAGCCGACGGCGTGGTCCGGCGGGAACGGTCTCCGGATGAGGTGGAGGCGCGCGCCCGCAAAGACATCGCCGAGGCGCATCGGGCGCTGGAGTTGCTGGCGACGTCGGGGCTGATTCCGTCGCCGCCGGAAGACTTGATCCGCCGTTGCCTGGCAACCGCGATCGCCGCGGTGGGCTCCTGACGCAGGTCGACAAAATCAGTAGGCGTAGTAGAATTCGCGGACGATGCGCTTTGGCGGGACACCCTTTGCGCCGAGCAGATCCACGACGTCCTTGACGGCGAAGGGATTCCCGCTGAGATAGAACAGGTCGTCGGGGCGCAGTTCGGCGGTGCGCAGGTAGTCCGTGATGCGGCCGCGGAGCGTGCCGCCGTCCTCGCGGGACACGCACGTCACGAGCCGGGCGGGATCGAGTCCGGCGGAAAGCCGGAGATCGGCGGCGCGGCGGACGCCGTGCACGAGCAGATAATCGGGGATGTCGTAGCTGCGCAGATAGGAGCGGAACGGACCGATGCCGATGCCGGTGGCGAGGAAGACGTGGCGGCCCTTTTCGTTCGAACGGAAGAAGAACTCGCCGTAGGGTCCGGTCAGGTCGAGCTTGGCGCCGGGTTTCAGGTTCCGGAGGGCGGGCGAGATGGTCCCGGCGCGGTTTTCCTTGATCATGAACTCGAGGAAATCGTCGCGGAGGCCGGAGCAGATCGAGAAATCCTTGCTCTTGGCGTAGTCGAGGTGGAGGCCGATGCTCACGTTCTGGCCGGGCACGAAGGCATAGCCGTTGCGGGTGGTGCGCAGGAGGAAAGCCTCGCCGGCCAGCGGTTCGACGGCGAGGACTTCGACGACGTGGCGGCGGTCGGTGTCGCTGCTTTCGCTGTAGTTGTCGAAGGTCTCGGCGCCGGCGGCGGAACCGGTCTCGCGCAGGTCGCCCTGGCGGGGATCCTGGCCGACGTCGAAGGGCGGCGGGAGGCACCCGCGCTCGAATTTCCGGCCGGCGAGGCTGCGGAGCTTGTTTTTCAGGACCCAGGCGGCGGGATGGCGGAAATATTTCTTCATGACGGGCGCGGCGGTCCCGACCATCCAGCAGTTCTTGGGGCAGGTGCGGACGAGGGCGCGGACCTTGTCGGCTTGCGGGCCGTACCAGAGGTCTGCGAACTTCCGCGCCTGGCGGATGTTGCCGAAGCTTTCCTTCCAGTAGCGTTCCTCGAGGCCGTTGCAGGGATAGACCTCGCCGTAGGGATCGATGAAGAAATTGACGGTGCCGGCCTCGCACGGCAGGAGGCGGCGGTTGCCCTTGACGTAGTTGATCAGGCCGAGGTTGAAGAACGCCCGGAACCAGCTCTTGGGGCTGTTTTCGGCCAGCAGGCGGTCGATCAGCTCGTAGAAATTGCCGATGACCTCGTCCTGGTTGGTAATGACGTTGTCGTCCTTGTGGAAATAGTAGGAATTGTGGTAGGCGGCCGTCGCGAACTCCATCTTCAGGTTGCGGGACAGCTCGTAGAGCTCGAGCATGTCGGCGCTGTTGTTGTTGGAGACGGTGATGCCGAAGCCGATGTCCTTCACGCCCATGCGGCGGAGGCCGAGCAGGGTCTTGAGGCCGCGGTCGAAGCCGCTGTCGCGCCCGCGGAGGTAATCGTTGATCGTGGACAGGCCTTCGATGCTGACGCGGATGCCGATCCTGGGAAACTTTTCGGCCAGCGCGAGGATCTCGTCCACCTGGTAGCCGGAGGTGGAGATGACGACGCGCGGCGCCTTGCGGAAGCAGACCTCGACGATTTCCGCGAGATCGCGCCGGACGAACGGTTCGCCGCCGGTGACGTTGACGAACTTCAGCTGCGGCAGGATTTCGAGTTCGGAGGCCTGGATCTCGCGCTTGATTTCGGTGGGGTAGCGCCAGATGTTGCACATCTTGCACTTCATGCAGCACCGGTAGGTGGTGATGATGGAGACGTCGGTGGGGAGGGGGGCGTTGGGGTTCATGGGCGGGCTTCCGGGGCGGCGGTCAGGCGGTGGGGATTTTGGCGACGACGAGGCGGCTGCCGTGGGCTTCGACGATCTGGACGGGGGTGCCGGCCGCGAGGAATTCGCCGGCGGTGACGACGTCGAGCCGTTCGCCGTCGATGCGGGCGCTGCCGGCGGGGTGCAGGGCGGTGAGGGCGACGCCGGTCTTGCCGACGAGGGCGGCTGAATCCGGGGCGGCGGTATAGCCGGCGGCGGCGGAGGTCGCGGCGCCGAGGGCGAGCCGCCCGAACAGGCGGCTGCGCGGCAGGAAACGCCCCAGCAGCAGGGCGCCCGCGCCGGTGCCGACGAGGGCCACGCCGGTCTTGAAAATGGGGAGCTGCAGGTCGGTCCAGACCGGCACCCAGCTTCCGGTGCCCGGCGCGAACCGCACCATGGCGCCCAGCAGCGAAACGAACACGAGCGCGATGCCGAACAGGCCCGCGAAGCCGAAACCGGGAATCAGGAAAAT
>DAOTNL010000143.1:0-6985 GCA_035450765.1 Kiritimatiellia bacterium | reverse complement strand
GCGAAACAGTTTGCCGTCTATCGGGTGGCGAATGATTTGCTGCCGATGCTGTCGGGGCGGCTGATTTACCTTGCCGGCCTGTGTGCACTTTTCGGCTGCATCCTTTATGGCGGAAAACGCTCGCTGTGCGGGCAAAATCTCATCAAGGGAAAGGTCATATCGAAAGACCTTGCCGGGTTCGGCCTTCAACTGTTTCCGCATTTCACGCGAAAACCATGCTTGTGATCTTTTCATCATCCCACCGCCTTCTCGAAGTTGCCAATCAGCACTTTCCCCGCTGCCGCCGATGGCCTGATTTTCCAATATTTCCGCGCATCGGCCTTTGTCACCAAGCCCCGATAGTGGCGGAATAGAACATCCTGGCCCCCGGTGTGGCCCAAGATGCTTGCCAATTTCGCCGCGTTGTCATGCGTCGCGTAGTGCATGGATGCAAAGGTTTTTCGCGGCCCGTCCTGAATCCACTTCACCCCCGCCGCCTTCACAATGCCATCCTTTCGCCTGTCGGGGTGTCCATCCTCGGGCTTGGGTCCAATGGGCTTGCGGAGCATGTAAAACGAAAACTGCGATTTCGTTTCGATACCGATTTTTCCGGCCATCTTCCGATAGGGGGTCAACCAGTCGATAAGCGTCTGGTTCATTTCCACGATTCGGGACCGCCGCACCTTGGAAACCTCTGGAGATACGCGAATGAGTTTCTGCTTGAAGTCAATGGCCGTCCAATCCAACCCCATCGCCTCGCCGGGGCGCATCCCGCCGAAAAACTGCACCGCCAGCGTCGGGACCATGAGGGGAGCGTACTTCTCCGCCGTCCGCATGATTGCCGTGACGGCCTCGACAGATAGCGGGGTGGGGAGCCTTTCATCAAGCCGGACGGGCTTGATCGCTGCTGCCGGATTAAACTCCAAAATCTTTTCATCGGTTGCGAATTGAAACATGGCCCTAACTGTGCGGCGGTAGGTGTCCCATGTTGACCCGGTGACACCCTTCCCGGTGATCCATGCCGCCAAGTCATCGCGGGTCACCGATGCCACTTGCCTATCCCCCATCGCCGCCGCGATGGATTCCACCTTGTACTCTCTTTCGCGTATGGTCGTTTCCCGGCACCCCTGCGCTTTGAGGTTCGCCAGCCATCGTCTTCCAAGCTCTCTGACCGTCACCCCGTCTTCGGTGGCATTGTGGAGCTTCCAGAACTTAACCGCCGTCAAAAGGCTTGCCTTGCCGTCTAGCTCCGCCAAGGCCCGCCTTGCATCTTCCCGCTGGGCGGATGAGAAGCCTAGAACCGAAGACCCTTCATGGCTGATTTTGAGGGCTTGTTCGGCACAGTGGTTTTTTGCTGCCGCCAAGTCGCGGAAGCATTGACGATACCGCTTCCCGTCCCGCATAGAGTCCACCATGAAGTAGCCGGGGCGGATTTCGCGGATATTGAGTCCGGCGTGTTCAATCGTGTAGATTTTGCGGCGTTTCGACTTCATTTGTGCTATCTTCCGTGGGTGGTTGCTCATCTGTGCGCAAGGTCGCACTTTGTCAGCAATCTGTCAACAGGTCAAAAAAATGTCAGCAAAATAGGCTTTGAAACCCACCTTGCCAAGGTGGCTGTCGTGGGTTCAAATCCCATCGCTCGCTCCATTTTTTTGCCCGGATTCGGCGGGCGAGGGTCAAACGAGGTCGAACCATGTGCGGGCGGTACGTGTTGCCGGAAGAGGAAGCGCTGCAGGCGTTCGGGCCGTTCGCGGGCGGATGCTGTGCGTGCGCGTTCCGGCCGCGGTACAACGTGCCGCCGACGGCGCAGGTGCCCATCGTCGTGCCGGCCGCGGCCGGCCGGCAGCTGCGGAGCGCGCGCTGGGGCTTCGTTCCCGGCTGGTGGACGAAGGAAACGCCGCCGCCGCGGACGTTCAACGCCCGGGCCGAAGACGCCGCGGAAAAAACGATTTGGCGCGAGGCGTGGCGCACTGGGCGCTGCCTGATGCCGGCCCGGGGCTGGTTCGAATGGCGCGCCGGCGAAACGGCCCGCGCGGCGAAGCAGCCCTATTTCATCGCCTGTCCCGATGCCCCGGTTTTCGCGTTCGCCGGCCTGTGGTCGCTGCGAGAAACGCCTGGGGCGGAGCCGGCCGCGTCCTGCGCGGTGCTGACGACGACGGCGGCGCCGGGGATCGCATTCATCCACCCGCGCATGCCCGTGGTGCTGAAGCCGGAGCAGATCGCCGCCTGGCTGGATCCGGCGACGCCGGCCGCGGACCTGGCCGGGCTGGTCGCGGCGGCCCGGGCGGATTTCGCCGCCGTGCCCGTCGGGCCGCGGGTCAACGACGTCCGCCACGACGACGCCGGCCTGCTGGAGCGGGTGGCGGCGGCCGGCACGGGCGATCTGTTCGGGTAGGCGGGATCTCAATAACCAATGTCCAATGTCCAATATCCAATCATCAAGTGAACAGCCGATGACCCCCACGGGCTTGTCCCGTGGGTGAATCAGGTCCGCGACCGCGCGGGGGGGCTCAATATTCAATGTCCAATGATCAATATCCAATCTTCAAGTGAACGGCCGATGACCCCCGCGGGCTTGTCCCGCGGGTGAATCAGGTCCGCCAGGGGAAGGCGTTCGGAACCCCCATTTTTGGGCTTTGCGCGGGGGAGGGCGGGCGGTAGGATGCGCCGATCGTTTTGGAGCGGAAAGAGAAGATCGTGATGAGAATTTTGTCGGGCATCCAACCGTCGGGCAAGCTGCACATCGGGAATTACTTCGGGATGATGCGGCCGGCCCTCCACCTGCAGGAGAAGGGCGACGCGTACCTGTTCATCGCCGACTACCACGCGCTGACGAGCGTTTCGGACGCGGCGGCGCTGCGGCAGGGCACGCGGGACGTGGCGCTGGATTTCCTGGCCTGCGGGCTGGATCCGGCGCGCACGGCGTTCTACCGTCAGAGCGACCTGCCCGAGGTGCACGAACTGGCCTGGCTGCTGTCCAACGTGACGCCGCTGGCGCTGCTGGAGCGGTGCCATTCCTACAAGGACAAGCTGGCCAAGGGCATCGCCCCCAACCACGGCCTGCTGGCCTATCCGGTGCTGATGGCGGCGGACATCCTGATCGTGCAGGCGAACGTGGTGCCGGTCGGCAAGGACCAGAAGCAGCACGTCGAGGTCACGCGCGACCTCGCCATCAAGTTCAACCTCGCCTTCGGGGAGACGTTCACGATCCCCGAGCCGCAGATTTCGGAAGACGTGGCGGTGGTGCCGGGGCTCGACGGCCAGAAGATGTCCAAGAGCTACGGCAACACGATCGAGATTTTCGGCGACCCCAAGGCGACCCGCAAGCGGTTCATGTCCATCGTGACCGACAGCAAGGCGCTGGAGGATCCGAAGGATCCGGAGACCTGCAACGTGTTCAAGCTCTACAAGCTGTTCGCGACGCCGGAGCAGCAGGCCGACCTGGCGGCGCGCTACCGCGCCGGCGGGCTGGGCTACGGCACGGCCAAGAAGGAGCTGGCGGAGCTGTTCGAGGCGCATTTCGCGCCGATGCGGGAAAAGCGCGCCGAGCTGGCGGCGAATCCCCAATACGTCGAAGACGTGCTGCAGGCGGGCGCGGCGAAGGCGCGGAAACTGGCGGCCGAGACCGTGAAACGGGCGCGGCAGGCGGTTGGGCTGGAATGAGCGTGCGCCTTCGTTTCGGCAGACCCCTGCCGCCTTGCGCGGCAGGTGAAGCAGGCGGGATCCCGGCCGGACGCCGCACCTCCACCTCGTTCACCCGCGGCACAAGGCCGCGGGGATCCTCGATCCGGGCCGCCGGGATCTGACCCCATGGCGCAAGAGGATTACAAAGTCCGGCTGGAGGTCTTCGAGGGGCCGCTCGACCTGCTGCTCTACCTGATCAAGAAGGACGAGCTGGAGATCCACGACATCCCGATCGAGACGATCACGACACAGTACGTGCAGTATCTCGAGCTGATGCAGATGCTGGACCTGAACGTCGCCGGGGAGTTCCTCGTGATGGCGGCGACCCTGATGATGATCAAGAGCCGCATGCTGCTGCCGGTGGAAGAGCGCCCGGAGCTGGAGGCGGAGGAGGAAGATCCGCGCTGGGACCTGGTGCGCCAGCTGGTGGAATACAAGAAGTTCAAGGACGCGGCGCTGCACCTGGAGGCGCTGGAACTGCGCCGCGAGGACATCTTCGGCCGCGACGGGGCGGAAGCGGTGCTGGGCAAGGAGCCCGACGTGGCGCTGCACGACGTGGGCCTGTTCGACCTGATCAGCGCCTTCAGCGATGCGCTGAAGAAGGTCAAGAGCGAGGAGCTGCGCGAAATCTTCGCCGAGCGCTTCACGGTGGCCGAGAAGATCGAGCTGCTGGGCGAGCGGCTGCGGCGCGAGAAGCGGTTTTCGATTTCGCGGATGTTCGAAGGCATGCGGTCGCGCAACGAGATCGCCTGCACGTTCCTGGCGCTGCTGGAGCTGATCCGGCTGAACCAGGCGCGGGCGGTGCAGAAGGAAACCTACGGGGAAATCATGATCGAGGCCGCGGAAGGCGTCGTCGAGCTGGTGCCGCCGCTGGTGGAAGAGGCCCCGGCGCCGGACGAGGCGGGGAGATAGAGGAACGGGACGATGAGCGATTTCGTTTTGCCGGAACTGAAGCAGATCATCGGCGCGATGCTGTTCGTGCGCAAGGAGCCGCTGACGGTGGCGGAAATCCGCCGGACGCTGGCGGCCACGGCGGAGCGCCGCGGGGGCATCACGGCCGATTTCGCGAAGGCCAACGAGGCGCTGATCCGCGAAGCCGTGGACGCCCTCGGCCGCGAGCTGGCCGAGCGCAAGGTCGGGTTCCATCTCATCGAAGTGGCCGGCGGCTGGCGGCTGGAGAACGACGCCAATTGCGGGCCGTGGCTGCGGACGATGCTGCAGAAGGGCCGCGGCGCGCGGCTGTCGCTGCCGGCGCTGGAAACGCTGGCGATCATCGCCTACCGCCAGCCCTGCGTGCGGTCGGAGATCGAAGCGGTCCGCGGCGTGGCCGTGGACGCGATTTTGCGGAACCTGCTGGAAATGCAGCTGGTCCGCGTGGTGGGGCGCAGCGAGCTGCCGGGTCGGCCGTGGATGTTCGGCACCACCCAGAAGTTCATGGAACATTTCGGCCTGAAGAGCCTCGACGACCTGCCGGGCACGGACGAACTGCGCCGGCTGGAAGCCGAACAGGCCCGCGCCCGCCCGCCCAAGGCGGCCGAAACCGCGCCGGAACTCCCGCCGGAAGATCCCAACCAGCTGAAGCTGGAGGCGATCGAAGCGGCCGCGCCCGCCGGCCCGACGCCCGAAGAGGCGGTCGGCGGCGACGACGAGGAAGAATCGTTCGAGCGCGACGGCGTCGCGGAAGAAGATATCGTCGGCGGCGAGGAAGCCGAAGACGAGGAAGAAGAGTACGACGACGAGGACGACGACGAGTTCGACGAGGACGACGACGAAGAAGACGACGAGGACGAGGACGAGGACGAGGAGGAAGAGGAATGAGCCTGTTTGCGCGCTTGGCGAATCATTGGATCGCGACGCAGCAGCCGTACCAGCCGGGCCGGCCCATCGAAGAAGTGGCGCGGGAGCTGGGGCTGGGCGACGTCGACGGCATCGTGAAGCTGGCTTCGAACGAAAACGCGCTGGGGCCCTCGCCGAAGGCGATGGAAGCCATGCGCGCGGCGATCCCGAAGATGCACCTTTATCCGGACGGCGGCTCCTTCTACCTGCGGCAGGCCATCGCGAAGAAGTACGGGATCACGCCCGACATGACCATGCTGGGCTGCGGCTGCAACGAGCACGCGGTGCTGCTGGCGCATGCGTTCATGGACCGGGGCGACGCCCTGGTGGCGTCGGCGCGCTCGTTCGTCGTCTACAAGCTGGTGGCGGCGCTGTACCACTGTCCGTTCATCGAGGCGCCGATGAAGGGCATGACGCACGACCTGGACGCGATTTTGGCGGCCATCACCCCGAAGACCAAGATCGTCGTGGTGGGCAATCCGAACAACCCGACGGGCACGATGGTGGGGCAGGCGGCGGTGGACCGGTTCGTGGAGCGGGTGCCGGCGGACGTCGTGACGGTGTTCGACGAGGCCTACATGGAGCTGGTCGATCCGGCCCACCAGGTGGACACGATCAAGCACGTCAAGGCGGCCAAGAAGCCGATCGTGACGCTGCGGACGTTTTCCAAGGCCTATGGCCTGGCGGGGCTCCGCGTAGGCTACGCCATCGCGCAGCCGGACGGCATCGATCTGCTGAACAAGGTGCGCCAGGCGTTCAACGTGAACGCCATGGCCCAGGCGGCGGCGGTCGCGGCCCTGGACGACGACGCGCACCTGGAAGCCACGCGCCAGATGCTGCGCGACGGCCGCAAGCAGCTGATGGACGGCATGCGGAAGCTGGGGCTCGAGCCCGTGGAGTCCGTCACGAATTTCATCCTCTTCCCGTTCAAGAAGGCGGCGGGGCTCACGGCCGCGCTGGCCAAGCGCAAGGTGATCGTCCGGCCCATGGCCGGCTTCGGCCTGCCGGACTACGTCCGCGTCAGCGTCGGCACCGCCAAGGAAAACGCCCAGTTCCTGCACGCGCTCTCGGAAGCGCTGATCGAGCTGAAGTAGGCAATTCGGCGGGTTGGGCCAACCCGCCCTACCTTGCCCTCCGCGGCCGGGCGACCTCGTCGAGGCCGTCGGGCTATTCGGCTTTGGCGGCGGTCACCCACAGGAAGGTTTCGCCGCCGATGGCGCGGAAGTCCCAGGCGCGGACGGCGAGGCCGGCGGCGGCGAGCTGGGCACGGAGTTTTTCGGGGGTGGTATGGCTGTAGAACAGCCGCTGGCCCATGAATTCCTTTTCGCCTTCGAATTCGGCGGCGCCGGTGTATTCCTTGGTGGCGTAGGTGAAGAGGACCTGGCCGCCGGGGCGCAGCCAGCGGCGGAACTTGGCGAACAGCTCGGGGTGGCGCGCGCGGGGCACGTGGAAGAGGGCGTAGATGCAGGTGACGGCGTCGAACTAA
>DAOTNL010000142.1:0-6986 GCA_035450765.1 Kiritimatiellia bacterium | reverse complement strand
CCAAGGAACTGATGACCACGGGCAAGGAGCTCCTTGCCCTCCTGCAGGCGCGCGGCTGCACCGCGCGCAGCACGCAGGCCAATCTGACGCCGGATCTGGAACAGTACCTGCGCGACGAAATCCGCCGCATCTACTACGGCGGCGCCACCGCGGCCGCCGCGCCGGCCCCGGCCGCGGCGGAAGCCGCTCCGGCGGTCGCCGCCGCCGCCCCCGAGGCGGAACCCGCCCCCGCCCCCGCGGCTCCCGCGCCGGAACCGGCCGCGCCCGCGGCCGAAGCCGCCCCCGCCCCCGCGGCGGAAGCCGCCCCCGCCGAAGCCAAGACCATCGCCATCAAGGGCCACGTCGTCGTCAAGGAATTCGCCGATCTGCTGGGCATCAAGCCCAACGTGCTGATCGCCAAGCTCATGAAGCAGGGCATCTTCGCCTCCATCGGCATGAAGATCGATTTCAAGGCGGCCGAACCCATCGCCAAGGAACTCGGGTTCGTGCTCGAGCACGAAAAGAAAGCCCCGCCGCCGCCCCCGCCCGTCAAGGCGGAGCCCAAGCCGGAAGCCCCGGCCGAAGACGCGAAGGACGATCTCCAGCCGCGGCCGCCGGTCGTCACCTTCATGGGCCACGTCGACCACGGCAAAACGTCGCTGCTCGACTACATCCGCAAGGCGCACGTCGCCGCGGGCGAAGACGGCGGCATCACGCAGCACATCGGCGCCTACCAGGTCGAGCACCAGGGCCGCCTGATCACCTTCCTCGACACCCCCGGCCACGAGGCCTTCACGGCGATGCGCGCGCGCGGCGCCAACCTCACGGACATCGCCGTGATCGTCATCGCCGCCGACGACGGCATCATGCCGCAGACCAAGGAAGCCATCCAGCACGCCCAGGCCGCGAAGGTCGCCATGATCGTCGCGATCAACAAGTGCGATCTGCGCACGGCCAATCCCGACCGCGTGAAGCGCCAGCTGCAGCAGATGGGCCTCGCGCCCGAAGACTGGGGCGGCGACCTGATCTGCTGCCCCGTCAGCGCCACGAAGGGCGACGGCATGGACCACCTGCTCGAAATGATCCTCCTGCAGGCCGACGTGCTCGAGCTCAAGGCCAACCCCCGCCGCAAGGCGCAGGGCTACGTCATCGAATCGCGCCTCGAAGCCGGCATGGGCCCCACCGCCAACGTGCTGGTCACCAACGGCACCCTCCAGCTCAACGACGCCGTCGTCTCGGGTTCCTGCTGGGGCCGCGTGAAGGCCATGATCAACGACCAGGGCAACAAGGTCCGCACCGCCGGCCCCTCCGCCGCCGTCAAGATCCTCGGCCTGACCAGCGTGCCGACGCCCGGCAGCGAGTTCCACGTCTACAAGAACGACCGCGAAGCCCGCCAGGTGGCCGAAGAGCGCGCCGCGGCCGAACGCCTCCAGGCGCTCGGCGGCGAAGCCCCCAAGACGCCGCTGACCCTCGACGAACTCCTCCAGGAAAAGGCCGGCGGGGACAAGCGCACGCTCAACGTCATCCTCAAGACCGACGTGCTCGGCTCGCTGGAAGCCATCCGCGGCTCCCTCGAAGGCATCAAGAGCGACAAGGTCGACCTGGAAATCATCGGCACCGGCGTGGGCAACGTGTCGGTCAACGACGTCCTGCTGGCGTCCGCCTCCAAGGCGGTCATCCTGGGCTTCCACGTCGCCAAGGACAACGGCGCCGGTGCCGAGGCCAAGCGCAAGGGAGTCGAAATCCGCCTGTACTCGATCATCTACGAGATGCTCGACGACGTGAAGAACCTGCTGACCGGCCTGCTCGAACCGATCGTCAAGGAGCACGTCAACGGCCAGGCCGCGATCCGCCAGATCTTCGACATGGGCAAGCGCGGCAAGGTCGCCGGCTGCATGTGCCTGAAGGGCAAGGTCACCCTCAAGGGCCGCGCCCGCGTCAAGCGCAAGGACGAAATCCTCTACGAAGGCAAGATCCAGAGCCTGCGGCGCTTCCAGAACGAAGCCTCGTCGGTCAGCGAAGGCCAGGAATGCGGCATCGTCCTCGACCGCTTCTCCAACTTCGCCGAAGGCGACATCATCGAATCCTACGAAATCGAAAAGGTCGCGCAGGAGCTGTAGGCCGCCGGGCGGTTCCGCCGCCCCGCGGTCTTCGCTCCCTCCGCCTGCCGCCTCGAGCCTCGAACGCCATGAAAGCCGACCGCATCACCCGCGTCAACGAACTCATCCGCCGCGAACTGGGCGCCCAGCTCTACCGCATCGTGAACCGGGCGGATTTCGACGCCGCGGCGGTCACCTTCACCCACGCGCTCACGTCCGTGGACCTGCGCAGCTGCCGCGTGCTCGTCTCCATCCGCGGCGAGCCCGCCGAGCAGGAGCGGATGCTCGCCGTCCTCAAGCGGCACCGCGTCGAGTTCCAGGAGGCCATCGGCCGCAACGTCGTCCTGCGCTACACCCCGCAGCTCCATTTCGTCCTCGACCATTCCGTCGAACAAGGCGACCACGTCCTCGAAATCCTCGGCCGGATGGAAGCGGCCGGCGACATCGTCCCGGACGAGCCCGAAGACCTTCCCGATTCCGGCGCCGACGCGCTGGGTCCCGAAGATGCGGCCGATTCCGACGTTCCGCCCGCCTGAGCCCGCCCATGGCCGTTCCCGCCCTCGCCTCGCTCGGTCCGCTCGACGGCCTCCTGCTCGTCGACAAGCCCTCCGGCCCCACGTCGCACGACGTCGTCGCCCAGATCCGCCGCCGCTTCCGCATCCCCAAGGTCGGCCACGGCGGCACCCTCGACCCCATGGCCACCGGGCTGCTCGTCATCCTGCTCGGCAAGGGCACCAAGATTTCCGACCGCGTCATGGGCCACGACAAGACCTACGAAGGCGCGTTCCGCCTCGGCATCGAAACCGATTCCCAGGACGCCGACGGCCAGGTCGTCGCTGAAAAGGACGCCGCGGCGGTCACGGCCGCGCAGATCGAAGAGCAGTTCAAGCTCCGCCTCGGCGACCAGATGCAGCTGCCGCCGATGGTCTCCGCCATCAAGATCCAGGGCGTGCCGCTCTACAAGCTCGCGCGCAAGGGCGAAACCGTCGAGCGCCAGCCCCGGCTGATCCACGTCTACCGGTTTGAACTGCTCGATTTCACCCCGCCCGACGTCCGCTTCCGCGTCGAATGCACCAAGGGCACCTACGTGCGCACCTTGGCGCACGACGTCGGCCAGGCGCTGGGCGTCGGCGCCCACCTCGTCGCGCTCCGCCGCACGCAGATCGGCCGGATCGACGTCGCCCACGCCCACCCCCTCGCCGAACTCCTCGAAGCCCCGGCCCTCGACGGCAAGGTCATCCCCCTCGCCGCCGCCTTGCCCCTGCTGGCCTGAGGGTTGTGGGCCGTTGGTTGGCGGCCGTGGATCGGACTTGAACATTGGATATTGGACATTGAATATTGGATATTGAGGTTTTCATGCCCCTCTCCGCCGCCAACGAAGCGCCGCTCGTCCTGGCCATCGGCCAGTTCGACGGCGTGCACCGCGGCCACCAGGCCGTTTTCCGCACCGCCGTCGCCTCCGCCGCGCGCCTGGGCGGCATCCCGGCCTGCCTCACCTTCCGGCCCCACGTGGCGCAACTGCTGAATCCCGCCGGCGCGCCCCTGCTGCTGGCCGCGCCGGAGCAAAACGAAGCGCTCATCGCCGCCTGCGGCATCCAGCAGATCCACGTCATCCCCTTCACCCGCCAATTCGCCGCCATGGGACCGGCCGAATTCCTTTCGCTGCTGAAAATGGAATTCCCGTCCCTCGCCGAAATCGTCGTGGGCGAGAACTTCACGTTCGGCAAGGACCGCGCGGGCCACCGCGGCACGCTGCCGAGCCTCGCGGCGGCCTTGGGCCTGCGCGCGCATCTCGTCGCGCACGTCGAGCACGCCGGCGCGCCGATTTCCAGCACGCGCATCCGCGCGGCCGTGGTTGCCGGCGACCTGCCGCTGGCCAAGCTCCTGCTCGGCCGCGCGTTCGCGCTCGCCGGGGAGGTCGTCCGCGGCCGCGCCGTCGGCCGCTCCCTCGGCTTCCCCACCGCCAACGTCCGCCCCGACCTGCCCATCCGGCCGGCCCCCGGCGTCTACGCCGCGCGGCTGGTGCTTCCCGACGGCGCGCGGCCCGGCGCGGCGTTCGTGCCCGATCCGGCCGATCCCGCGCAGGCGCATTTCGGTCCCGTCGTCGAAATCCACGTGCCCGGCTTCGCCCGCGACCTCTACGGCCAGCGCGTCGAAATCGCCTTCACCCGGCGATTGCGCGGCCACGTGCATTTTCCCGACGCCGCGGCGGCGTCCGCCCGGATCGCCGCCGACGTCCAGGCCGCCCTCGCCGCCGACGCCGAAGAAAATCCGTGAGCAAGCCGGCCCTCCAGACCGAACTGCTCGCGCCCGCCGGCGAAAAAGCCGCGGCCTACGCCGCGTTCGCGTTCGGCGCCGACGCCGTCTACACCGGCCTGCCGCGTTTCTCCGCCCGCGCGGAAGCCGTCAATCTCGCCCCGCGCGAACTCGAGGAAATCGTCGCCTATGCCCACGCCCTGCCGCGCCCGCGCCGCGTCTACGTCACGCTCAACACGCTGATCCGCGAAGCCGAACTGCCGGATCTGGTCCGCTCCCTCGCGCTCTGCGCCGAAGCCGGCGCGGACGCGGTCATCGTGCAGGATTTCGGCGTGGCCCGCCTCGCGCGCAAGCATTTCCCCGGCCTGCGCCTGCACGCTTCCACGCAGATGGCGCTGCACAACCTCGAAGGCGTCCGCGCCGCCGCGCGCCTCGGCTTCCGGCGCGTCACGCTCGCCCGCGAACTCACCCTCGACGAAATCCGCTCCATCGCCAAGCAGGCGCCGGCGGAAATCGAAACCTTCCTGCACGGCGCGCTGTGCTATTCGTATTCGGGCCTCTGCCTCTACTCCGCCCTGCTCCGCGACCGTTCCGGCAACCGCGGCGCGTGCGCCTATCCTTGCCGCGACGCCTTCTGCACCGCCGGCGCGCCCGGCGCGGCCTCCGTCCGCCCCGGCCTCGTTTTTTCCATGAAGGATCTCGCCGCCGGCGCATCCATCCACGATCTCGCCCAGGCCGGCGTGGCCTCGCTCAAGATCGAAGGCCGCAAGAAATCGCCGCTCTACGTCGCCGCCGCCGTGAACTACCACCGCAAGCTCCTCGACCGCGCGTTCAAGGCCGGCGAGCAGGAGCAATGCGCCCACGACCTGCGCACCATCTTCTCGCGGCCCTGGACCGGCCTCTACCTGAAATCCAAGGCCAACCGCGACGTCATCGATCCCGACGCCACCGGCCACCGCGGCACGCCCGTCGGCCGCGTGGAAAATTCCGGGCGCGATTTTCTCCAGTTCCGCCCGCGCCTGCCCCTCGAAGTCCACGACGGTCTCTAGGTCGAGCTGCCCGGCGAAACGCGGCCTTTCGGGTTCGCCGTCGAGGAAATCCTCCTGCCCAACGGCCGCCGCGTCTTCGAGGCGCCCGCGCAGACGCTCCTGCAGGTGCCGCTGCCGCCCGAGGCTCCGCGCATTCCCAAGGGCACGGAGCTGTTTCTGGCGTCCTCGCAGGCCGTCAAGCGGCGCTACCGCTTCGACCTGCCCAATCCGCGCGACCTGCGCCGCCGCTTCCCGCTCGACGTCGAACTCGCCCTGTCCGCGGACCGCGTCGAGGCCCGCGCGGCGGCCCGCGCCGACGGCCACGGCCTCGCCGCCAGCGCGACCCTCGCCGGCCCTTTCGCCGCCGCGAAGAATCCGGACGCCGCCGCCGCCGCGCTCCAAGCCGCGTTTTCCAGACTCGGCGACACGTCCTTCGAATTGCGCAAGCTCGCGCAGGATGGCCCGGCGGTCTTCATCCCCGTCTCGCAGCTCAACGCCCTGCGCCGCGACCTGACGGCCGCGCTGGAGCAGCAGCTCCGCGACGCCCGCGAGCGGCACGTCGAACAGGCCATCTCCTCCCTCGTCCCCCTGAACCCTGTACCCTGTCCCCCGCCCCCTCCCGCAGGAACGGCCCCGTTCCTGCTGAAGACCGACCAGCCCTCCGTCGTTCTCGCGGCGTTTCCCGACGGCGAGATTCCGCGCGTCACGGAACTGATCGTCGAACTCGGACGCGAAAGCGCCGAACAGATCGAAGCCGTCCTGGCAAAAGTGCCCGAGCGGATCGCGGTGCGCTTCGCGCTGCCGACGATTTCGCGCGCGTGGGACCGCGAGGCGCTGGGGGCCCAGATCCGGCATTTCCACGACCGGGGCCACCGCCGCTGGGAAGCCGCGAACCTTTCCGCGCTGGAATTCGTGCCGCGCGCCGACGACCTCGATTGGTCCGCCGACTGGCCGCTCTACGTCCTCAATTCCGCGGCCGCGGCCGAGCTGCGCGAGCGCGGCGTCTCGCGCTTCACGGTCTCGCCCGAGGATACCGCGGAAAACGCGGCGCTCCTCGCCGCGCGCCTTCCGTTCGCGCTGGTCTGGCCCGTGCACCGCGATCCGCCGCTGTTCATTTCCGAATCCTGTCCGCGCGCGGCGCAGCTCGGCCGCTGCCCCGGTCCGGCCAACTGCGATTTCACCGAGCAGGCGTTCGTTTCCAAGGCCGGCGAGGCGGTCCGGACCGTCAACCGGAACTGCCGCTTCTACACCCTGCTCGACCAGCCCGCCGCGCTGCCCATGCCGCCCGGCGCGCCGTTCGTTCCGCGCGCGGACTTCCTGTATCGCGCCTGGACGCCCGACGCCCTCCGCCGCGCCCTCGTGCATCTTCTTTGAGTTCGGCCTTGCCAACGGGCACCGGCCGCACCATCATGATGGCCGTCAAGGAACGAGGTGCCGCCATGATCAAGAACATCCTCATCGGCGTCGACGGTTCCCCCGGCAGCGACGTCGCCCGCGATTTCGCCATCGACCTGGCCGCGCGCCTCGACGCCCGGCTCGAGGCCGTCCACGTCGTCGATTCCCGGATGCTCGAATTCCCGCTCGTGGCGCCGCAGGCCGGCGTGATCGGCTGGAATCCCGGCGC